>JAHBSW010000024.1 GCA_019638935.1 Cryobacterium sp.
GCGCCCTCGAAGCCGGGGGCACCGAGGTTCTCCTCGAGCGACAGGTAGAGGTATTGCGGGCATGTCTCGCCGAAGACGTTCTGCCCCAGGTCGCGCGCGTGAGCGATCTGCTCCACCGCCTGCTTCGCGGACACGTGCACGATGTAGAGCGGCGCGCCGGTCAGGTTGGCGAGCATGATCGCGCGGTGGGTGGCCTCCTCCTCGGCCTGCCACGGGCGTGTGAGGCCGTGGTAGTAGGGGGAGGTGTTGCCCGCTGCGACCGCCTGCTGCACGAGCAGGTCGATGACGCTGCCATTCTCGGCGTGCATCATGATCATGCTGCCGTTATCGGCCGCCTTCTGCATGGCCTTGACGATCTGCCCGTCGTCCGAGAGAAAGACGCCCTTGTAGGCCATGAACAGCTTGAAGCTCGACACGCCCTCGGCGACGAGCTCGTCCATCGCCTGAAGGCTCGAGTCCTGCACGTCGCTGAGAATCTGGTGAAAGCCGTAGTCGATCGCGCAGTTGCCCGCCGCCTTCTCGTGCCACGCGTGGTACTGGTCGAGCACGTTCTCGCCCGCGTACTGCACGACGAAGTCGACGATGCTCGTCGTGCCGCCGTGCGCCGCCGCGCGCGTGCCGGTCTCGAAGGTGTCGCTCGCGAAGGTGCCGCCGAAGGGCATCTCCATGTGCGTGTGCGCGTCGATGCCGCCGGGAATGACGTACTTTCCGGATGCGTCGATCACCGTGTCGACGTTCGACTCGATGTCGAAGCCGAGCAGCGTCGAGCCGGGTTCGAGCACCGCGGCGATGGTCTCGCCGTCGATGAGCACGTCGGCGGTCGCCGTTCCGGTCGCGTTGACGACCGTGCCGTTCTTGATCAACGTCTTCATTGGTCTTCCAATCGGTTTCTGGGGCCTTGGTTTCGATACGCGGCTTCGCCGCTACTCAACCGGCGGCGGGGTTTCGATACGCCGCCCTCGTCGGCTGCTCAACCGGCGGGGTCATCATGGCGCGGAGATCTTGGTGTAGGAGTCGGGGCGACGGTCGCGGTAGAACTGCCAGTCGTCGCGCATCTGCCGCACCATGTCCATGTCGAGGTCGCGGATGAGGATCTCCTCGTCGGTACCCGAACCGCGCTCGCCCACGAAGTTGCCCCGCGGGTCGATGACCTGGCTCGTGCCGTAGAAGTCGACGGCGAGCTCGCCGTACTCGTTGTCCTCGCGCCCGACGCGGTTGGGCTGCAGCACGAAGTAACCGTTGGCGACGGCAGCGGCCGGCCCCTCGACCTCCCACAGGCGATTCGAGAGCCCCGGCTTGGTGGCGTTGGGGTTGAAGACGATCTCGGCACCGTTCAGTCCCAGCTCCCGCCACCCTTCCGGAAAGTGCCGGTCGTAGCAGATGTAGGTGCCGACCTTGCCGACGGCCGTGTCGAAGACGGGGTAGCCCAGGTTGCCGGGGCGGAAGTAGAACTTCTCCCAGAAGCGGTCGAGGTGGGGGAGATGGTGCTTGCGGTACTTGCCGAGAACGGTGCCGTCGGCATCCACCACCACCGTGGTGTTGTAGTACAGCCCCGGCATCTCCTCTTCGTAGATCGGCAGCACCATCACGAGGTTCAGCTCTTTGGCGAGCGCGGCGAACCGCTGCACGATGGGTCCGTCGGCGGGCTCGGCGTAGGCGTAGTACTTCTTGTCCTCGGTGATGCCGAAGTAGGGGCCGTAGAAGAGCTCCTGGAAGCAGATGACCTGCGCGCCGTCCGCCGCGGCATCTCGGGCGAACTGCTCGTGCTTGTCGAGCATGGACTCCTTGTCGCCGGTCCAGGTGGTCTGGGTGATGGCGGCTCGTACGACGGTCATGGTTCTCCTTCACGCTCCATTGCGGTGTTCCGTCACGCTACCCTGTCGACGGGACAAATGGGAGTATCTGACCCGGTAGATTGTCTGTAGACCCGCGCACCGTTTTCGTGCGTCGCGTTCCTCCGGTATATAGGGGTGGCTGGTCGAGAGCTGGAACTGTTGGGCTGGCTAATCGTTCGCTTGATAACGCCATCCGGAGGCTCCATGACATCCCCCACCCCCGCCCGACGACTCACCCGTTACGCGCTGCTCGCCCTGGTGCTCGCCAGCTCGAGCGCCCTCGCCGCGTGCACGACTTTTCCCGGGCCGCTTCCCGTGGAGCTGCCGCCCCCCGCAGCGAACCCGCAGAGCGGCGATCCCCGAGCATACGACCCGCTCGTGCTCGACAACTGCGGCTTCACCACCACCATCAGCAAGACGCCCCAGCGCATCGTCACCATCAAGTCGACGTCGACGGAGCTGCTGCTCGCCCTGGGCCTCGCCGACCGCATCCTCGCCACCGCCTTCCACGATGGGCCGGTGCCCTCGGAGTGGGCGGCAGAGGCCGCGAGCATCCCCTCGCTCGGTGACGCGGTGCCGGGCCGCGAGGCGCTGCTCGAGCTCGAACCCGACTTCGTCTTCGCAGGTTGGGAGTCGAACCTCACGGTCGACACGGCGGGATCGCGCGAGGATCTCACCCGCTTCGGCATCGGCAGCTACGTCTCCCCGTCGGCCTGCAAGGGCGAGGGCTACCGTCCGACACCAATGACGTTCGAGAAGCTCTTCGCCGACTTTCTCGAGGCGGGCGACGTGTTCGGCGCTCCGGATGCCGCAACCGCGCTCGTGCGCCAGCAGCGCGCCGCGCTCGACGCCGTGGCTCCCTCCACCGAGGGGCTGACGGCGCTCTGGTACTCCTCCGGTCGTGCGACGCCGTACGTCGGAGCGGGCGCGGGAGCGCCGCAGATGATGATGCAGGCCGCCGGGCTCAGCAACATCGTCGCCGACGTCGACGACACCTGGGTGCCGATCAACTGGGAGCGCGTGCTCGACGCCGACCCCGACGTCATCGTGCTCGTCGACGCCGCGTGGAACACCGCCGAGTCGAAGATCGCGTACTTCAAGGCCGATGCTGCCCTCTCGAAGCTCAGCGCGGTCATCAACGAGCGCTACGTCATCGTTCCGTTCCCCGCAGCGGAGGCGGGCGTGCGGAACGTCGACGCCGTCGCCTCGATCGTCGCCCAGCTCGACGAGTTGGCGAGCCGGTAGGGATGCCGGCTGCGGGGGCGCGACCGACCAGTGCGGGGCCGAAGCCGCACGTGCGCCGCGCCCCGTGGCACCGCTCCGTCTGGTTCTGGAGCGCGGTCGCGGGCGTCGCTCTCGTGGTCTCGATCGTGGTGTCGGTGGGGATGGGTGCGGCAGACATCCGGCCCGCCGAGGTGCTGGCGAGCATCACCGCTCACCTGGGACTCGCCGAGCCCCAGCTCACGCCTATTCGGGACGGGATCATCTGGGATCTGCGCCTCACGCGCGTGCTCACCGCCGCCGCCGTGGGTGCCGGCCTCGCGCTGTGCGGTGCGGTCATGCAGGCGCTCACGCGCAACCCGCTCGCCGACCCGTACCTGCTGGGGCTGTCGTCGGGCGCCTCGCTCGGCGCGGTCGCGGTGATCGTTCTGGGCGCGTCGCTCGTGCTGCCGGTCACGGCATTCATCGGGGCGCTCGTCGCCCTTGCCGCGACCCTCGCGCTCGCGAGCGCCGCGGGCGGCGTGACGCCGACGCGCACCGTGCTCGCGGGAGTGGCCGTATCGGCCCTCGCCGCGGCACTGACGAGCTTCGTCATCTTCTGGTCGGCCAAGGGCGACTCCTACCGCGAGATCCTGAGCTGGCTGCTCGGATCCCTGGGCGGAGCGAACTGGTCCACCGTCGCGATCTCCGGTGTCGCCCTCGTCGTCATCGGCGTGCCGCTGGTGGCGGGTGGACGGGTGCTCGACGCGTTCGCCTTCGGGGACAGCGCGGCATCCGCTCTCGGCGTCAATGTCGCGGGGGTGCGCTGGGGGTTGCTCGGCGCGACGGCACTGCTCACGGGAGCGATGGTGTCGGTGAGCGGTTCGATCGGCTTCATCGGCCTCGTGCTCCCCCACGCCGTGCGGCTGCTCGTGGGCTCACGACACCGCGCGCTCCTGCCCCTGGCTGCCCTGGTCGGGGCCATCGTGCTCGTCTGGGCCGACACCATCGCGCGCACGGCGTTCGAGCCGCGCGAACTCCCGGTCGGCATCGTCACCGCGATCATCGGCGCGCCGGTGTTCGCCCTCATCCTCGCCCGCAAGCGGGGGGTGTCGTGATGTCGGATGCCGCGCTCACCGCTCGCGACCTCAGGGTCGAGCTGGGGGGCCGTGTCATCCTCAGCGGGGTCGACCTCGACGTGCCCGCGGGTGCGATCACGGCCCTGATCGGGCCGAATGGAGCGGGCAAGACGACCCTTATTCGCGGGATCTCCGGCCTCGTGCCGGCGAGCGGGTCGGTCGCCTTCGAGGGGTCGGACCTGCTCGCCCTCGGCCGCCGCGAACGAGCCCGCACCGTCGCCGTCGTCGAGCAGGAGCTCACGAGCGAGCTGCCGCTCTCGGTGCGCGACGCCGTCGAGCTCGGCCGCACGCCCCACCGGGGAATGTTCGGCAGCACGACCGACGACTCCGCCGTGATCGAGGCTGCTCTCGCCGCGACCGACACCGCCGAGTTCGTCGACCGCCGGTTCGAGACGCTGAGCGGCGGCGAGCGTCAGCGGGTTCACCTCGCCCGCGCCCTCGCCCAGCAGCCCCGCCTGCTGCTGCTCGACGAGCCGACGAACCACCTCGACGTGCGCGCGCAGCTCTCAGCCTTTGCCGTGCTGCGGCGGCTGGCGGATGACGGGGTCACCGTGCTCGCCGCCCTGCACGACCTCACGCTCGCGGCGAGTCTCGCCGACCACGTCGTCGTGCTGGCGGCGGGACGGATCGTCGACGCGGGAGACCCCGAGCGCGTGCTCACCGCCGGGCTCATCCGCGAGGTCTACGGCGTCGAGGCGGTCGTGCTCACGCATCCGCAGACCGGCAAGCCGGTCATCGCGTTCGCACCGCCGGGCTTGGCGCCGTCAGCGAGCTGAGCGCCAGTTGCGCACCCGCGCGAACAGGGAGCGAGGCACGAGCGACGCGCGCACGCGCGCCCGCCAGCCCGCCCGACCCCGCAGCTGCCGCAGCACGGCGTTCACGTCGGAGAACCGGATCGCACCGGAGACCACGGCCGGTGGCGCGAACGCCTCGCGCTCGAGGGCGGCGACCGTGCGGGCGAGCTCGATGGAGTCACCGAGTTCCGCTGCGGCTTCACGCGGGGTCGTGGTGTCGCCCGGCTCGAGCCCCAGGTCGTGTGCGGTGTCGAGCAGTTCACGCCAGCCCGTCGCCGCCAGCGGTGCGCCGAAGGAGAGCCGGCTGAGGCGACGCTTCCGCACGAGCGCGCGAATGAGTGCGGGCAGGAGCAGCAGTCCGAACGCCAGCGCCACGACCCCTATGCGCGCGGTCAGCAGCGGGGCATCCGAGGAGTCCGTCGCGACCTCCTCGTCGGGGCCGGCCGTCGGAACGGGTGCCGCGGTCGGGGTGGGTGCCGTGGTGGGCTCGGGCGTCTCGATCGGCGGCAGCGAGGGCACCCCGGGAGACTCGCGGTCGGCGTACTCGGGAACGAAACCGCGGCTCGTCGTCGGCTCGAAGCGCACCCAGCCGACACCGTCGAAGTAGAGCTCGGGCCACGCGTGCAGGTCGCTCGTCGACACCTGCATGACACGACGGCCCTCGTCGAGCTGATCGGTGATCGCGCCCGGGAGCGTTCCGACCGCGACGCGCGACGGGATGCCGAGCGTGCGCGCCATGACCGCCATGGCCGATGCGAAATGCACGCAGTAGCCCGCCTTCGCCTCGAGGAACGCGGCGATCATCTCCATGCCCGTGCCGTCGTAGCCGTTGTCGACGGGCGCCGTCTCCGAGTAGCTGAACGACCCGTTGCGAAAGAACTCCTGCAGCGCGAACGCCCGCGCGTAGTCGCTCGTCGCCGACGCCGTGACGCTCGCGGCCGTCTCGGCGATGATCTCGGGCATCCCCTCGGGAAGCTCGAGAAAGCGGTCGAACTCCGCGGGGGCCGGCCCCGCGCCCACGAGCTGGGCCGGGGTGGGCTGCACCACGAGGCTCGAGACGCGGTAGTCCTGGCCGCGCGAGGTCGAGTTGGGGCTCGTGAAGGTGAGTGTCTCGGCATCCCAGAACCAGTTTCCGATGAGTCCGGCGATGCTTGTCGCGGGGTACGGCACCGGAAGCCAGGGGCTGCCGAGGTTCTGCACGCGCACCCACACGGTGTCGGTCTCGGTCGCCACGTCGCCGGCCATGCCCGGGGGGTCGCCGACGAGCTGTGGCCGGTTGTCGCGGTCGATCTCGACCTCGTCGGGCTCCCACAGCTCGCCCGTGAAGTTCTGCAGGCTCACGAGTCGCAGGTACTGTCCGTCGCCGGAGCGCGACGTGTAGTTGATGATGATCCGCTGGGCCTCCCGACGCAGGCTCTGGCCGAGATCGAGCACGGGGTTGACGCCCGAGAGCAGGCCGCCGACGCGGTCGGAGGCGGCGGGCTCGTCGCTCACCGGTGGCAGCACGAGGGGAACGATGAGGGTCGCGACGACCGTGGTCGCACCCACGACGACCGCGAGACCCGACTCCCGCGCAGGCCTGCCCGCACGCAGGAGCGCGAGAAAGGCGATGCACGCGAGCACGAAGAGGAACGCGTCGGTTCGGTCGGGTCCGACCGTCGATGGCACCGCGAGCAGCGCGACGAGCGGCAGGCCCGCAACCGCCGGTGCCCGCAGGGTCACCGCGAGAAGGTCGGCGACGACCGCGAGCCCGCCGATGCCGAGACACAGGAGAAAGAGGATGCCCGCGTCGACGGTGGCGGGCACCGCCTGCACCTCGATCGACCGCGTGCCCTCTGCCGCCAGCTCGCCCAGTCGCTGCCACGTCTCGCGCACGGGCACGAGGCGCAACCACAGCGTCTCGCCGACGAAGAACTGACTCAGAATGGCCCACAGGGTGAACACCGCGGCGACGGTCGGCACCCACCGCCGCGCGCTCAGCGCCCGCCCGAGCGCGGCCGCGCCGAGCACGGCGATGACAACACCGACCAGGGGCGCGAACCAGCCGAACTCGTCGAGCAGCGTGTGCAGCGCCGCCACGAGCACGATGAAGCACCAGAGCAGCGCGAGCGACACGCGCCACGCCCGGGAACGGAAGTCGTCGCTCGGTCGCGCGCTCACGGCGCCTCGCACCTTAGTCGCGCTAGCCACGGACACCCGCTTCTTCCCGTGCTCGAGCGACGGTGAGCCACACATCGACCGGGTCGTCGTCGGGGAGCACCTCGACGCACAACCAACCGGCCTCGGCGAGGGGCTCTGCGACCGCTTCGCGGCGCCCCGCGACGACGAAGGCGACGGCGAGGTCGAAGTGGACGCGCTGGGCGGCGAGGCGATCGACGACGTGCGGCTCGGCATCCGACAGCAGCGCGAACACCGAGCCGAGCGAGCGACCGGGATCGGGCCTCAGGTAGAGCTGATCGTCGTGGCGCGGCTCATCGAGCAGTTCCACCGTGGCGAGGCTCTCAAGAAGCTCGTCGTGCAGTTCGGCGGACGCAAGCTGGCGCGCCGCGGTCTCGACGAGCTCGACCGTGAACCCCGACTGCTGAAGCCGGAACACGAGTGACCCGGCGAACGCCACCAGCCACTCGAAGCTCTCGCTCTCCGGCTCGTTCGCACTCGCGCGCTGCACGTCGCGGTAGCCGCCGCGGCGAGTGTCGATGAGCACGCGCGCCTGGGCGTGCGAGCGCTGCTCCTCCTGCCGCACCATGAGTTCGCCGTGACGAGCGGATGCCTTCCAGTGCACCCGCCGCAGGGGGTCGCCCGCGCGATACTCCCGCGTCATGAGCTCGTCTTCGTTGGCGCTCGAACGGTGCTGCAGCGCCCTGGCAGAGCCCTCGTCCGCTGCGATGGACTGACCGGCGTCGGGCAGGGTCACCACCGCGGGCGTGACGACGAGCTTGTGGCGCTCCCCCACCACTATCTCGCCCGAGGCGAGTTCGAAGGGGTCGGCGAAATCGACGATGAAAGGCCCGATGTCGACGATACCGCGCCGCGGCGGAACGACGCGGTAGTCGACCGTCGTCGAGGTGCCTGTGCTGCGACTGTTTCGGTAGGGTGCGAGCGGGTGCAGCGTTCCGTGCCGGGACGTGAACGGCGACCAGGGCAGCCCGTCGCGCCACGTCGCCGAGGCCGTGCGCGAGGTGCCGCGATTGCGCACGTCGAGGGACACCTCGAGCTGCCGCCCCGCACTCGCCAGATGGGGGACGAACCTGCGAGACACCCCCATCTGCACGCGTCGAAAGCGCACGACGGCGAGTGCGAGGAGCGGGGCGGCAACGAGGAAGACGCCGAGGTAGAGCAGCTCGGTGCGGCCGACCGCGTACGCCGCGATGACGAGCACCGTTCCCGAGGCGAGCATGGCCCACCCGCGGAAGGTCAGTCGGAACCGTCTCGCCAACAGGGCCGAGAGCGCCCGGGGAGCTCGACGCATCCGGTCGCCTATTCGGCAGCGCCGAGGGGAACGGGAGTCGCCGCGACGATGCGGTGGATGACGTCGGCGATGCTGCTCGCCTGCAGGGCAGCGCCGCCACCGGCGACGCGGGCGGCGGCGATGAGCCGGTGACCGAGCACGGGCACCGCGAGCGCGTCGATGTCGTCGGGGATGACGAACTCACGCCCGTCGAGAGCAGCACGGGCCTTGGCGGCGCGCACGAGGTGCAGCGTCGCGCGGGGACTCGCACCGAGGCGCAGGTCGCGGTCGCGGCGCGTCTCCTGTGCGATGGCGACGGCGTACTGCTCGACCGCGGGCGACACGTAGATGTTGCGCACGAGCGCGATCATGCGCCGCAACTGCTCGAACGAGACGACGGGCTCGAGGCCGTCGAGCGGGCTCGAGGTCTCGCGGGAGCGCAGCATCGCGACCTCGGCGCCCTCGTCGGGGTACCCCATCGAGATGCGGATCATGAAACGGTCGCGCTGCGCCTCGGGCAGCGGGTAGGTGCCCTCCATCTCGACCGGGTTCTGCGTGGCGACGACGATGAAGGGCTTGTCGAGCACGTGCGTCTTGCCGTCGACGCTCACCTGACCCTCCTCCATGCTCTCGAGCAGGGCTGACTGGGTCTTGGGGCTGGCGCGGTTGATCTCGTCGCCGATGACGATGTTGGCGAAGACCGGTCCGGGCGTGAACCGGAACTCGAGCTCGGCCTGGTTGTAGACGGAGACCCCCGTGATGTCGGAGGGCAGCAGGTCGGGGGTGAACTGGACGCGATTGACCGAGCAGTCGACCGACCTCGCCAGCGCGCGCGCGAGCATCGTCTTGCCGACGCCGGGCACATCCTCGATGAGCAGATGGCCCTCGGCCAGCAGCGTCGTGAGGGTCAGCTGGATCGCCTCACGCTTGCCGTCGATGACGGTCGCGATGCTGTCGATGATGGCCGATGCCGAGTCGTGGAACTCGGTGATCGTCAGATCGTGGTCAACGGATGTCGCGGATGTCGTCTTCGCCATCGGTGCCTCTTTCGTCGCCCTGTGCACCCTTGCGAGTCTGCCACGTCTCGAGCTGGTAAGGGGACTCGGTGGTCGAGGAGGTCACGCGGCGATGGTCTCGAAACCGCGGTTCTCAGTCGCCGGGAACGCCGAAGACCTTCTTGCTGATGGCGCTCACGTCGCGGTCGAGGTGCTCGAGCTTCACGTACACCGTCTCGAACTTGGCGTCCACTGCGGCGAAACCGGCCTTCATCTCCCCCGCCAACCCGTCGATGCGCGCGTGGACACCGTCGATGCGGGCGTCGACACCATCGATGCGACCGTGCACCCCTTCGATGCGACCGTTGACACCATCGATCGCAGACGTCAGCGCGCGCATCAGCAGCGTCGTCATGAGGGTCATGCCGCCGAGCATGACCGCAGCGAACACCCCCAGGAGCGTCCAGATCTGCGGATCGTTCACCGGGCTCATCCCTCCATTGTGTCAGCCAATCCCACGAGCGTGCCAGCGCCCGTCGCCGCACCGGCACTCGCACCCGACCGCAGAGGGTAGCCGGCGGTCAACCGCGCCGGTGGAGGACAACACGACTCACGAGCGAGGGCGCCAGGAGGTGCGCTCTCGCGCGGTTGCCGCTCTCGAGCCCCGCGAGCAGTCGGGCGATCACCGACTCGAGGTCATCCGCGAGCGAGCCGCTCGGTGAGGCATCACGTGGCGGCCCGAACTCGCTGAGCTCCAGCGCCTCGCGAATGCGGTCCAGCGCCTCTCGAGCCGTGTCGTTCATGCCGCGCACGCGCGACAACCGCTCGACGACCGCGCGCGGGGTGAGTGCGGGCGAGAGCTCGACCCCGGCATCCTTCGCCGTGTCGAGCACCTCACGCCACGCGGTTGCCGCTGGTCGCCGCCCCGCGCGCCCCTTCCCCGCGCGCACGGCGGTGATGCGGCGACGGCGAATGAGTGCGCGAACGCCCGCCGGCACGAGCGCGAGCCCCGCGGCGATGAGGGCGATGCTCGCAAGGGCGAACAGTCCGGTGAGGTTGACGGTCGTGATCCAGTTGGCAGCGTTCGGCCCGTCGTCGATGCGGGGCCCGAAGGGGTCGGCGACCTCGACGGGACCGCTCGGCGGGTTCGGGCCGCCCTGGTTCACCGCCGGCACCCCCTCGAGCACGGGGTTCGCGTAGCTGGGCAGCGAGCCGCGGCTCGGTGTCGGCTCGAACGCGACCCAGCCGATGCCGTCGAAGTAGAGCTCGGGCCAGGCGTGCAGATCGTGCGTCGTGACCTCGTAGAGGGTTCGCCCTGCGTCGCTGCCGTGCTGACGGGTACCCTCCTGGAAGCCCACGATGATGCGGCTCGGGATGCCGAGCACGCGCGCCATCGTCGCCATCGCCGACGCGAAGTGGATGCAGTAGCCGCTTCTCGCCTCGAGGAACGCCGCGATCGCCTCGACATTCGTCGCGTCGTAGCCCTCGACGACGGGGGCATCCTCGGAGTAGCGGAACGGCGCCCTGCGCAGCGCCTCCTGCAGCGCGACCGCGCGCTCGTAGCTGGAGGTGGCCTCGCCCGTGAGCTCTCGCGCCGTCTCGGAGATCACAGCGGGCAGTGCGGGCAGGGCGAGATACTTCTCGAGCCCTTCGGGCACGCTCGAGCCCGCGGCACGCAGCTGCTGTGGCGTCGGCTCGACCCGAACGCTCGTCACCGCGAAGTCCTCACCCGCCGCGAGCGATCCGTTGCTCGCGATGGTGAACGACTCCGGCACCCACTTCCAGTCGCCCGCGAGCCCGACGATGCTTCGTGCGGGGTACGGCACGGGCAGCCACGGGCTCTGCAGGTTGCCGACATGGATGTAGCCGACCTCGGGGCGCGTCGGCACGACGCGGTCGAGCCCGGATGCCCGGGGCAGGTCGACGGGGCGGCGCTCGGTCAGCAGCTCGGGCCGCTCGGGCTGCCAGGAGTCCCCCGCGAAATCGCTGATCTCGCTCAGCCGCAGGTAGTACCCCTCGCCCGACACGGTGCTGTAGCTGAGCACGGGCACCGGTTCATTGCGCCGGAGGTCGTCGCCCAGCCGCAGAATCGGGTTGGCTCCCGTCGCAACCGCGGGGCCGAGCGCGTTGGTCGTCACCGCGACGTCGGTCGGGGGCAAGACGGCGGGAACCACGAGGCCTGCGACGACCGCGCTCGCGGCGATGCTCGCGACGGCCGCCGCCGCACGCCCGCTGAACGGCCGTCGGCGCCCTGATCGCGAGGCAGCACGGCCGGGTCTCGACGGCCGAAGCAGCAGGAGCGCCAGGTAGGAGGCGGCCGTCGCGATGAAGAAGGGTCGGCTCCAGTCACCCTCGGGCGGGATCGTCGGCACGAGGAAGAGTGCGGCGAGGGGCACCCCGACGAGCGCGGGAGCGTGCAGCGAGAACACGACGATCTCCGCGACGACGAGCACGACCACTACGCCGAGGGAGAGCACGAACGAGATCGATTCATCGGCTCGCGCCGGCACCGTCTGCCAGGTGATCGAGTAGGTGCTGTCGCGAACGAGGCGGCGGAACAGGTCGAACGACTCCCCCGTCGGAATGAAGCCCAGCAGCGCCGTATGGCCCGCGAACCGCGCGACCACGAGCACGGCGAGCGCGAGGAACGACGCGAACGGTGCGAACACCGGCCCCAGCCCGGCCGCGCGTGCGACGAGGCCGACCCCGATCGACACCCCCGTGAGGGCGAGAGCCCACCACCACCAGCCCCAGCCCTCGAGCACGGTGTGCAGCCCCGCGAAGGCGAGAGCGAGCGTGACGGCGAGCACCACCGCAACCGGCCAGTCGGCCCGCAACCGCGCACCGAATCGGGCGCGCACGCCCGCCTCATCCATGAGCGCCTACCCGCAGCCACGCCTCAGCGACGCTGTCGTCGTCGGCCACCCGCACGACCGACCAGCCCGCCCTGCGCAGGGTGGCGAGCGAGGCATCCGGAGTCTCGTGGGCGACGAAGGCGATCGCCGAGTCGAAGAGTGCGCGCGAGTCGGCGAGGTCGCCCACGAGTTCCGCATCGGGCACACCGAGCACCGCGAACGCCGAGCCGAGACCGCCCGCGGGCCCCGCATGCGAGGGTTCGGTGCGCCACCGCGGCCGCCGGTAGTCGTCGAAGCTCAGACCCGCCCGGGCCAGCGACTCGGTGAAGTCCGCGGTCGAACGCGCCTCGGCGAGCTGCGGCTGCGCGGTCTCGACGACATGCACCGCCAGCCCGGATGCCGCGAGGTGGTCACGCAGGCTCGCCACCATCGAGAGCGACCACTCGAAGCCGCGACTGAACGGATGCCGCGTGCGAGCGCCCTCGACATCCGGGTACCGCTTAGCCCTCGTCTCCACGAGGAGCACCGCCGAGGCGTGCGAGCGCCGCTCGTCCTCGCGCACCATGAGCTCGCCGTGGCGGGCCGACGACCGCCAGTGCACACGGCGCAGCGCGTCACCCGAGCGGTACTCGCGCGTCATCACATCGTGCTCGCCGGCGAGGGCGCGGTGCTGAAACAGCCGAGCGCTTCCGCTGTCGGCCGCGATCTCGACGACACCGCTCGCGAGAGGGACGGTCTCGGGGGCGACGACGACACGCTCGAGCCGTCCGTACTCGCACTCGAGCGTCATGAGCCCGAACGGGTCGGCGAACCGCGCGACGAAGGGACCGACATCGACGACACCGCGCTGCGGTGGAACGAGCCCGTAGCGAAGCTCCACCGTGCGATCGGCCACGAGCGAGTTCAACGCCCGGGTCTCGCTCACGCCGGGCTGCCAGGGCAAGCGATCCCACCACTGGCCGGCGCTCGTCGCGCGAGAGCCGCGATTGCGCACGAGCAGTCGCACCACACCGACGCTGCGGGCGGCAAGCATCCGCGGGGAGATCACACGCACGAGCTGAAGCTCATTGCGCTCGCGACTCGCGAGCACGGTCGCCACGGCTGGCGGCGCGGCAGCGAAGCACGCGACGACGAGCAACTCGGGCCAGCCGGCGATGTACGCCGTCACGAGTGCGAGGCCCGCGAAACCCAGGAACGCGCCCCCGCGCGGGGTCAGGCGCACCCGACGCCGGCCGCGAATCATCCCCGTCGGTGCTGCGGATCCATCGGTGCGAGACATCGTTGTCGGCCTTCCGCCCGTGCACGCCGCGAACAGCGTGCGTGGGCACTATCGAGTCTGCCACCTCACGCCCTAGCCTGTCTCTATGAGCACACGGCAGCGTCGTTCTGAGCACCTGCAGCGTCGTCGTCCTCCGAAAAAGCGAGCCGCCTCGCTCACCGCCCTCCTCGCCGCCGCGACCGTCGCCCTGTCGACGCTGCTTGTCGCCGCGCCCGCCCCTCCACCGGCGTATGCCGGCGTCGACGACTTCTACTTCGAGTCGTTCCACTCCGACTACTACCTGGGTCGCGACGCCGCCGGCAACGCGACCCTGCGAACAGTCGAGACCATCGTCGCCGTCTTCCCCGAGTTCGACCAGAACCGCGGCATCCTGCGCGCGATACCCCTGCAGTACGGCGACGTCGACCTCGAGATCTCGCGGATCAGCGTCACCGACCGGTTCGGCGACGAGCATCCGTGGCAGCGCGAGACCGACGGCGGCTTCGCCGTCATTCGCGTGGGAAGCGCGAGCCGCTACGTGCACGGCACGCAGACCTACGTCGTCGAGTACAGCCAGCGCAACGTCGTGCGGTCGTTCAGCGACACCGCATCGGACGAGTTCTACTGGGACGTCAACGGCACCGGCTGGCGTCAGCCGTTCGATCGCGTGAGCATGACGCTGCACCTCGAAGACGGCATCGACGCCGACCTCACCGGGGCGTCCGCGTGCTACTTCGGCTACGAGGGGTCGACCGACCGCTGCGACATCGTGCGCACCGCGACCGGATTCGAAGCGTCCGTCAGCGAGCTTCTGCCGTGGCAGACCATGACGATCGCCGTGGGCTTCGACCCCGATGCCTTCGTCGACCCGCCGATCTTCCGCGAGAGCTGGGTGTTCACGGTGCTGCCGTGGCTGCTGCTGATCGGCTCGGCGGCGACGTGGCTCTTCGCCCTGCTGTGGCGCGTCGTCAAGTGGCGCGATCACCCGGGCCGCGGCATCATCGTTCCGCAGTACACGCCGCTGCCGGATGCCTACCCCGCCCTCGCCGCGCACCTGCTCGACCGAAAGAAGGCGGCCCTGCCCGCCCAGCTCATCGACTTCGCGGTCAACGACGTCATCAAGATCCGCGAGAACCTCGAGCGGCTCGGAGACAACCGCTGGGAGATCGAGCTGCTCGTCGACCCGAGCGAGCTCGAGCCCGAGAGACGCAAACTGCTGCAGTACATCTTCGACAAGCCCTCCCGCGGCAGACGCGTCACCCTCGCCGGCGCCGACCGCAAACTCGGCGACCGACTGGCGAAGGCGACGACCGAGCTCGAGAAGCGGCTGTCGAGCCGAGGGTGGATGGCGAAGCCGAGCTCGAAGCTTCCGAGGATCACCGGCACGATCACGGGCTGGATCGTCGTGATCTCGATCGCACTGTGGGCGTACTCCTTCTTCGCCGAGACCGACAGTCCACTGCTCTGGATCGCCCCGTGGGCATGTTTCTTCCTCTGGATCTTCACCTCCGGCGCAGCGAAGCCCCCCTACCTGCTCACCGAATCGGGTGCGGCGGCGCGGGACTACCTCTACGGCATCCGGGACTATCTTCAGCTCGCCGAGGCCGACCGCATCCGCATGCTGCAGGGGCCGGAGACAGCCGAGCGCATCGACGTCACCGACCGTCAGGCCGTCGTCAAGCTCTACGAGAGGCTCCTCGGCTATGCCGTGGTCTTCGGGGTCGAGCGCCAGTGGCTGGGCGAACTGGCGAAGGACTACGAGCAGTACGGGCAGCCCGAGTGGGCGAAGGGCACGCGCACGCTCTACTCGATCGACACGTTCTCGCACTCGATCGCGAGCACGCGCTTCGCCGTCACCCCGCCCGTATCCACCTCCTCGGGGGGCTCCTCGTGGAGCTCCTCTGACAGCAGCTCGTTCTCGGGCGGCTCAAGCGGAGGCGGATCCTCCGGTGGCGGCGGAGGCGGCGGAGGCGGGGGCGGCTGGTAGGCCCGCCGCCGCATCACGGTAGCCCGCGGCGTACGCCTCCTCGGTGCCGAGCGAGAAGAGATCGTCAGCGAGCGGGCGGATGATGCTGCTCGCCCCCGGCTCGTCGAGCTCACCCACCAGGTGGCCCAGCCCCCGCACGATCGCCACGGGCACACCGGATGCCTTTCCCTTGACCAGCTCGGCCGCGCCGGCGAGTTCGTCGGCCACCGCGACGATCGTCGCCTCCAGCGTGCGGCCGTGGGCGTCGGTGCCACCGCGCAGGTCATCCAGTGCCCTGACCCCGGCGGCGCCGATCGCGACGTCGGTCTGACCGAGCCGCCACGGGCGCCCCAGGGTGTCGGAGAGAACCACGCCGACTCTCGGACCGCGCGCCCTGAGCCCCGCGCACAGGGCTCGCGCCGAGGCATCCGGATCTTCGGGCAGAAGCAGCACGGTGCCGTGCGGCGCGTTGCTCGAGTCGACACCGGCAGCCGCGAGCACGAGTCCCTGACGATTCTGCACGATGCGCGTCGTGCCACCCGTGTGCTCCTTGGTTGCGACGACGCGCACGGTCTCCGCGGTGATGGCGTCCTCGCGATCCAGCGCCGTGACCAGACGTCCTTCGGCCTTGGACACGATCTTGCTCGTGACGACGAGGATGTCGCCGTCAGCGAGCTCGACTCCGTTCGCGACCGCGGCATCCGCGATGAGGTCGACGAGGTCGTCGCCCTCGGCGACCTCAGCCATCCCCGTGAGAGGAATCACCGAGAACATCGTCAGCGCGCGATCTTCGGGAGCACGTCGCGCGCGAACACGTCGATCCACTCGCGCTGATTGCGGCCGACATTGTGCAGGTAGATGCGGTCGAAGCCGAGGTCGGCGAACCTCTGAATCGAGGCGCGGTGCACGTCGGGGTCGCTGGAGATGACCATGCGGCCCTCGAAGTCCTCCGGACGAACGAGCTTCGCCATCTGCTCGAGCTCGAAAGGGCTGCGGATATCGCCCTTGGGAAACTTCATCCCGCCGTTCGGCCACTCGACCATCGCGTTCGTCAGCGCCTCCTCGTCGGTCGGCGCCCATGACAGGTGCAGCTGCAGCACCCTGGGAGCCTTGCTCGGGTTCTTGCCGGCTTCCCGAGCCCCGTCGTCGAACTTGCCGAAGAGCATCTCGATCTTCTCCAGCGGGGCACCGACCGTGATGAGACCGTCGACGGTCTTGCCCGCGCGCTTCGCCGTGACAGGGCCGGCGGTGGCCACGAGAATCTCGGGTGCGACCTCGGGCATCGTCCACAGCCGCGTCGACTCGAGCGTGAAGAACTCGCCTCTGTGCTTGACGTCTTGGTTCGTCAATCCCGAGTGGAAGAGCTTGCGGATGATGTCGATGGCCTCGAACATACGGTTGATGCGCTCGGGCGCCTCGGGCCAGTACTGACCGACGATGTGCTCGTTGAGGGCCTCGCCGCTGCCGAGCCCGAGCCAGTGGCGGCCCGGATACATGGCCGCGAGCGTCGCGCTCGCCTGGGCGACCATGGCGGGGTGCCAGCGGAACGAGGGTGCCGTCACTCCGGGACCCATGTCGCCCTTGGTGCGTTCACCGATCGCCGAGAGAACGTTCCACACGAAGGGGCTGTTGCCCTGCTGGGGAACCCACGGCTGAAAGTGGTCGGCCGCCATGACACCCGAGAAGCCTTTGCTTTCGGCGTACGCGGAGAGCTCCACAGCCTCCGTCGGGTGGAACTGCTCCAGCATCGCCGCGTAACCGATTCGTAGAGAACCGCTGCGCAATGAGGTCATCTGTTTAGCCTAGCTAAGGAACGGGTGCTGCCGATGGTGAGCACGACGATTCCCAGCGCCAGTACCCCGACGCCGAGAAGACCGAGCGGAGCAAGCCGTTCACCGAGCACGACGAAGCCGAGCGTCGACGCCGTGAGGGGTTCAGCGAGCGTAAGCGTGGTGACGGTCGATGCCCTCAGCGCGGTGAGGCCCAGACCGAAGAGAACGTAGCCGAGCGTCGTCGTCACGAGACCGAGCCACAGCGCCATGATCATGCCGTCGACGGTCGCCAGCCACCCATAGTCGGTGAGCAGCAGAATCGGGATGCTCGCCACCGCCGACCAGCCGAACAGCGCGCCCATCGAGCTCGTCGAGTCCCACCCGCGGCCGATGAGCTCCTTGCCCGCGAGAGCGTAGACGGCGTAGCCCAGACCCGCGCCGACCGAGGCGAGCAGCCCGAGCGGGTCGGCGGACACGAGTGCCCCCTCGCCCGCACTCGCGAGTCCCAGAAGCACCACGCCCGCCGTGGCGATCACCGTCGCGACGAGCCACCACGTCCCCGGGAACCGCCGATAGAGCATCCAGTCGAGAACACCCGTCAGCACGGGTGCGGAACCGAGCGCCACGACCGTGCCCACCGCGACGCCGTTCGCCGCCGTGCCCGCGAAGAAGCTCGGCTGGTACGCCACCACCCCCGCCGCTCCAAGGGCGATGACGAGCCAGGTGGGAACGCGATGCATCGACGACTCGGGTGCGAGCATTGGAACCGGCACAGCACGGACTGCAGCACGTCGGCGCCGCGCGAGAAGCCATGCGATCGCCGCCAGGGCGCCGCCGCCGATGACGATGCGAGCCGCCCCCACAGACAGCGCACCGGCATCCGGACCCAGCGCTGCCGCCGTGCCGGTCGTGCCGAAGCACACTGCGGCGAGCAGTATGAAGAGAACGTGGCGCACGAGGGTGTGGGGTCAGTGCGGTTGCTGCAGGTACTCGGCGACGACCTTGGGTACGTAGGGCGAGACGTCGCCGCCGAGCCCCGAGACCTGGCGCACGAGCGAGCTCGACACGTGCGCGTGCGCCGGGTCGGGCAGCAGGAAGATCGTCTCCACGCCCGCGAGATTGCGGTTCACGATCGCCATGGGGGTCTCATAGGCGACGTCGACCTGCGAGCGGACGCCCTTGATGAGCACGCTCGCACCGACGTCGGTGCAGTAGTCGACGAGCAGGCCGACCGACCAGGAGGTGACGGTGACGTTGCCCTGGATTCCGGCGTCCGCGATCGCGCGCTCGATGAGCGAGACGCGCTGCGCGACGGGCAGGAGCGCGGACTTGTCGGGGTTGTGGACGACGAGCACGTGCAGCTCGTCGAAGAGCCCCGCGGCGCGGTCGATCACGTCGAGGTGACCGAGGGTGATGGGGTCGAACGAGCCCGGAGCGACGGCGATCCTGTGCATGCTCACAGCCTAACCGGCGGCGACTCGGGCTTGGTGTCAGTTCTTGGCGAGGAAGTCACGTTCCGTCACATCGAGACGTCGCTCGAGCGCGTCGGCGAGGGCCGGATGCCTCGCGAGCTCGGGATCGTCGGCGAGCAGCTTCTCGGCGAGACCGCGTGCCTCCAGAATGAGGTCGCCGTCCTTCGCCACGCGCAGGAGTCGCAGACTCGAGCGGCCACCCGACTGCACGCTGCCGAGCACATCGCCCTCGTGACGCAGCTCGAGATCGACCTGTGCGAGCTCGAATCCGTCGAGAGTGGCGGCGACGGCCTCGACGCGGTCGCGGGCGAGACCGCCCTCCTCGGCGTGGGTGACGAGCAGGGCGAGGCCCGGCTCGGTGCCTCGGCCGACGCGCCCGCGCAGCTGGTGCAGCTGCGACACCCCGAAGCGGTCGGCGTCGAGCACGACCATGACCGAGGCGTTCGGCACGTCGACGCCGACCTCGATCACGGTCGTCGCGACGAGCACGTCGAGGTCGCCGGCGGCGAAGGAGCGCATGATGCGGTCTTTCTCGTCGCTGGGCAGGCGTCCGTGCAGCGCCTCGATGCGGGAGTTCCGCAGCGACGGATGCGCGCGCACCAGTTCCAGGGTCTCCGCAACGGTCGATACCTGACGATTCTCATCGGTGGTTTCGATACGCGAGGACGACGGGTCGTCCTCGCTGCTCAACCCGCGGTCAGACTCGTCCGACCGCGCGATCGCGGGTGCGACGACGAAGCCCTGGCGGCCCTTGGCGAGCTCTTCGGCGAGGCGCTCCCAGACGCGTGCCTCCCAGCCCGGCCGCTCGGCGAGGGGAACGACGAAGGATTCGATCGGCTGCCTCCCCCCGGGGAGCGTGCGAATCGTCGAGACATCGAGGTCGCCGAACACCGTCATGGCGACGGTGCGGGGAATCGGCGTCGCCGTGAGCACGAGCACGTGCGGCGGGGTCTGTGCCTTCAACCGCAGTGCCTCGCGCTGCTCGACGCCGAAGCGGTGCTGCTCGTCGACGACAACCAGCCCGAGGTCGTAGAAGGCGGTCTTGTCGCCGAGCAGGGCGTGGGTGCCGACCACGATGCGCGCCGACCCGCTCACGGCGGCGAGCGTCGCCTTGCGTCGATCGGCGATCGGCAGCTGACCGGTGATGAGGGTCGGTCGCAGCTGTTCCGACAGCTCGGGGCCGAGCACGTCGACCATCGACCGCAGGTGCTGGGCGGCGAGAACCTCCGTCGGGGCGAGGAGTGCCGACTGCCCGCCCGAGTCGGCGACCGCGAGCATCGCGCGCAGGGCGACGAGGGTCTTGCCCGACCCGACCTCGCCCTGCAGCAGGCGGTTCATCGGCACCGGCGCCGCCAGGTCGGCGGCGATCTCGGCGCCCACCGTCTGCTGGTCCTCGGTGAGTGCGAACGCGAGTCTCGCGTCGAAGCGCTCCAGCAGACCGCCGGGCTTCGGCACGCGCGGCACCGCCGCCGACTCGCGAAGCTTCGCCCGCTCCCGCAGCAGCGCCGCCTGCAGCACGAATGCCTCCTGAAACCGCAGCGTGTCGAGGGCGGCGCGCCACTCGGCATCCGTCGCGGGCCGGTGCGCCAACCGCAGAGCATCATCGAAGGCGAGCAGGTTGCGGGAGGTGCGCACGGCATCCGGAAGCGGGTCATCGAGTGTCGGCATGGTCTCGAGCACCTCTTCGATGGCACGGCGAATCTTCCAGCTCGGCAGGGTCGACGTCGCGGGGTAGATCGGGATGGGTTGCAGCGCCCACGCCTTCGCCGCCTCGCCGTCGAGCTCGGACGCCCCCTCGGATTCGACTGCGAAGAGCTCGTAGTCGGGATGCGTGAGCTGACGGGCACCACGGTAATCGGTGACCTTGCCGCTGAACGTGCCGCGTGCGCCGCGGTGCAGCTCCTTCGCGCGCCACTGCTGGTTGAAGAAGGTGAGGGTCAGGGTTCCCTTGGCGTCGCCGATCGTGACGACGAGCAGCGAGCCGCGCTTGGCGCGCATGGGCCGCTCCTGCACGTCGAGCACCTCGCCGACGATCGTCACCGTCTCGCCGAGCGGCAGGCGGGAGAGGTCGCTCAGCTCGCCGCGCCGGGCGTAGCGCCGCGGGTAGTGGGCGAGCAGGTCGCCGACGGTTTCGAGGGCGAACGCCTTGCGCAGCGGCGCGGCAGCACGTCCGCCGAGCACGGCGGAGAGCTGTTGATCGAGAGGCGAACCCACGGTGCCAGCGTAGCCGCGCGCCCCGACCCGCTTAGGCTATTCGCCGTGACTCGGATTATCGCGGGCTTCGCCGGCTCGCTCAGCCTCGAGGTTCCCGGAACCGGAACGCGCCCGACGAGCGATCGCGTGCGCGAGGCGATCTTCTCCGCGCTCGAGTCGCGCGATGTTCTCGCGGGAGCCCACGTTGCCGACCTCTTCGCCGGGTCTGGCGCACTGGGCCTCGAGGCGTTGTCGCGGGGCGCAGCATCCGTCGTGCTCGTCGACAGGGCGAGGGCGGCGGCGGCCGTGTGCCGGCGCAACGTCGCACGCGTGACGGCAGCAATACCCAAGGGCCACACGGTGCCGCGCGCGGATGTCGTGGCTCAGGGCGTGCCGACGTTTCTCGAGGGGAGTGCCGCGATCTGGGATCTGGTCTTCCTCGACCCGCCCTACGACTTCGCCGAGGCCGAGCTCGCAGACGTGCTCAAGGCTCTCGTTCCGCGACTGGCCCCGGATGCCGTGGTGCTCATCGAGCGCGACTCCCGCTCCCCAGAACCCGCCTGGTCCGCGGGGCTCGCGCTCGAGCGCAGCAAGAGGTACGGCGACACGACGCTGTGGTGGGCCCGGTTGTCGGTCGATGAGGACTAGAGCTTGCGCCACAGCCCCTTGCCGAGGCGTTCCCACCCGTCGGCTTCGCCGTCGATGTCGGTCGTGACAAACAGGTACTGCTCGCTGTTGAAACTCAATTCGATGTGGCTGCCCGGCGAGCATGCCATCGCGTGGACGGTTGGCGCGATGCTGCTTGCCACGACGAGACACGTGGTGTCGGGTTCGCCGTCCTGCCGAGCCAGGTAGACCGATCGAGCCTTTCGATCGTCGCCTTCGTCCCGCTCAGCCTCCTCCCCGTCCCACAGCAGTCGTGTGCTGCCGGGGTCGAGCTCAAGATCTGCCGCATTGGCGATCACGTCGCTCTCGACCTGCGGTCGGTCGAACACCGAGAGATCAGGGTTCGTGCATCCCGTAAGCCCCAGCGCCAGCAGCGCTGCGATGGCAATCGCACCAACCCTCATTCTTTGAGGCTAGCTCGATAATTCGTCGTGGTCAATGTCGCGCGGCTCAACCGCGCCCGCGATCCCAGCCGCGGTACGGATCCCAACCTGAGGCGTCGTGTGGTGTGCCGTCGAGAAGGATCGCCGCGTCATCGAGCACCGAGCGCACCGCACCGACCGCGCGGAAGCCGCCGGGCAGCTCCACACCCGGCGGGAACGTCGCGAGCAGAGAGTGGTCCTCGCCGCCGCCGAGGGCGAGCTCGACATCCGGGCCCAACGCAGAGGAGTCGAAGTCGATCGTCACGCCGCTCGCTCGCGCAACCCGTGCCGCGTCGATCGCGAGCCCGTCGCTGAGGTCGATCATCGAGGTCGCTCCGGCGAGGGCGGCGAGGCGCCCGTCGGCGATCGGAGGCGTCGGCGCGAGCTGCCGCGCGGTGCGGGGGCGAAGCGCGGCGGCGAGCGCGGCATCCGGAGCCCCCTGCCCATCGACGGCCTCCGTGAAGAGCAGGCGCAGCCCCCGCGCGGCCTCGCCGAGCACGCCGCTCACGGCGACCAGGTCTCCCACGCGCGCGCCAGAGCGCAGCACCGGTTCGCGGCCCTCGAGGTCGCCGAAGGCCGTGACCGCGATCGTGAACACCTCGGAGACCGAGAGGTCACCACCGACCACACCGCACCCCGGGGCGAGGGAGTCGACCCCGTCGCGAAACCCGTCCGCAACGCCCTCGAGCACCGAGACCGGCGTCGAAGCGGGCACCGCGATGGCGACGACGAGCGCGGTCGGCACAGCCCCCATCGCCGCGACATCGGAAAGATTCGAGGCGGACGCCTTCCACCCCAGGTCGTGCGGGCTCGACCAGGCGAGTCGAAAGTCGGGTCCGTGCACCATGAGATCGGTCGTGACCACGAATCGACCGTCGGGTGCGGCGACCACCGCCGAGTCATCCCCCGGGCCGAGCGCCTGCCAGCGCGACCGCGGCAGCCGCGTCACGATGCGCGCGAGCACGGCGCCCTCACCCAGCTCGCCGAGGGTCTCGCCCGCGGGCTCTTCGGCGGTCGTCACCATGGTTCTCACGCTAGCCTGAAAGGGATGTCTCCCTCGACGATTGCCTCACCGCGACGCTCAGCGAACTGCGCCAATTTGCTGTCGGCACCCTCCGCGGAACGCACATTTGGCGTAGTTCGGCAGCGAGTGGGTCTCGGGCGGGGCAGGATCGCAGCAGCCGTCGCCGCACTGACCCTCCTCGCGCTCACGGGCTGCACCCCCACGGTCACACTCGAACCCGCGGCCGACGCGACGAACCCGGAGTGCGCCGAAGTCATCGTGTGGCTGCCCGACACGGTCGACGACAAGGAGTACCGCTACACCGACGCCCAGGGCACGGGGGCGTGGGGCGAGCCCGCCGCGGTGCTCCTGCGCTGCGGCGTGCCGGTGCCCGGCCCGTCCACCCTGCCCTGCGTGACCCTCCGCGGGGTCGACTGGCTGCGCGACGACAGCGACGCGCCCGTGTACATCTTCACCACCTACGGTCGCGAACCGGCCGTCGAGGTCATCGTCGACAGCACCGTCGCATCCGGAACCAACGCCCTCGTCGACCTCGCCAACTCGGTCGGCAGGCTGCCCAAGGTGACCGAGTGCGTCGACCCGGAGGATGTCTTCGAGCTGCCCGAGCCCGACGGGGGTTAGACCTCAGTGCGCTGGTTTCGAGACGCGCGCGTCGCGCGCTCCTCAACCAGCAAGAAACCTGGGGCGCTGATTTCGAGACGGCCTTCGGCCTCCTCAACCAGCGGGACGCGACACCCTCCTGTTTCGAGACGGCCTTCGGCATCCTCAACCAGCAAGAGAGTTGGTGGTGGAGGAGCCGTGCAGCGGCGTCTCAAAACCACCCAGCACGTCAGCGGGCGGCCTCGAGACCCAGCGCGATGAGCTCGGAGATGAGCTCGGTGTAGCTCAGACCGCTCGCGATCCAGCACTTGGGGAACATCGAGATCGGCGTGAACCCCGGCATCGTGTTGATCTCGTTGACCACGAATCCGTCTGCGGTGAGGAAGAAGTCGATGCGGGCGAGGCCGGATGCTCCGATCGCGTCGAAAGCACGGGCCGCAAGACCCTGCATCTCGGCCAGCTGCGCGCCGGTGAGGTCGGCAGGGCAGACGATCTGCGCGGCCTCCGGATCGAGGTACTTCGCCTCGAAGTCGTAGAACTCGCGACCCGTCACCACGATCTCGCCCGCGACGCTCACGCGCGGCGCGGCGTCACCGCGGCCGGAGAGCACCGCGCATTCGACCTCGCGACCCGCGATGGCCGGCTCGATGAGCGCCTTGTCGTCCTCGGCGAGTGCCACGTCGAGCGCGGCGTCGAGGCGATCCCACGACGCGACCCTCGTGACCCCGACCGAGGAGCCGGCCCGGGCGGGCTTCACGAACACGGGCAGGTCGAACTCGCGCGCAGCCGAGCGCCACGCGTCATCAGCACGCCCCGATCGCGTGACCGTCACCCAGGGCGCGACCGCGATGCCCGCCGCCGCGAGCACGGTCTTCGTGAAGTGCTTGTCCATGCCGACCGACGACGCGAGCACCCCATTGCCGACATAGGGCAGGTCGACGAGCTCGAACATGCCCTGAATGGTGCCGTCCTCGCCGAAACGACCATGCAGTATCGGGAACGCCGCGTCGACGTCCCCCAGCGACCGTGCCGAGCCGTCGGCGTCGACGACACGCAGCTCACGCGACGCCGCAGACTCCGGCCAGAGCACGCGCGTGCCGTTGTCGACCACCTCGGGCAGCGACTCCCCCAGTGTCAGCGTGGAGGCGTCGTCCTCCACCAGCACGAATGCCCCCTCGCGCGTCACCCCAACCGGAATCACGTCGTAGCGCGAGCGGTCGATCGCACCGAGCACCCCGCCCGCGGTGACGCAGCTGATGGAGTGTTCGCTCGAGCGCCCCCCGAACACGAGCGCGACCCTGAGCTTGTCGGCCATTCCTACTTCTCCCGCTGCGGTTCTTCGGTGAAGGCGAGGTGAGGGGCGATGTCGCGCGGATCCATGGTGCCCGCGAGCACCTCGGCGACCTGGCTCACGATCGGCATCTCGACGCCCTTCGCGAGGGCGAGCTCGAGAATGGGGGCGACGGATGCGAGCCCCTCCGCGGTCTGGTTCATCTGCGCGATCACCTCGGCGAAGCCATAGCCCTGACCGAGCAGGCGACCCGCTGTGTTGTTGCGCGAGAGCGGGGACTCGCACGTGGCGATGAGGTCGCCCAGCCCGGCGAGTCCCGAGAGCGTCTCGGCCTTCGCGCCGTAGGCGACAGCGAAGTCGGTCATCTCGACGAGGCCGCGCGTGATGATCGAGGCCTTGGTGTTCTCGCCGTAGCCGACACCGTCGACGATGCCGATCGCGACGGCGATGAGGTTCTTGAGCACGCCGCCGAACTCGGTGCCGATGACATCCGTGTTGACGAAGGAATGCAGGTATCGGGTGCCGGCCATCATGGCGATGAGCGTCGCCGTGTCGATGCTCTCCGACGACACGACCGTCGCGGTCGGCTCCTCGCGCGCGATCTCGAGCGCAAGATTCGGACCGGAGATGACCGCCACCTGCGCGGGGTCCAGCTGCAACCCCTGCCCGATGACCTCGCTCATCCGAAACCGCGACCCGCGCTCGACCCCCTTCATGAGGCTCACGACGATGGCGTTGCGCGGGAACACGTCGTGCACGTCGGCCAGGTTCTGTCGCAGCGACTGGCTCGGTACGGAGATGAAGACGGCGTCGACACCGTCGAGCACCTCCGCGACGTCGTCGCTCGCCCAGAGGTTGCGCGGCAGGTTGACACCCGGCAGATAGTCGCTGTTGCGCTTCGACTGGGCGATCTCGAGAGCGAGCTCGGGCCGGCGTGCCCACAGCGCGACATCCGAGCCGGCATCGGCCAGCACCTTGGCGAACGTCGTGCCCCAGCTGCCCGCACCGAGAACGGCGACGCGGCGCGAACCGGTCTGCGGTGGTCGCGAGGGGTGCATGCTATTCAATTCGCCCCGTCTCTGCCTGGCCGTGAACGGCGGGATCCCAGCGCTCGGCGGGAGCGGGCTCGCCGCGCAGCACCGAGAGCTCCCCCGCGATCCGGGCCATGAGCTCGTCGGTCGCCCTGGTGAGCAGGGCATTGTCGAGCGGCTTGCCGCGATAGGCCGACAGGTCGACGGGCTCGCCGAAGCGCACGGTCACTCTCTTGCGCGGAAAGAGGCTGAGCTTGCCGTAGCGCGGCATGATCCGCTGCGTTCCCCAGTGGGCCGCGGGGATGAGCGGCACGTCGGCCTCGAGCGCCATGCGCACGGCGCCCGCCTTTCCGCGCATGGGCCACAGGTCGGGCTCACGGGTGAGCGAGCCCTCCGGGTAGATGACCACCGCCAGGCCCTCCGTCGCGAGCTGGCGAGCAGCGGCGAGCGGGTCGCTGCCGCGCCTGTTGCTGCGGTGCACGGGAATCTGGCGCGTCTTGCGCAGCACCCACCCCAGCACCGGAACGTCGAACAGGCTCGCCTTCGCCATATAGCGCGGAGCACGGCCGGCCTTCCAGACCGAGATGCCGCGCACGAGCGGCTCGATCTCGCTGTCGTGGTTGGGCGAGATGACGACAGCACCCGACTTCGGCACGTTCTCGAGACCCTGATACGAGTACTTGCCGAGCAGATTCATGAACGGGATGACGATGAACGCCAGCATCCGGAACATCGCGATCTTCTCGCTGCGCACTCGACCCGGCTTCGTCGTCATTGGCTCCGCCATCGAGGTCTAGCCCTCGAGCACGAAGTCGGCGCCGAGGGCTTCGAGCTTCTGGATGATGTGCTCGTATCCACGGGCGATGATGCCGATATTGCTGATCTTCGACTCGCCCGAGGCGGCGAGCGCGGCGATGAGGTGGCTGAAGCCACCGCGCAGGTCGGGCACGGTGATGTCGGCGCCGTGCAGCGGGGTCGGGCCGGTGATGACCGCCGACTGCTCGAACGCGCGGCGTGCCACGCGACGCGGCACGTTCGGCATCCCCTCGGGGTGCACCACGATGTCCGCCCCCATCTTGACCAGGGCCTCGGTGAATCCGAAGCGGTTCTCGTAGACGGTCTCGTGCACGATAGAGACGCCGTGCGCCTGAGTGAGGGCGACGATGAGCGGCTGCTGCCAGTCCGTCATGAAGCCGGGGTGAACATCCGTCTCGACCGTGACCGGCCCGAGCTCGCCACCGGGGTGGTAGAACCGGATGCCGTCGTCCTCGATGTCGAACGCCCCACCCACCTTGCGGTACACGTTGAGGTAGGTCATGAGCTCGGCCTGGCTCGCGCCGCCGACGAAGATGTCGCCGTGCGTTGCGAGCGCGGCGGAGGCCCAGCTCGCGGCCTCGTTGCGGTCGAAGAGCGCGGTGTGCCGGTAGCCGTCGAGACGGTCGACGCCCTCGATGAGGATCACGCGGTTGGGCTCGACCGAGATGATCGCGCCCATCTTCTGCAGGATGGCGATGAGATCCATGATCTCGGGCTCGATCGCCGCGCCGTGCAGCTCGGTCGTTCCCTTCGCGCGCACGGCCGTGAGCAGCACCTGCTCGGTCGCGCCGACGCTCGGGTAGGGCAGCGTGATCTCGGCGCCCTTCAGTCCGTTCGGCGCCGTGAGGTGGATACCCTCGTAGCTCTTGTCGACGACCGCGCCAAAGGCGCGAAGCGCGTCGAGGTGGAAGTCGATGGGCCGGTCGCCGATGCGACACCCACCGAGGTCGGGGATTCGCGCCTCGCCGAGCCGGTGCAGCAGCGGGCCGCAGAAGAGAATCGGAATGCGACTCGCGCCCGCGTGGGCGTCGATCTCGGCGAAGTGAGCCTTCTCGACCGCGGCGGTATCGAAGTGCAGCTCGCCGGGGGACGGGTCGGTCACTCGAACGCCGTAGACACCGAGCAGCCCGCGCACGACCTGCACGTCGCTGATGTCGGGAACTCCGCGAAGGATGCTGGGGGTGTCCCCGAGCAGGGCGGCGACCATCGCTTTCGTCGCGAGGTTCTTCGCCCCGCGCACCTCGATGCGTCCCCGCAACGGGTTGCCGCCGCGCACGGTGATCGACTCGGCGGTGAGGCCGACCCGCTCGCCCGCCTTGCGGGCATCCTTGACGACGGAGTTCATGCGGTTACCTTGCCTGACGAATGGGGAGAGTGAGGGGACGCCAGGACTCCCTGGTCTCCTCAAACTGCGTGATCTTCTCCTCCTCGCGCAGGGTCAGACCGATGTCGTCCAGGCCCTCGAGCAGGCGCCACCTAGTGTAATCGTCGATCTGGAATTCGACTGTGTGCGAGCCGATAGTCGCGGTGCGCGCCTCGAGGTCCACGGTCGCGCTGACTCCCGGCTCCGCCTCGATGAGGCGCCAGAACTCCTCGGCATCCGCTTCGCTGATCTGACCGGCGAGCAGACCCTGCTTGCCCGCGTTGCCGCGGAAGATGTCGCCGAAGCGCGGTGCGAGCACGGCGGCGAAACCGTAGTCGCGCAATGCCCACACGGCGTGCTCGCGACTCGACCCCGTGCCGAAGTCGGGGCCGGCGATGAGCACTCTCGGGTTTGCGAACGCGGGATCGTTGAGCACGAAGTCGGGGTCCTGGCGCCAGGCGTAGAAGAGCGCGTCGTCGAAGCCCGTCTTGGTCACGCGCTTGAGGAACACCGCGGGGATGATCTGATCGGTGTCGACATTGGCGCGCGCGAGCGGCACGGCGACACCGGTGATGGTGCTGACTTTCTCCATTACGATGCCTCCTGAGTCTCGCCGGTCGAGGATCTCGATACGCCGCCGTCAGCGGCCACTCGATCACCGGAGGATCTGCTGGTCGAGTAGGCCGGAACGGCCGTATCGAGACCCGCATCGCCCCCCTCGAGATCCCACGGGCTCGACAGGGTGCCGCGGATGGCGGTGGCCGCCGCCACGAGCGGAGACACGAGGTGGGTGCGACCGCCCTTGCCCTGGCGGCCCTCGAAGTTGCGGTTGGACGTCGACGCGCAGCGCTCCCCCGGAGCCAGCTGGTCGGGGTTCATGCCGAGGCACATCGAGCAGCCGGCGAAGCGCCACTCCGCACCGAACTCCTCGACGATCCTGTCGATTCCCTCGGCCTCGGCCTCGAGGCGAACGCGCGCCGAGCCGGGCACGACCATGACGCGCACACCGTCGGCCTTCTTCCGGCCCTTGATGATCGAGGCGAACGCACGAAGATCCTCGATGCGGCTGTTCGTGCACGAGCCCATGAACACGGCATCCACTCGAATGTCCTTCATCGGCGTGCCGGCCTCGAGGTCCATGTACTCGAGCGCCCGCTCCGCCGAGGCCCGCTCGTTCGGGTCGATGATCGCCGAGGGGTCGGGCACGCGGTCGGAGAGCAGCACTCCCTGTCCGGGGTTGGTCCCCCAGGTGACGAAGGGCTCGAGCTCGTTCGCGTCGATGAAGACCTCGGCGTCGAACACCGCGTCGTCGTCGGTGGCGAGAGTGTTCCAGTAGGCGACCGCGGCATCCCAGTCGGCGCCCTCGGGGGCGTGCGGACGGCCCCTGAGGTAGTCGTAGGTGATCTGGTCGGGGGCGACCATGCCCGCGCGGGCACCGGCCTCGATCGACATGTTGCAGATCGTCATCCGGCCCTCCATCGAGAGCGAGCGGATGGCGCTGCCGCGGTACTCCAGCACGTAGCCCTGACCGCCACCGGTGCCGATCTTGGCGATGACCGCGAGGATGATGTCCTTCGCGCTCACACCGGGGCGAAGCTCGCCCTCGACGGTGATCGCCATCGTCTTCGGCGGCATGAGCGGCAGCGTCTGCGTCGCGAGCACGTGCTCGACCTCGCTCGTGCCGATGCCGAACGCCATCGCGCCGAAAGCGCCGTGGGTGCTCGTGTGCGAGTCGCCGCACACCACCGTGACGCCCGGCATGGTGAGGCCGAGCTGCGGGCCGACGACATGCACGATCCCCTGCTCCACGTCGCCGAGCGGGTGCAGGCGGATGCCGAACTCCGCACAGTTCGCGCGCAGGGTCTCGATCTGGGTGCGGCTGACCGGGTCTTCGATGCGGCTGAGGATGTTGAGCGTGGGGGTGTTGTGATCTTCGGTGGCGATCGTCAGATCGGGGCGGCGCACGGGACGACCCGCCATCCGAAGGCCATCGAATGCTTGGGGGCTCGTGACCTCGTGCACGAGGTGGAGGTCGATGTAGAGGAGGTCGGGCGTGCCGTCCTCGCCTTTGACCACGATGTGGTCCTGCCACACTTTCTCCGCGAGCGTTCTACCCACCCTGAACCTCATTTCTTGCCGGCACGGGCCACTGCCCGGCGCGATCACGCCAGTCTACGACGGGCGATGAAGCTCCCGCCGCCCGCACCCCATCGGTTGCGTTCTATGCTGGTGTCAGCATTCGCGATCACACCCTTGACCGCGGAACGATAACAGCGCCCACAAGGCCCGCACACTGGAGTTCACCCATGACAACGTCGTCAGACATCAGCCTCGAGTCCATCGCCTTCGATCACGAGAGGGTGGTGATGGTCACCGGTGAACGAAGCGGGCTTCCCATCATCGTCGCGGTGCACTCCACCGTGCTCGGCCAGGCCCTCGGCGGGGCCCGCGTCTGGTCGTACCCGCACTGGACCGACGCCCTCACCGACGCCCTGCGCCTCTCCGAGGGGATGACGCTCAAGAACGCGGCGGCGGGCCTCGCGCGCGGAGGCGGCAAGTCGGTCGTTTGCCTGCCCCTCGGTGCGACGCTCACCGACGCCGAGAAGCGCAACGCGATGCTCGACCTCGGCGACGCCGTGGAGAGCCTCGGCGGCTCCTACATGACCGCCGAGGATGTCGGCACGAGCGCCGAGCTGATGTCGATCGTCGCCGAGCGCACCGCGCACGTCGTGGGGCTGCCGCCCGAGGAGGGCGGCGTCGGTGAACCTGCGGATGCCACCGCAGCCGGTGTGCACGCGAGCATCCTCGCCACCCTCGAAGCACTTTTCGGCACGCGCGATCTCGCCGGCCGCCACCTCGTCATCAGCGGTCTCGGCCAGGTCGGCGGACGCCTCGCCCGCTCGCTCACCGCGGGCGGTGCGAGGCTCTCCGTGGCCGACGTCAACCCCGCGCGCAAAGAACTCGCCGACGAGCTCGGCGCCGCCTGGGTCGGCATCGACGAGGCGCTCACCCTCGAGGCCGACCTGCTGGTCCCCTGCGGACTCGGCGGAGTGCTCACGAGCGACGTCATCAGGAACCTGCGCGTGCGCGGGGTCGTCGGCGCCGCCAACAACCAGCTCGCCCACGTGGAGCAGGCTGCCGAGCTGGCCGAGCGAGGCATCCTCTGGGCGCCCGACTTCGTGGTCAACGCGGGCGGAGTCATCTACCTCGCGATGGCGTCAGAGCCGGGGGCGGATGCCGCGGCCATCGACGAGCGCGTCGCCACCATCGGCGAGACGGTCGCGCAGGTGTTCCGCGATGCTGCTGCGGCGGGCACGACGACGCTCGACGCGGCCCTCGCCCTCGCGCGGGCACGCCTCGAGGCCTAGGCTTCCCACACCCCGTTATCGACTCCTCCCTCCCGAAGTTTCTGGGTGTGGGAGTCGGCAACCGGGTGTTCGAGGCTTATGCGGCGTCAGCGCGCTGCCGCCGTCACTCGCCGGTTGAGTAGCCGCCGCAGGCGGCGTATCGAAACCAAGCGTTCGAAACCGGCTTTCGATCCGCGGCTGCGCCGCTACTCAACCAACGGTGGCAGAACCCCCGCTACTCGACCGGCTGTCGTGGAACCCGGCGCAGCACGATGAGGCTCGCCACCGTCGACACGACCATCGCGAGCACGATGACGATGAGCGACATCCAGGTGTTGATGACCGGGATCCACTCGACGGGCTGGCCGCCGTTGATGAACGGGACCTCGTTCTCGTGCAGGGCGTGGAAGACGAGCTTGACGCCGATGAAGCCGAGGATGAACGCGATCCCGTAGTGCAGGTAGACGAGCTTCTCGAGCAGGTCGCCGAGCAGGAAGTAGAGCTGCCGCAGCCCCATGAGGGCGAAGACGTTCGCCGCGAAGACGATGAACGCGCTCTGGGTGATGCCGAAGATCGCCGGGATCGAGTCGAGCGCGAACACGACGTCGGTGGTGCCCAGAGCGATGAGCACGAGCAGCACGGGGGTGAACGCCCGCGTGCCATCGGGCTGCTCGGAGCGCATCTTGGCGCCCTCGAACTCGTCGGTGATCGCCACGCGCTTGCGCAGCCAGCGGATGATGGCGTTCTCCTGACGCTCGGTGTCGTCGTGGCTGCGGAACGCCTGGTTGTAGGCGGTGAAGAGCAGCCACGCGCCGAAGATGTAGAACACCCAGGAGAAGTTCTCGATGATCTGCGCACCGAGCAGGATGAAGACCCCCCGGAAGAGCAGCGCGAGCAGGATGCCGATCATGAGCAGCTCCTGCTGGTAGAGCCTCGGCACCTTGAACCTCGCCATGATGATGATGAAGACGAAGAGGTTGTCGATGCTCAGGCTGTACTCGGTGAGCCAGCCCGCGATGAACTGCCCCGCGTACTCCGCGGTCGAGACGAAGTACATGATGACGCCGAACACGAGTGCGAGGCCCACGTAGAACGACACCCACGCGGTGCTCTCCTTCACGCTGGGGATGTGCGGTCGGCGGAACGCGAGGATGAGATCGAAGACGATGATGAGGCTCAAGACCGTGAGCGAGGTGATCTCGAACCAGAGCGGGAGCGCGAGGGTCATTGTTTCCTTAACGACAGTGGGCAGGAGTGGGACTCGAAAGTCTCTCCCGCACCACGAACCGGTGCCGCAGCATCCGGAACCGCGTGACACGGTTCGTCTTGACGAATACTGCGAGGCCCGCCGAGACGGGCCGCCACTGGGATACTCCCCTTCGCTCGGGCCATGTTAGCGGATCGGGAACCCGTGTCACCCCCGATTCGGTCGAGGAAGTCGCAGCCGCTGTTCCACCGCAGAGGTCTTCATTGCAGTGGACGCCTCAGAGTTGCGGGCGAGAATGGGGGCATGAAGTTCTTCGCAGACCCCGTGCTCGACTCGATGGCGACGCGTCGCTCGGTCTCGAAAGTGGGGTCGGAGACACCGAGTGACGACGAACTCGTCGAACTGCTGGCGGCAGTCACACCGGTCGCCGACCACAAGTCACTGCGGCCGTGGCGGCTGATCACACTGCGAGGGGACGACCGGATGCGCCTGGCCGAGGCGCTCGACACCGCGGCAGGCGAGGTGCGCGCCCCCGGCGAGTTCAACCCGAAGCCCTTCCGCGCCGAACTGCTCATCGCGGTGGTGGTAAGCCTCCACGAGCACCCACTCGTGCCCGAATGGGAGCAGCGCGCGACGGCCGCCGGTGCCGGCCACCTGCTGTCGCTGGCGCTGTGGCGAGCCGGATGGGGTGCGATGTGGCGCACCGGGCTGCTGGTCGACTCCGCGCCGGTGCGGGCCGTGCACGGGCTCGGCGACAACGAGCACCTCATGGGCTGGCTCTACGTCGGCAGCATCGACGACGACTTTCGAACACGGCTGGATGCGTCGAAACGGCCTGCGCTCGATGCGAAACAGTTCCTGGGGCCGATGCCGCGGTAGTTCGGCATCCGGTGTCCTCACGATCATCGCGCTCACAGCGACACTGAAACCAGAAACCGAAAAGCGCCCGCACAAGCGGGCGCTTTTCAGTTGGTGACCCCAGCGGGATTCGAACCCGCGTTACCGCCGTGAGAGGGGGTTCGGCTCCCCCGGAACTGCGTGCCGGACCCCGTTCTGCCCTGTGTTTACAGGGGTTCCGCGTGCGTGGAGTGCGTCAGGGAACGTCTCGTCGTCAGCGTTCGTTGCCAGAATGTTGCCACGTTTCCGCCCCTGCGGAGGCGGGTAATCCTGGTGCCTCGGGTCGCTTGTCGAGTGTGACGAGAAGCCCGCGCCTGACCCGCTCTCCCAGCTTGCGGGGTCGCGCCGGATGCCGCAACACCGCTCGCTCTGCTCGGATGTTGCACCCTCCGTCCCGACCCCGCCAACAGCAGGGAGCGGGTCCGGGGCGGGAGCAGACCGGCAAGGTAGAATGAGGAACGACGAAGCAGAGGTGATCCCATGAGCGTGACGATTCCGAGCGCGATCCCGGCCGAGTCTCTGCGCGCCTGGTACGACGACGAGCCCCGCGTGAGCGACGTGGCCCTCTACGACATGACCGCCCAGGGCGCGACCACCCTGGCCTCCGTGCTGATCGAGCGGCAGCTCGCCACGGCCGACGAGCGCGAGCGCGAGTATTGGGCCGCACGGGTGCGCCTGGTGAATCAGCAGCGCACGGCGCTGGATCCGGACGACCGGCTCGGGCTGATCGCCCAGCAGCAGGCGTGGCTCGATGAGATCGACGCCCTGACCGGCCAGGCGAGCCGCCGGATCGCGTGAGCGAACCCGGCGCGCCCGACGAGGCGCGGCTGCGGCAGGTGTTCGAAGCCGCGGTGCGGCAGGCGATCTTCCCACCGGTTCCGGCTGGCGACCGGCTCCTGGTGCTGCTCGGCGGCCAGCCCGCCGCGGGCAAGACGAGAGCGCAGGCGGCGATCCTCGCGGAGCACCCCGAGCTGGTGTCGATAACCGGGGACGATCTGCGCGCCTACCACCCCGGCTACCGCGAGCTGGCGGTGGACGACCCGCTGGGGATGCCGGCCGCGACCGCGCCGACTTCGAGCGGGCTGATCCGGCTCGCCCTGGATCATGCGATCGAGCACGGCTACCCGGTGCTGCTGGAGGGCACCTTCCGCGACCCGGCGATGGTCACCGGCACCGCGGCCCGGTTCGCGGAGGCCGGCTACCGTGTTGAGGTCGTCGCCGTCGCAACCCCCGCCGCGGTGTCGCGGCTGGCGGCCGAGGAGCGGTTCCTGCGCGCCCGGCGCGGCGAGGTCGGTCGCTGGACCCCGCCCGAGGCGCACGAGACGGCGCTGGCCGGCTCCCCCGAGGTCGTGGCCGCGCTGGAGGCGCTGCCCGCCGCCGCCCGTATCCAGGTCTACGCCCGCGACCGTCGCCTCTACGACAACCACCGCACCCAGGCCGGCGCGTGGGAGCAGGAGCCCAGCGCGGCCGACGTGCTGCGCGGAGAGCAGACCCGACAGCTCACCCCGGCCGAGGCGGTCGGCTGGCTCGCGGACTACGGCGCGGTGTTCGGCGCCGCCCTTGCCCGGCGCGGCTACCTCAGCCCGAGGACCGCGCCGGCCTACCGGCGGCTGCAAGACGACGCCGCCCGGATGATCGAGCTGGCGAGGGACGAGCCGAGCGCCGACGTGCGGGCGCTGGAGGAACAGCAGACGCACCGCCGACTCGCCCTGAAGGTCAGTGTGCCCGAGCCGCCGGGAATCGTCGGACGGATCGGGCAGACCC
>JAHBSW010000025.1 GCA_019638935.1 Cryobacterium sp.
CGGCACCTACGGGGCGCTGAACCGCTACACGCTGCGCCCCACCGGGCGCACGAACGAGGACGGCGAGGAGACCTTCGCCCGCATCGTGCCGACCGCGATCCGCCTGCTGCGCTCCGATCCGTTCGGCCCCCTGGTGCTCGCACTCGAACAGTTCGATGACGAGGATCAGTCCGCATCGCCCGCTGCAATCATGAGCCACCGCGTGGTGGTGCCGCGAGCCGAAGTACAAGGCGTAGACAGCCCCGCCGATGCCATCGCCGTCAGCCTCGACCGAACCGGCGGGATCGACCTCCCCCTCATCGCCGACCTGCTCGGCATGAGCGATCACGACGCCCGCGAGGCGCTGGGAAACCTCGTGTTCGCCGACCCGACGACCGACCAGCTCATCCACGCCCCCGAGTACCTGTCCGGCGATGTGCGGGTCAAGCTCGAAGCCGCCCGCCTGCGCGCGGAGCAAGACCCGGAGTTCCAGATCAACGTGGACGCGCTGGCCGAGGCACTGCCCGCGCCACTCGGCATCCAGGACATCCACGCGAAGCTCGGTGCGGTATGGATCAGCGCCGACGTGCACGAACGGTTCCTGCGGAGCATCCTGCGCGCCGAAGACGTGCGCGTCGAGAACCCGCTGCCGGGCATGTGGGAGATCCGCGGCGGACGGCAGGGCCTGCTCTCCACCTCGGAGTGGGGCACACCGCGCCGCCCCGCGCCGGACATCGCCCAGGCCGTCATGGAGCAGCGGACGATGCTCGTCTACGACGAGGAGAAGGACATCGACGGCAAGGTGCGCCGCGTGCTCAACCCCGTCGAAACCGCCGCCGCTCAGGAGAAGGCGGACGCACTCCAGGAGCGGTTCAGCGATTGGGTGTGGGAAGACCCGGCTCGCGCGCAGGCACTCGTAGACGAGTACAACCGGCGCTTCAACTCCATCGTGCTCCGCGACTACACCGACGCCGGGGCGTACTTGTCGCTGCCCGGCCTGGCGTCGAACTTCGAGCCACGCACGCACCAGCGCGCTGCCGTCGCGCGCATGGTGTCCGAGCCCGCCGCCGGCCTGTTCCACGAGGTCGGTGCGGGCAAGACCGCGGAAATGATCTTGGGCGCGATGGAGATGCGCCGGATGGGGCTCATCAGCAAGCCCGTCGTAGTCGTGCCGAATCACATGCTCGAGCAGTTCGGGCGCGAGTGGCTCCAGATCTACCCGCGCGCCCGCGTGCTCGCGGCGTCGAGCCTCGACCTCACGGCAGACAAGCGGCGGCTGTTCGTCGCCCGCGCTGCCGCGAACGAGTGGGACGCGATCATCCTCACGCAGGGGGCGTTCGCCAAGATCCCGCTGCGCGCCGAGACGCAGCAGGAGTACATCCGCGGGCAGGTAGACGACGTGCGGCGAGTGCTGGGCGAGGCGACCGGCGAGCAGCGGATGAGCGTCAAGCGCATCCAGCGGAAGCTCCTGGCGATGGAGAACAAGCTCAAGGATCGGCTCGACTCCGACCGCGACCGCGGCGTCTGCTTCGAGGACACCGGCATTGATTACGTCATCGTCGACGAGATGCATATGTACAAGAATCTCGCCACCGAGTCGAACATCAGGGACGCGGCCATCGAGGGCTCGGATCGCGCGAGCGACCTGCACATGAAGCTCGAATACCTCCGCTCCGCGGGGCGCGAGCGGGTCGTGACCGCCGCGACCGCGACGCCCATCTCGAACTCGATCACCGAAACCTATGTCATGCAGCGATACCTGCGGCCCGACGTGCTGGAGTCGGCGGGTGTCGGCGCGTTCGATGCGTGGGCGGCAACGTTCGGCGAGCTGGTCACGCAGATGGAGATCTCGCCGACGGGCAGCACGTTCCGCATGAAGACCCGCTTCGCCCGGTTCCAGAACGGGCAGGAGCTGCTGCGGATGTGGTCGGTGTTCGCCGACGTGAAGACCGCTGAAGACCTCGACCTGCCCGTGCCCGCGCTCGTGCAGCGCGACGACGGCAGCCGCGCGCCCTCCACCGTGCCGGTGCAGCCGACCGTCGAGCTGGAACAGTACGTCGCATCCCTCGCCGAGCGCGCCGAGAAGGTCGCCACCCGCCAGGTGCGGCCCGACGAAGACAACATGCTCCTGATCGCCACCGACGGACGCAAGGCCGCGCTCGACATCCGCATGGTCATCTCCCGCGACCCGTCCGGGCCGAGCAAGGTCGACGTCGCCGCCGACGCGATCCACCGCATCTGGGAGCGCACCCGCGACAACGAGTACCTCGACACGGTGACCGGGCAACCCTCCACGGTGCGCGGGTCGCTCCAGCTCGTGTTCTCCGATATCGGCACCCCGAACCAGGACAGGTGGAACGCCTACGACGAGCTGCGGCAGCAGCTCGTGCAGCGCGGCATCCCCGCCGAGCAGGTCAGATACATGCACGAGGCGAAGACCGACGTGGAGAAGGCCCGCCTGTTCGCCGCAGCCCGTGCCGGCCACGTCGCCGTGCTCCTCGGATCGACGGAGAAGATGGGTGTCGGCACGAACGTCCAGGCCCGCGCCATCGCGCTGCACCATCTGGACTGTCCGTGGCGGCCCTCCGACATCGCGCAGCGCGACGGTCGCATCATGCGGCAGGGCAACCAGAACGAGGAAGTGGCGATCGTCCGCTACGTCACCGAGCGTTCCTTCGACTCCTACATGTGGCAGACCGTCGAGCGGAAGGCCGCGTCGTTCGCGCAGCTCCTGCGCGGCAAGATCAACGCCCGAGAGATCGAGGAGATCGACACCTCCGCGTTGTCCGCAGCAGAGGCCAAGGCAATCGCCTCCGGCAATCCGCTCCTGCTGGAGCACTCCGTCATCCTCAACGAGGTGAACCGGCTCCGCCGCCTCCAGCGCGCGCACGAGCGCAACGAGGACATGCTCGTCCACACCGGAAACCGCGCCCGGTCAGCCGCCGAGCGCGCCGCCGCGGACATTCGCGGGCTGGAAGCCGCTGCCCCGCGGATGATCGACACGAGCGGCGACAGGTTCCGCATCACGCTCGGCGCGCGCGACTACGACTCCCGCTCCGAAGCCGCCCACGCCCTCGCCGCATGGATGGGCGACTCCGGGCTGAAGTGGCTGCCGCGGTACGGGCACAAGGACTTCGGGATCATCGGCCGCATCTCAGGCTTCGACATCCACGTCGAGGCCCGCTCCGGGCTCGCCGCCCTCGATGTGACCCTCTCCCTGCCCGAGGTGCCCCGCTCGGGATTCACGCTGCCGAAGGAGTCATTCCTTGAAGCCGGGCTCGGGCTCGTGCAGCGCATCGAGAACCGCGTCAGCGGCATCCCCTCCCTTCTCGACCAGGCCCGCGAAGACCTGGAAGAAGCCGAGCAGACCGTCGCCGACACCCAGCAGCGCCTCGGCCAGCCCTTCCGCCACGCACAGACCCTCGCCGACGCCGAGGAAGACCTCGCCCGCGTCGAGTCCCAGCTCGCCGCGATGCAGGACGAGCCCCGCCCCGAGCCTGACTCACTCGAGTCAGAGCGCGTCGAGCTAACCATCGAGGCTGTGCGCGGCTACCAGCCGAACCTGGGGTCGCGGGAGGGAGCCGTCACGGTGACGGTCGAACCGTTCGACTCCAGCGATCCGACGCGACAACCCCCGAGCAGTACGCCGTCCCTGTAGCCGCCACTGCCGAGCCGCCTCCGGGCGGCACCACGGGTGCACCTCTCTCGTGAGGCCAGGTGCCTGGACAGCGGAGAGGACGCGAACATGGAGACGATCGAATCGCTCACCACCAATGAGCGGAGCGCCAGGATCGCGCTCGCCATCGCCTTCGAGCCGGGCGAGGCCACCACCGCCGCGGTGATAGCCGCGGTCGGGGCCCAGGAGACACTTCGCCTCCTCACCTCGACCGAGCCTGTCCCCGGCGTCGATACGGAGGCTGCCGCGCTCTGGCGAGACCTCGCCGCTCCCCGGCTCAGGCCCCAGGCGTTCCAGCAGGTCATCGACGCAACCCAGCGTCACCGCCTGCACGTCTCGATCCCCGGCGATCCCGAGTGGCCCGAGGGCTTCGCCATCGGCGGCGTCACCCCGCCGCTGGCGCTGTGGGTGCTCGGTGAGGTCGACACCCTCCGAACCCCCGTCCAGCGGCTCGTCACGCTCACGGGATCTCGCGCCGCGTCGAGCTACGGCGAGTTCGTCGCCGCCGAGCTTGCGACCGGAGCCGCTGAGCGCGGCGGCATCGTCGTCGGTGGAGGCGCCTACGGCGTCGAGGCCGCCGCCCACCGGGGCGCGCTCAACGCGGGCGGTAAGACCATCGCCGTCCTCGCTGGCGGCCTGGACAGGCCCTACCCGGCGGGCAATCAGCAGCTGTTCGAGCGCATCGCCGCGAACGGCGCTCTGCTCAGCGAGATCCCGCCCGGATGCGCGCCGACCAGGCTGCGCTTCGTGCAGCGCGCACGGCTACTCGCCGCACTCTCGGACACGAGCGTCATCGTCGAGGCAGGCGTCCGCTCTGGCTCGCTCCTGGTCGCCGCTCGCGCCGCCACCTTCGGCCGCGATGTCGGGGCTGTGCCTGGCCCGATCACGAGCGCCACCAGCTCAGGCCCACACGAACTGCTGTGCAGCGGGACAGCGCGGATCGTCACCGGAGCCCACGACATCCAGATGCCGGAACCCCCGGCCTCCGACGGCCTGAACGCACCCGGCGTCCAGACAAGCTGCACCGAGCTGACCGTCGAGACCGTGCGCACCTACGAGCCGAACCTGGGCTCGCGAGAGGGCACGGCACGGGAAGACGACTCCCCCGCCTTCGTCGCCGCGACGCCCGCGGCCACGCTGTCGGGCAACGCCCCGCGGCTGTAGCTCAGCGGCACTCCGGGCCGAGCCCGTCGATGACCGTGGCCGGATCCGCGACGATCCGCTCGCAGCGCAGGCAGCGCGTGCCGCGGAAGATCACCTCCGGCTCGCCGTGGATGCCGCGCTCGGGCTCGACCTCGTAGAGGTCAGCGTGTGTGGCGAATAGGCGCGGGTGGTTCTTGGCGATGGCGGCATGGAACTGCGCGGGCGTCGTCGGTGGACTCACCTGGAGTTCCACGAATCGCCGGATGACAAAGGTGTACGCCGCGCGCGTCAGACGCTCCGCAAGGAACAGGTCGGGGTTCACCGCCGAGATGCCGACGCTGGCAAGATCGGCCAGCCCGTAGTCGTCCACATCCTCGGTGACGATGAATCGCGCCCCGGCCGCTTCCGCGTCGGCAAGGAGTTGGCGGTCCTTGGCGTCCGTGGCCTCGAACCGCCTCGCCACGTTCCCGGTAGGGGTCAACTCGCCGCCGTAGCGCCGCCGCAAGTCCACGGGCCGGGTCGCGTTCGGGCGCATGTGGCGGGCAGCCTCCGCCTCGGCGGTCGCGCTCCATCCCACGACGAACCCGCTGCGGCTCGCGCCGACCATCAACAGGGTGCGTGTGACGGGCTTGGCTACGACATTCGCATCGAGGAAGACGAAGGTCACGTCACCGGGTGCCGAAAAGGTCTTCCCGGAGGTCATCGCGCACCAGCTCGATCACGTCGCCCATCGCCTGGTCCCACCACCGCTGGTATTCCTCGTAGGGGATGCGGTTGCGGTTGCCGACCTTGACGGCGTGAATCTCCCCCGCCTTGATCTTGCGAGAGATAGTGGAGCGCGACACCCCGGTCAGCGATGCGACCTGCTCCGGGGTGAGCATCCGCTGCTTCGCCGTCAACGTGACGGTCTCGCCCTCGGAGGCCGCGCGCTGGACGTACTCCGCCACCTTCTCCAACCAGGCGGGGAGCTCCGAAGTCTCCCGCGCGCTGGCGCGCACGTCCTCGGGGTCGATCGTCAAGGGTGCCGGGGTCATGCTCACATCCTACCTCCACCTGCACAGTCAGCGAAGCGTATCTGTGCATCATCAGTTCTCCCTCTTCGCGGCAGTTCATGCGTCGATGCCCGCGAACACCTCGTCGAGCGCATCGGCCGCGACTTCGACGATGAGATCAGGGCGCTTCGCGTAGTGCCCCTCGGTGATCGCCGCGTCACTGTGCCCGAGCAGATCGCGTGCGACCTCGACGCCGGCCGTGTCCGATACCGCCGCAGCGACGGCCTTGCGGAGGCTACGGAAGGTGAGGTGCTCGGCATCGACCCCGATAGCCAGCAGCTCCGGCTCGAACTCGCGGCGGAACATCCGCAACAGTTCGCCGACCGCGCTGGGATCGCGCGGACGGCCGCGCTCGGTAGTGAACAGGACGTCGTCTGGATTCCGTTCGGGATCGGGAACGTGGCTCGCCACGAGTTCACTCAGAACCTTGGCTGCGAACTTCGGAACGCGAACCCAACGCTTCTGCCGCTCCGCCTTGGGCGAGTCCTGACGGAACAGACCGCGGGACTTCGTGCGAACCATCGTCCCGCCCACCCAGACGAGTGCCTCCATCGTCAGGCTTCCGTCCGGCTGCTCCACCGCCTCGAACCGCACGTCCTGGAACCGGATCGCAATCGGCTCCGCGGTCCTCTCGGAGGTGCCGAGCGTGATGAGGATGTAGTCGGCGAGCAGCTTGTAGTTGGGCCGACGGCCCACCGGATAGCGCGTCCGATGCCGCTCCGGCCACACGTCGCGGATGAGATGGAGGACGTACTTTACCTGCACCGCGTCGAGTTCGAAGTACACCGTGTCCGGCTCATCCGCTCGCCTGGTCGCACGGATCGGGTTCGCCACAACGACCGCTCCATACCGCGTCTGCTGGATCGACCCGGCAGCCGAGAAGTGCCCTTGCTGGATCGCCCAGTCGAACATGAGCGACATCACGTTCCGCACCTTGTTCGCGGTCGTCACCGACTTCTCTCGTGCGATGTCCATGAGCAGACCGTCGGCGCGGTCGGCGGTGATGTCGGCAATGGGGATGGCACCGGCACGCGGGATGACATGCGCTCGGACCACCGATGCGTAGCCATCGACCGTCTGCTCGCGGCGCTGGCGCAGCACCCGTGGATCGTCGTCGTGATACGCCGTCTTCAGCCACGTCGTCGCCAGCTCTGCGACGGTCATGAACTGCGTTCGTCGCGCCAGGACTCGACCGACAGCGACATCAGCCGCCTCCTGCAACGCGGCCAGCGCCTCGGCCTCGGTCGCTCCGCTGCCGCTCGGACGGCGCTCATGCCCGTTGCCGTCATAGACCCGTCCTCGCGCGATGACGAGACCGCTCGGCTCGACGGTGTAGGTCACCTTGCCGAGTTCGCCGAGTGCGCGCTTCGGCCGCGCCATCAGTCGCCCGCCCTGTCCGTCGGGGCCACGATCCGCCCGGCGATGAACGCTTCGACATCCTCATCGCGGTAGCGGACGTTGTGCGACGAGAGTGCGACGAACGGCAATCCGAGACCTCGGCTGCGCGCACGCTCGGTCCGCCAGTCAGCGAGCGTCCTGATCGGGATGCCCGTGTACTCTGCAAGCTCCTGCGGAGTCCAGAGGCGGGGGCGGTCGTCGCTCATACCAATGAGGTAGGCGGCACCACCCGTCGTCCTCCAGCGAACCCCGTAGGACGGCCAAGAATCCGCAAAACGGACAGGTTCTCGGACAGCGGCAGCAGCGACCCACCCCATGCTTAACATCGCACTTCCCTGTATTCACAGGGGAGTACGATCCTGTGGGACACCCTCCGGTTCTCAGATCCTCAAGCCGAGCTCTACTACGGGGTATAGCTCAAGGCTTTGAACCCATCGAACGACGCCACATTGCTGTCGCTGCGAAGGCAGAGCGCAATGTGGCGTCGTTCGGGGTCGAGAGCGTCTGAGGCTCAGTCGAAGAACAGGCGCTCGAAGACCCGCCGGGTCTGGCGCGTCTGGCGCAGATACGAGTCCTCAAAGGCGCCGGCCGACCCTCGCGGGTAGCCGAGCAGTCGGGCGATTCCCTCGAGCTGCGCTCGGTCGCCGGGGAGCACGTCGGTCGTCTTGCCCGTCCACAGCATGAGCGCCGAGCGGGCACGGGCGACGAACTGCCAGGTATCGCGCAGCAGCGCGGCGTCACTGATCGGAATAAGCTTCGCCCCCGCCGCCGCATCGAGCGCGTCGAGAGTCGAGGTGGTGCGCAGCTCGCCGACCGTCGACGCATGCGCGAGCTGCACCAGCTGCACGAGCCACTCGATGTCGCTGAGCGAGCCGCGCCCGAGCTTGAGGTGTCTGCTCGGGTCCGCTCCCTGCGGCAGACGCTCCGCCTCGACGCGCGCCTTGATGCGCTTGACCTCGCGAAGCTCACGGTCGCCGATCTGCGCGGGGTAGCGCACCTCGTCGGCCAATGCCTCGAAGTCACGACCCAACACTTCGTCGCCCGCGGCGTAGCGAGCTCGCAGCAGGGCCTGCGCCTCCCAGGTGAGCGACCAGCGCTCGTAGTAGGCGCGATAGGACTCGAGCGACCTCACGATCGCACCGTTCTTGCCCTCGGGGCGCAGCCCCTCGTCCAGGTCGAAGCGAATGCGGATGTCGTCGGTGAGCCTGCGCAGCGCGAGCACGATCTGCTCGGCCCGCGACTGTGCCGCGGCAGGCTCGGCCGTGATGGCTCGGTAGACGTACATGACATCGGCATCCGACCCGAAGCCGAGCTCGCGGCCGCCGTAGCGGCCCATCGCGATAACGGCGAACTCGATGCCGTCATCGGCGCCGTCAACCCCGGTGCCGCGCGCGAGCGCGAGCGCACTGGTGATCAGCGCCTCGGTGACGTCCGTGAGGGCGTGACCGAGCTGCTGGACGTCACGCAGCTGCAGGATGCCTGCGATCGCCAGCCTCAGGATCTCGCGCCGACGAATCCCCCTGAGCGCCGCAGCGGCATCGTCGATGGTGTCGGTGTGCCGGCCGATGATCGCGGCGCCCTCCTCGAGAAGGGACTCGAGGGATCGCGGCGCCAGCTCCTCGTCATCCGACAGCCAGGCGACTGCCTCGGGAGTGTTCAGGAACAGGTCGCCGATGAAGCGCGAGCCCGAGAGCAGCCGCATGAGGCGGTGCGCGGTGCCGGACGAATCGCGCAGCATCCTGAGGTACCAGTGCGACTCGCCGAGTGTCTCGGAGAGCCTGCGGAACGTCAGCAGGCCGTGGTCGGGATCGGCACCCTCCGCGAGCCACTGCAGCAGAATCGGCAGCAGGTTGCGCTGGATGGTGGCGCGTCGCGACAGGCCCGAGGTGAGCGCCGCAATGTGCCGCAGGGCCCCCTCGGGGTCGACGAAACCGACGCCGGCAAGACGAGCGACGGCCTGCTCGCTCGTGATCTGGAAGTCCTCGCCGGGGAGTGAAGCGACCGCGGACAGCAGCGGACGGTAGAAGAGCCGCTCGTGCAGGCCGCGCACGCGCACGCGCGTCGCCTGCCACAGCTCGACGAGCTCACCCGATCCGCCGGCCTGACCGCTTGCACGAGCAAGTACCCGCAGGCGCTCGTCGTCGCGCGGCATGAGGTGGGAGCGAACAAGGTTGGCGAGCTGAATGCGATGCTCCAGCAGGCGCAGGAACCGATAGTCGCGCGCGAACGACGCGGCCTCATCGCGTCCGATGTAACCGCCGGCCGCGAGAGCGCCCAGCGCACCGAGGGTGTCGCGGAGCCGAACCGACTCGTCTGTCTGCCCGTGCACGAGCTGCAGCAGCTGGATCGTGAACTCCACGTCTCGCAGCCCGCCCAGGCCGAGCTTGAGCTGCACGTCTCGCTCCTCGGCGGGGATGTGCTCGGTGACCCGCTCTCGCATGCGCTGAACCGAGTCGACGAAGTTCTCCCGCTTGGCGCTCGACCACACGAACGGTGTGATCGCGTCGACGTAGCGCAGGCCCAGCTCGAGGTCACCCGCGAGGGGTCGAGCCTTGAGCAGTGCCTGAAACTCCCACGACTGCGCCCACCGTTCGTAGTAGGCGACGTGTGAGGCGAGTGTGCGCACGAGCGCGCCGTCCGCGCCCTCGGGTCGCAGGTTCGCATCGAGTTCCCACAGCGCGGGCTCGACCGAATTTCCGTTGACGATGTGCGACACCGCTTTGGCGAGCTCGGCGCCGATCACCACGGCACGGTCGACGGATGTCTCATCGACGGCGTCGACGACATAGATGACGTCGACATCGCTGATGTAGTTGAGTTCGCGCGCGCCCGCCTTGCCCATGCCGATGATGGCGAGACGCATGTCGGCGACTTCGGTCGCGGGGAATCGCAGTGATCCGCGCGCGAGGGTCAGTGCCGCATCCAGCGTTGCACCGGCGAGGTCAGCAAGGGCCGCGGCGACCGGTTCGACTGCCTCGAGCGGATCAGCACTGGCGAGATCCCATGCGGCGATGCGCACAAGCTCGCGCCGGTACCGCACCCGCACATCGTCGACGGAGACGGATGCCGCCAGGCGCGTGCCGAGTTCCGCAGCAGTGGGCAGCGCCGCAAGCGGTTCCCGCAGCACGGCGAGTTGCTCGGGGTGGCGCTCGAAGAACTCCCCCAGTGCGGCAGAGGCACCAAGAATGCGCACCAGGTGAGCCGCCGCATCCTGGCCCGCAAGCAACTCATCGACCGCGGCGCTGGCGCGCTCGCGCAGACGCACGATGAGCCGCAGCGCCTGGTCGGGATCGGCCGCGAGGGCGAACAGCGTGCCCAGCGAGGCGGGCAGTGTCGCGAGCCTTTCGGTCGCGACCGCGGTGTCGGTGAATCCGAGCCGCGCGAGTTCCGTGCGGGACGTGTGGTTTCTCGACATCGGCTGCAACGACCCCTGCTCGCTCGTGTGCCCGCTCGCTCGTGTGCTCTGCGAGGCGCTAGAGGATCCCCAGGTTGCGCTGGAGTTCGAACGGCGTGACCTGGTTGCGATATTCGGCCCACTCGCTCCGCTTGTTGAGCAGCACGTAGTTGAACACCTGCTCGCCGAGGGTCTCGGCGACGAGCTCCGACTCCTCCATGAGCCGAACGGCATCGCCGAGGCTCGACGGAAGGGCGTTGTAGCCGAGTGCGCGACGCTCGCCATCCGTCAACAGCCAGACGTTGTCCTCAGCCTCCGGCGGCAGCTCGTATCCCTCCTCAACGCCCTTGAGTCCGGCGGCGAGCATGAGGGCGAACGCGAGGTAGGGGTTCGCGGCGGAGTCGAGCGCGCGATATTCGATGCGCGAACTCTGGCCCTTATTGGGCTTGTACAGGGGCACGCGAACCAGAGCGGAGCGGTTGTTGTGACCCCAGCAGACGAAGCTCGGCGCCTCTCCCCCACCCCAGAGGCGCTTGTACGAGTTCACGAACTGGTTCGTGACGGCGGTGATCTCCGGGGCGTGCTTGAGCAGCCCGGCGATGAACCGCCTGCCCACGGCGGACAGCTGGTACTGCCCACCCGCCTCGTAGAACGCGTTCGTGTCGCCCTCGAAGAGCGAAAGGTGCGTGTGCATGCCCGAACCGGGGTGGTCGGAGAAGGGCTTGGGCATGAAGGTCGCGTAGACGCCCTCCTCGATCGCGACCTCCTTGACGACGGTGCGGAACGTCATGATGTTGTCCGCCATGGTGAGTGCGTCGGCGTAGCGCAGGTCGATCTCGTTCTGCCCCGGGCCGCCCTCGTGGTGGCTGAACTCGACCGAGATGCCGAGGTCTTCGAGCATCCGCACCGAGCGACGACGGAAGTCGTGCGCGGTGCCGCCCGGAACATTGTCGAAGTAGCCCGCGGTGTCGACGGGAACAGGCTGGCCGCTCTCGTCGAGCGCGGAGCTGCGCATCAGGTAGAACTCGATCTCGGGGTGCGTGTAGAACGTAAAACCGCGGTCCGCCGCTTTGCCGAGCGCGCGCCGCAGCACGTTACGGGGATCGGCCATGGCGGGTTCACCGTCGGGTGTCTCGATGTCGCAGAACATGCGCGCGGTGGGCTCGACCTCGCCACGCCACGGCAGGGTCTGGAACGTCGTCGGGTCGGGTCGCAGGAGCACATCGGCCTCGTAGGCGCGAGTGAGCCCCTCGATCGCAGAGCCGTCGATTCCCACCCCCTCGGCGAAGGCGCCCTCGACCTCGGCGGGGGCGATGGCGACCGACTTGAGCGAACCGATGACGTCGGTGAACCACAGCCGGATGAACTTGACCCCGCGCTCCTCGATCGAGCGCAGAACGAAGTCTTGTTGCTTATCCATGGCTCCCTCTTTACCAGCGGTGTGCTGCCGTTCTTAGGCTACTGGGTCCACCCGCGCAGCGTGATGGGGCATCGACGCTATAATTTCAAGGTATCGGCGAGAAACTCGATCAGTGGCTTGCCAATGTGCACGCCGTCGAGGATGCCGGTGCGTTTGCTGTAGTGCTTGAAGCGGTGCTCTCATCCCTGCTGCCGCGGTCACCAGCGAACAATTACTCGTGACATTGCGGTCGCGCCTCCAGCGAACCGCAGTCAGTCCCCGACTGGAGCAGCCATGCAGTCCGACACCAAGAACTACGTTGCCAGCGTCTACGAAGAGGCGGTGCGCCGCTCTCCCGGTGAGCCCGAGTTCCACCAGGCATTGCACGAGGTGCTCGATTCGATCGTGCCCGTGCTCGCGCAGCATCCGGAGTACGAGCGGGCCGGCATTCTCGAACGTCTCGTCGAACCGGAACGGCAGGTGATGTTCCGGGTCCCGTGGCAGGACGACAGCGGGCTCGTTCGCGTCAACCGTGGGTACCGCGTGCAGTTCAACTCTGCGCTCGGCCCCTATAAGGGCGGCCTGCGGTTCCACTCCAGCGTGAACCTCGGAATCATGAAGTTCCTCGGCTTCGAGCAGATCTTCAAGAACGCGCTCACCGGTCAGGGAATCGGCGGCGGCAAGGGGGGCAGCGACTTCGACCCGCACGGCCTCGGCGACGCCGAAGTGATGCGCTTCTGCCAGAGCTGGATGACGGAGGCCTACCGTCACCTCGGCGACTACACCGACGTTCCCGCGGGTGACATCGGGGTCGGCACGCGCGAGATCGGCTACCTCTTCGGGCAGTACCGCCGCATCGCGAACCGGCACGAAGCCGGAGTGCTGACGGGCAAGGGCATCGGCTGGGGTGGCGCACAGGTGCGCACCGAGGCGACCGGCTACGGTGCGGTCTACTTTCTGAAGTCCATGCTCGAGACCCGCGGCGAAAGTGTCGAGGGCAAGACCGCGATCATCTCCGGCTCGGGCAACGTCGCCACCTATGCGATCGAGAAGCTGCACCAGCTCGGTGCACGCGCGCTCACCGCCTCCGATTCGACGGGCTACGTGATCGACTCCGAGGGCATCGATGTCGCCCTGCTCAAGCAGGTGAAGGAGGTCGAGCGGTTGCGGATCTCGGCCTACGCCGACCGGCGCTCGAGCGCGCGTTTCGTCGCTCAGGGACGCGTGTGGGAGACGCCCGGAGACATCGCCATCCCCGCCGCGACACAGAACGAGCTCGGGTCCGACGACGCCGCCGCGCTCATCCGCAACGGAGTCGTTGCCGTCGTCGAGGGGGCCAACATGCCCTGCACGCCGGACGCTGTCGAACTGTTCCAGGAGTCGTCGGTGCTCTTCGCTCCCGGCAAGGCCGCGAACGCGGGCGGTGTCGCGACCTCGGCGCTCGAGATGGCACAGAACGCCTCACGTGAGAACTGGGACTTCGAGTCGAGTGAGGCGCGCCTGCGGGACATTATCTGCCAGATTCACGACGCAGCCTTCGACGCAGCGGAACGCTATGGCGCTCCCGGGGACTACGTCGTCGGGGCCAACGCCGCGGCGTTCGTTCGTGTGGCCGACGCCATGCTCGCTCAGGGCATCATCTAGGCCGCCCGATTCGCGCACGACGAGCCCTGACTAGACTGACGACATGACGGATCCGGCGGCAGCGGCAGCACAGGCCAATCTCAAGAAAGTTCGCACGCGGCACTTTCAATCGGCCAAGGAGAACGGCATCAAGATTCTCGGGCTGACCAGCTATGACGTGCTAAGCGCGGGAATCTTCGATGAATCGGGCATCGACTTCCTGCTGGTCGGGGACTCCGCGGGCAACACCGTTTTCGGGTACGACACCACGCTGCCCGTCACCGTCGACGAGCTGATCCCCCTCACTCGGGCCGTTGCCGGCGCCGTCACGCGCGCGTTCGTCATCGCCGACATGCCCTTCGGATCGTACGAGACGAGCACCGACGAGGCGCTCCACACCGCGTTCCGCTTCATGAAGGAGACCGGCGCCCACGCCGTCAAGCTCGAGGGCGGCGAGCGCAGCGCGAAGCAGATCCGCCGTGTCGTCTCGGCCGGCATCCCCGTCATGGGCCACATCGGTTTCACCCCGCAGAGCGAGCACGGGCTCGGCGGTCATCTCGTTCAGGGTCGCGGTGAAGCGGTCGAGCAGCTGTTGCGCGACGCCCACGCCGTTGAGGAAGCCGGCGCGTTCGCCGTCGTGCTCGAGATGGTCACCTCGGAGGCCGCCAAGCGCGTGACCGAGGAGCTGACGATCCCCACGATCGGTGTCGGCGCCGGGCCGCACGTCGACGGCCAGCTGCTGGTCTGGAGCGACTGGGCCGGCTTCACCAAGGGCCGCATCCCCAAGTTCGTCAAGCAGTACGCCGACCTGCGCGGGGTGCTCGGCGGTGCCGTCAAGGCATACCGGGCGGATGTCGAGAGCGGCGCCTACCCGGCCCCCGAGCACGAGTACGAGTAGCGCCGCGCTGCGCGAGCTGCCCTAGTAGTCCTCTTCGGCCGCGTCTTCGTCAGCCCACGCGCGCGACCGCTCGGCGATGATCTCGAGGGCTCGCGCGGCATCCTCGCGCGTCTCGAACGGACCCAGGCGATCGGTGCCGAGGGACTGCGGCCCCTCCTCGACCTGACCCGTCTTCGTGTTGAACCACCACTCGGTGCGGCCGTCAAAACGTCTCCAGTCGGTCATGAGCGCCCGTGCCTTCCCCCCTGGCCGTTCGGCCTAAACTCGAGTGTATGCCTAGGGATGCGCGCGGTCACCTCGTTCCCGGACGCATCGCACCCCTCCGCAGCGTGCCGAAACACATCGAACGACCCGAATACGTCGGCAAACCAGCCCCCAATCGGTTCGAAGGATCCGATGTCTACTCCCTCGAGGCCGTCGAGCGCATTCGCTTCGCCGGCTCGATCGCGGCACGCGCGATTCAGGCTGTCGGAGTCGCCATCAAGCCCGGCGTGACAACCGACGAGCTCGACGGCATCGGCCATGACTTCGTCATCGCGCATGACGCCTACCCCTCGACGCTCGGCTACCGTGGCTTTCCGAAATCGGTGTGCACCTCGGTGAACGAGGTGATCTGCCACGGCATTCCCGACGACACGGTGCTCGAAGAGGGCGACATCATCAACATCGACATCACTGCTTTCATCGACGGGGTGCACGGCGACAGCAACGTCACCTTCATCGTCGGCGAGGCGGCCCCGGAGGTCACCGACCTCGTCGAGCGAACGAGGGAGGCGCTGAACCGCGGAATCAAAGCCGTCGCCGCGGGACGCCAGGTGAACATCGTCGGCCGCGCCATCGAGTCCTACGCTCGCCGCTTCGGTTATGGGGTCGTGCGCGACTTCACCGGCCACGGCGTGGGAGAGGCGTTCCACTCCGGGCTGGTCATCCCCCACTACGACGCCGCGCCCGCATTCGCGACCGAGATCGAGCTCGGCATGGTCTTCACGATCGAGCCCATGCTCACGCTCGGCACCCACGACTGGGATCAGTGGGACGACGGCTGGACCGTCACGACGCGGGACAAGAGCCTCACCGCCCAGTTCGAGCACACCCTCGTCGTCACCGAGACCGGTGCCGACATCCTGACCCACCCGTGAGCATCCGTAAGCTACTCGAAGCGCTGTAGGAGGTCCCATGAACACCGCCGTCGGAATCGACATCGGAGGCACCGGCATCAAGGGTGCCGTCGTCGACACGGCATCGGGTGAGCTGCTCACCGAGCGCTTCAAGCTTCCCACACCGCCCGACAGCAGCCCGGAGTTCCTGCTCGAGACGGTGACCGAGCTGTTCGGCCTGTTCGGCGATGTCTCGCCGGATACTCCCGTGGGGATCGCGTTCCCCTCCATCATCATCAACGGCCGCACCCTGTCGGCCTACAACGTCTCGACGAAGTGGATCGGCGTCGAGGCCGACGCCCTGTTCGAGAAGACACTCGGCCGCGAGATCCACTTCGTCAACGACGCGGACGCCGCGGGGGTCGCTGAGGCGCACTTCGGCGCGGCGAAGGGCCAGCCCGGTCTCGTGTTCCTTGCCACGCTGGGAACGGGCATAGGGACAGCCCTGCTCTACAACGGACACCTCATTCCGAACTCCGAGCTCGGACACATCGAGATCAACGGGGTGGATGCCGAAACGGTCACCTCGGCGCGGTCGCGCGAGCGCGCCGGGCTGTCGATCGAGGAGTGGGCGGTGCGCCTGCAGACCTACTTCGAGCGCATCGAGTTGCTGCTCAGCCCCGACCTCATCGTGGTCGGCGGGGGCGGATCGAAGGCGTTCGAGCAGTTCGCTCCCCTGCTCACGCTGCGCACGCCGCTCGTGCCCGCGACCCTGCGCAACAATGCGGGGGTGATGGGCGCGGGCTACCTCGCAAAGAACGACCACCGCCCTCGCCAAAGTAGTTGATGCGGTGGCCCTTTCGGGCCACCGCGTAGCCCGCGCCGAGGCCCGTCCCGGGCCTCGGAATGAGATTGCGCAAGTGAAGCGAGGTGAATGGGCCGGCTGATACGCCGGGTTCTGTTCCAGTGCACCATGCACCTTCGACGGCCATCTATCTCGGGACTGCGTTGCCGCAGCCCTCTAGCGATCCACCCGGGAACTCGGCGGGCAGCCTCGGCGTTCCCTGTTGATCTTGCTCCGGACGAGGTTTACCCAGCTGGCCCGATCACTCGGACCACTGGTGGTCTCTTACACCACCGTTTCACCCTTACCCCTGACCGAGGTCAGGGGCGGTCTGCTTTCTGTTGCACTTTCTCGCGGATTGCTCCGGGTGGGTGTTACCCACCGCCCTGCCCTGTGGAGCCCGGACGTTCCTCGGCACCTGCGAAAGGTGACGCGGCCGTCTTGCCGACCCATTCGTGAGAAGTCTATCGTTCGTGGTTTCGAGACGCGCTACGCGCTCCTCAACCACCAAGGACCAGCACCGCTGTTCACGGCCTTCGGTTCCCTCAACCACCAAAGCGCGTTACTCGCTGGTTGAGGAGCTCGCGAAGCGAGCGTCTCGAAACCAAGCCCCCGGTCAGCCGAAGTCGGCGCGGAGATCCATGGCACGGTTGGCGGCGGCATCCGCCCGCGAGTTCTGCAGGCGCGGTATCCACTCGAAGCGCACGGGCGTGCCCGTGAGCAGCTCGCGCGCGCGGGCGGCGAGCTCCGCCATGTCGGGATGCTTGATCTTCCAGCGGCCGGACATCTGCTCGACGACGAGTTTGGAGTCCATGCGCACGTGGAGCTCGGCATCCGGATCGATCTCGAGCGCCCTGCGCACGCCCTCGATCAGCGCGGTGTACTCGGCGACATTGTTGGAGGCGTGTCCGAGGTAGCGCCCCACCTCGGCGAGCACCTCGCCCGTAGCGGCATCGATGACGACGGAGCCGCTGCCGGCAAGTCCCGGGTTTCCGCGGGAGCCGCCGTCGGCCTCGACGATGAGCGTGCGTGCCACTAGAGCCCCGACTCGGCGGTGCGCACGAGGATGGCATTGCTCGAGGGGCAGAGCACGACATCGTCAGGTGCTGCGGCGCGGATGTCGGCGAGGTCGCTCTCGTGCAGCTTGACGCCGCTCGCGCTGGAGACTCCCCCGCGCAGGTGCGACGCGCCGATGCCGTAGCGCTCCCGCTGCTTCTCGTAGAGGGCGACGAGGTCGACCGGAATCGTCGCCACCACCGCGGCGCGAGCGCTCGCGATGGCCTCACGCTCGACACCGATCTCGCTGAGCGCGGCGTCGCGCTTCGACTGGGCGTCGGCGATGCGCGACTGAAGCTCGTCGAACTCCTGACGGGTGCCCTGCTCGGCCTTCTCGCGCTCGTCAAGCGTCTCCATGAGGGCGAGCTCGATGTCTTCGAGATTGCTCAGTCGCGTGCGAAGCGAGGTGAGTTCCGCTTCGAGGCCGGCGACATCCTTGACCGATGAACTCGCCTCGAGCCGCTCGGTGTCACGCGCGATGCGCGCGTTGACGACCTCGACGTCGGACTCGATTCGCTTGATCTCCAGCTCGGTGTCCTCGCGCTCACCGGTCTGCTCCAGCAGCTGAGTCCGCACGGCGCCGGCCGACGCTTCCAGCTCGGTCAGCTCGGAAATCTCGGGCAACGACTTCGCCTGGTGCGCGAGCTGCTGCACCCGCGTGTCGTGGGCGAGCAGGTCGAGCAGTCTCGCTTGATCCTCGGGGCTGGCTTTCACTGGTCACTCTCGCAATCGGTCGGGGTCTTCGATGGTGCACGCAGCGCTCTCACTGCACGATTGCGAAGTCCCAGGGGTCGGTTCTGAGCTCGCTCACCGTCACCGTAGCACCGGGGAGCGCCTCGCTGAGCTGTGCCGCGGCGGTCTCGAGCCAGAGCCACTCGCTCGCCCAGTGGGAGATGTCGATGAGCGCGGGGCCGCCGCCGATTCGGACGTTCTCCCGCGCCTCACTCGCGGGGTGGTGGCGCAGGTCGGAGGTGATGTAGACGTCCGCGGCGGCGACCGCAGGCTCGCCGAGCAGGCTGTCGCCCGCTCCCCCGCACAGCGCGACGGTCTGCACGGGCTGGTCGTACTCTCCCGCCACGCGAATGCCACTCGCCGTCGCCGGAAGCACGTCGCCCAGTGCGCGTGCCAAGCGGCCGAGTGTGGTGGGCGTGGTGAGGGTTCCCACTCGTCCCAGCCCTCGAGAGGGCGACTCGCCCTCGACGATCGGACGAAGGTTCTCGAGCCCCAGCCGGGCGGCGATCACCGCCGAGGTGCCTGTCTCGACGACGTCGGCGTTCGTGTGGGCGGCGAGGAGCGCGCATCCTGCCCTGATGAGCCGCGCGATCATCGCACCCTTGTAGCGGTCCTCGGCGACCGTGGTGACGCCTCGGAGCAGCAGGGGGTGATGGGTCAGCAGCAGATTCGCACCGATCTCGATCGCCTCGTCCACGGTCGCGGCAACGGCGTCGACGGCGAGGTGGATGCGGCTGAGGGCAGCCGCGGGATCACCCGAGACGAGACCCGTGGAGTCCCACTCGGAGGCACCGCTGAGCGGCCACAGCGATTCGGCGGCCGCGAGTGCGTCAGCGAGGGTGTGCTGGGGCTTCGCCATCCCGCCAGTCTAGTTGGGAGGGGGCAGGGGGCTCGGCTGCTTTCTGGCCGTCGAAGAGTCCTTCCAGGCCACCCGACTCCTGGGCCGGCACGGCGGCCTGAGCGAACTCGCCCGCGCCATCGACGACTCCTGCGTAATCGACGCCCGCGTGGTCGGCATCTGCATAGCCAGCACTCGGGTAGTCGGCATCGATAGGCTCGTCGCGCTCCTGCGTGTTGATGGCGGGTTTACCCGCGATCACCGTGATGAGCAGCGCGAGCACGAGGGCTGCGACAACTCCGATGTCGGTGCCGGCGAGCGCGGAGTCGCTGTCGATGCCGAGCAGCTCCCAGCCGAAGCCCTGCCAGCTGAGCCACGACACCGCGGCGCTCGTGAAGGCGTAGCCGAGCCCGGTCGTGACGACGAGGGTCACCAGATTGACCCAGCGGAAGTCGGCGTAGATGCCGCCGCGCCGCAGCAGCGAGGCGGAGTCGTAGCGGCGCGAGCGCATCATCACCTCGGCCGAGAACACTCCGACCCACGCCGCGATCGGCACGGCGATCGTCGTAGCGAGGTCCCTGATGAGCAGCTCGAAATCGGTCAGGGTGAGCAGGATGCCTGCTGCCGCGGCTCCCGTGAGCACCGCGACGATGACGACGACCACCCAGCGCGTCGCCCGCACGCCGACGGCTTGCAGTGCGAACCCTCCCGAGTAGATGGCCATGATCGCGCCCGAGAACAGACCGAGGCCGAGTGCCGCCAGCAGCGGGTACACGTACACGGCCGGAACGAGCAGGGTGAGCGTCTCGATCGGCTGTTCGAGCAGTCCCGTCGCGAGCTCGGGGCTCGACGCGGCGAGCAGTGAACCGTAGGCGATCAGCAGGAACGCGGGCAGCGCAGCACCGAACCACGACCACAGCATCGAGCCCGCGCTCGAGGAGTGCGGCCTCTGGTAGCGCGCGAAGTCTGCGCTGCTCACCGCCCAGACGAGACCGGTGAAGCTGAACACAAGAACCGACGCTGTCGCGACGAGCATCCAGTCGCCATCCGGCACGGAGATGGCGGAGCGCAGGTCGACCGCGGGCCAGCTGAGCATGACGAAACCGACGACGAGCACGACCGAGAGGATGGTCAGGGTCGCCTGCACGCGTGCGATGAGGCCGTAACCGAACACCGCGATGACCGTCGCGAGCACGAGCGCGACACCGAGACTCGCGAGCGTGAGCGTCATCGCGTCGACGCTGATGGCCCCGATGCCATCGAGCACGGTGGCGATGCCGAGCGCGAGCACCCACAGCAGCACGGCGCCCCAGAAGAGGCGAGTGAGAAAAGCAAGCAGGGCGGGTAGAGCGTTACCGAGGAGCCCGAATGTCGCACGCGAGACCACCATGGTGGGCTGGCCGCTGCGCTTTCCTGCGAGTGCGCCGATGCCGATCGGCAGCGACGAGATCGAGATACCGACGAGTGCCGCGATGATCGACTGGCGCAGGCTCATCCCGAGCGAGAAGAGCACGGCTCCGAGCGCCACACTGAGAACGGACGAGTTCGTGGCGAACCACATCCAGAACAGGCGCGCGGAGCGCCCGATGCGCTGTTCGACGGGGGTCGGCTCGATCCCCGCGAGTTCGATGCGGAACGCACGGGGGGCGACGAGGTCGATCGTCTCGGGCACCTCTTCGCCAGGCTCGTACACGTCGATCGGGAACGCCTCACCGCCGTCATCGACGGGTGCCGCATCCGTCTGCTCCTCGTAGCTGTTCTCGCTGCTCTCGCTGGCGGCGAGTGCCGCCCCGGCGAGCAGCTTGTCGAAGTCCGTCCCCGCAGGCAGTGGCTCGTCACCGATGCTGTGCGGCTCGATGAGCTCGGGGATCCCGGGAGAGACCGGTACAGCGGCACCCACGGTGGCTGCGCCCGCGGACGCGGCTGCGCCGTGAGTGGCATTCCACTCAAGCGCCTCCGGCTCGGTCGGCGGTGGGGGGATGTCGGAGTACGGCGCCGACTGCGGGGCCGGCGCTGCCGCGAGATCGGCGAGCTGGCCCGCGTCGAGCGCCTCGGGCATTGTCGCGGGAGGGAACGTTCCTGCCTCGGACGCCCACGAGGGTTGCGCCGCCTGAGCTGCTTCGGACTGCGGTGCGGTTTGCGTGGGATGCGCTGGTTCCGTGGGCGTTGTGGGCGGCAGTGGTGCTGAGGGCTGCACCGGCGAAGTGGCGGGCGCGGTCGTGATCACATCGGAGAACTCGGTGCGGGCGCGGTTGACGGCATCGATCGCTTCTGGCGTGCCGAGCGCAGCCATGGACTGCTCCCACGCGGCGAACGCCTGGGCGTCGGCCTGCCGAAGCTGCATCTCACGCTCGAGCTGCTCCATCGCATCGATCGTGGCGCTCTCACCCTGGTTGTCGGCCGCAAGTCGTTTCATGAGCGCGTCATCGGAGAGCGACTGGCGGGTCGGCGGTGTGTACTGCATTGGAGCCGGGGGCGGATCAGTCGCGGGAGCCGGGCTGAACGGAGGCGACTCGCCGATGGGCGGGGCGGCATCGACGATAGGCGCCGGCTCTGCAACCGGAGCGGGTGCGGGATCGTCGTCGAGCGACCACACGGGCGCGGCGGTGCTGGTGACGTCCGCGTCGGGCGTCGTCGCATCGTGAGACGGGGTCGGGCGCTGAACGGGAACGGACGCGGTTCGCGTCGCTCTCGCGAGCTCGGCGGCGAGCGCCGCCGCGAGTGTGTCGTCGTCGGCGCCGAGCGCTTCGGCGGCGTGAGTGGGCGAGAACTCGGCGGGCGGAGTGAATGTTGACCGGCGGTGCGTCGGGAGAACGGGCGAGGGATCAGTCTCCTCGCTCTCGGGCGCATCGCTCTCGGTCATGCCAGAAATACTACGACGACCGCCGAGAGTACCCGGCACGGCGTGCCGACAATCGGCTTCGACCGCCGTGAAGGTTCACGTGGGGCCTACCGGGATCGAACCGATGACATCTACGGTGTAAACGTAGCGCTCTACCAGCTGAGCTAAAGCCCCGCATCTCAAAGCGAGAAGCAGCCCCTATCGTACGGCACGCGCCCTGTGCCCGGAACGCGCGAGCAGACCTCGACGGTCCAAACTAGACTCGAATCGCGCCGTCGACGACGAATCGGCCACACCAAGGTCGGGCATCCGTCGGCGTGAGAGAACTCCCATCAGGAAAAGAGGTCAGTGTGACGGTCAACGATCAGGATCCGTACTCGATGAACCACATCGACGAAGATCCCGAAGAAACGGCCGAGTGGCAGGAGTCGTTGCGAGCGGTTGCCTCGGCGAAGGGCCGCGAACGAGCTCGCGAAATCATGCTGAGTCTGCTCAAACAGTCGAAAGACCTGCAGCTCGGCGTGCCGATGGTCCCCACGACCGACTACGTCAACACGATCGCTCCCGAGAACGAGCCCGAGTTTCCCGGTGACGAGGAGATCGAGCGCCGCTATCGCCGCTGGATCCGCTGGAACGCGGCGATCACCGTGCACCGCGCGCAGCGTCCCGAGATCTCGGTCGGCGGGCACATCTCCACCTACGCGTCCTCGGCCTCGCTCTACGAAGTGGGGCACAACTACTTCTTCCACGGCAAGGATGCCGATGGCGGAGGCGACCAGATCTACTACCAGGGTCACGCATCCCCCGGCATGTACGCGCGCGCCTTTCTCGAGGGGCGCCTGAGCGAGGCGGACCTCGACGGGTTCCGACAGGAGAAGTCGCACCCCAACGGCCTGCCCTCCTACCCGCACCCGCGCCTCAAGAACGACTTCTGGGAGTTCCCCACCGTCTCGATGGGTCTCGGTCCGCTCAACGCGATCTGGCAGGCGGAGACGAACCGCTACCTCGAGAACCGCGGCATCAAGGACACGAGCGGCAGCCATGTGTGGGCCTTCCTCGGCGACGGCGAGATGGACGAGGTCGAGAGCCGCGGCGCTCTCCAGTGGGCGGCGAATCACAAGCTCGACAACCTCACCTTCGTCATCAACTGCAACCTGCAGCGACTCGACGGGCCGGTGCGCGGCAACGGCAAGATCATTCAGGAGCTCGAGAGCTTCTTCCGCGGTGCCGGGTGGAACGTCATCAAGGTCATCTGGGGCCGCGAGTGGGATGCCCTGCTCGAGAACGACCCCGAGGGCGCCCTCGTCAACCTCATGAACGTGACACCGGATGGGGACTACCAGACCTACAAGGCGGAGAGCGGCGCCTACGTGCGCGAGAACTTCTTCGGTCGCGACCCGCGCACGCTCGAGATGGTCAAGGATCTCACCGACGACGACCTGTGGAACCTCAAGCGCGGCGGCCACGACTACCAGAAGGTCTACTCCGCCTTCAAGGCCGCCGTGGACCACAAGGGCAAGCCCACCGTCATCCTCGCGAAGACCGTCAAGGGCTACGGCCTCGGCACCGCCTTCGAGGGCCGCAACGCGACCCATCAGATGAAGAAGCTCACGCTCGACGGGCTCAAGCTGTTCCGCGACGCGATGCGCATCCCCATCACCGACGCGCAGCTCGAAGCCGACCCCTACCGCCCGCCGTTCTACCACCCGGGCGAGAACGATGAGGCGATCCAGTACCTGCACGAGCGCCGCCGTGCGCTCGGCGCGTACGTGCCCGAGCGTCGCTCGAAGTACACGCAGATCTCCTTGCCCGAGGCCAAGGACTACGAGGTCACGAGGCGCGACTCCGGCAAGCAGATGGTTGCGACGACCATGGTGCTCGCCCGTCTGCTCAAGGATCTGTTCAAGTCGAAGGACTTCGGGCACCGCATCGTCCCGATCATCCCCGACGAGGCGCGCACCTTCGGCATGGACGCCTACTTCCCCACGGCGAAGATCTACAACCCCAACGGGATGCACTACACCTCGGTCGACCGGGAGCTGCTGCTCGCCTATAAGGAGAGCGCGCAGGGCCAGATCCTGCACGTCGGCATCAACGAGGCCGGCGCGGTGGCCGCGTTCACCGCGGTGGGAAGCTCCTACGCGACCCACGGCGAACCGCTCATCCCGGTCTACATCTTCTACTCGATGTTCGGCTTCCAGCGCACCGCCGACGGCATCTGGGCCGCGGGCGACCAGATGACGCGCGGCTTCCTCATCGGCGCCACCGCGGGAAGAACGACGCTCACCGGTGAGGGTCTGCAGCACGCTGACGGTCACTCGCCGCTGCTCGCATCCACCAACCCCGCGGTCGTGTCGTACGACCCCGCCTACGGCTACGAGCTCGGACACATCGTGCAGTCGGGACTCGAGCGGATGTACGGCGGTCAGCACCCGCATCCCGACGTCATGTACTACATCACCGTCTACAACGAGCCCATGCGCCAACCGGCCGAGCCGGAGAACGTCGACGTCGAGGGACTGCTGCACGGCATCCACCTCGTCGCCCCGGCGACAGCAGGCAGCGTCAAGGCCCAGGTGCTCGCATCGGGAGTCGCGGTGCCGTGGGCACTCGAGGCTCAGGAGCTGCTCGCCACCGACTGGAACGTCGCGGCGGATGTCTGGAGCGTCACCTCGTGGTCCGAACTGCGCCGCGACGGCCTCGAGGCCGAAGAGCACAACCTCCTGCACCCCGACGAACCGCGCCGCACCGCCTATCTGACCCAGAAGCTTGCGGACGCGGAAGGACCCTTCGTGGGCGTGAGCGACTACATGCACGCGGTGCCCGACCAGATTCGTCAGTTCGTGCCCGGCGACTACGCCACACTCGGCGCCGACGACTTCGGGTTCTCGGACACGCGCCAGGCAGCCCGTCGCTACTTCACGATCGACGGCCCGTCGGTCGCGGTGCGCACGCTCGCGAGCCTGGCCGCGCAGGGCAAGGTGGATGCCGCCGTGGTGCAGCAGGCCATCGACAAGTACCGCCTGCACGATGTGTCCGCGGGCACCTCAGGCACCGCTGGTGGAGACTCCTAGACCGCCCAGCGATGACCGATACGCCGCCCACGAAACAGCAGACGCTCGCGTGGCTGAAGACTGTCTCGGGTGAGCTTGCGACGGCCACCCTCAAACGGCTCGACGACACCCTCCCCTGGTATCGCGAGATGCCGCCGGGGCGCCGTTCGGCCGTTGGTCTCGTCGCTCAGGCGGGCATCACCTCGTTCATCCAGTGGTACGACGACCCGACCTCCACACCGTGGATCGCCGCCGACGTGTTCGGCGTCGCACCGCGCGAGCTCCTGCGCTCGGTGAGCCTCACGCAGACACTCCAGCTCATCAAGGCCACTGTTGAGGTCGTCGAAGAACGCGTGACGGGCCGGGATGAGTCGCTGCGCGAGGCGATTCTGCTGTACTCGCGCGAGATCGCCTTCGGCGCCGCGGACGTCTATGCCCGGGCCGCCGAGGCCCGCGGTCTCTGGGATGCACGCCTCGAGGCCCTCGTGGTCGACAGCATCCTGAGCGGTGAATACGACGATGAGCTGCCGAGCCGCATCGCGGCCCTCGGCTGGCACGGACACGGCGAGGTGTCGGTGCTCGTGGGCACAGCCCCCACGATGCTCGACGTGGACATGCTGCGCCGCACCGCCCGGCACCTCGACGCCGACGTGCTCATCGGGGTTCAGGGGTCGCGCCTCGTCGTCGTCATCGGACGCGCCCTGCCCGCGGATGCCGCCGACGATGCCGCTTCGCCCATGCCGTTCCTCGACATCGCGACAGCGCTGGAGCCCGGATTCGGCGACGGTCATCTCGTGCTCGGTCACGAGGTTCCGAGCATCGTGGATGCTTCGCGCAGCGCCAAGGCGGCCCTGGCCGGTTTTGCGGTGGCGCGGGCGTGGCGAAACGCACCGCGCCCGACGCTCGCCGACGACCTTCTGCCCGAGCGTGCCCTCGCGGGCGATCCGCTTGCACGTACGACCCTGGTCAACCGCGTCTATCGCCCGCTGCAGGCGCACTCCCCCGACCTGCTCGCAACCCTGTGGGCGTACCTCGACAATGGGCGCTCGCTCGAGGCGACCGCCCGCGAGCTGTTCGTTCACCCCAACACCGTGCGCTACCGACTCAAGCGCATCACCGAGGTCATCGGCTGGGACGCGACGGGCGCGCGCGAATCTCTCATTCTGCAGTCTGCTCTCATCGTCGGCTCGATCGCCGAGCCCGACGCAAACCAGCGCCGCCGAGCACGCTAGTTCCCGGTCGGCTGTGCCGCCGTGCACGCGGTGTTCCCCACCATCCGGCTGTGGAGAGCGACAAAGGTCCGCACTATTGTTGAGTGAATCGCTACAGCGTGACCGTACTCGCGGGAAGGGAAACTGATTAGGTGCTTATCGTCGTCTGCCCCGGACAGGGGTCTCAAACGCCCGGGTTCCTCGAACCCTGGCTCGCCGAACCGAGCTACCGCGAGCACCTCGCCGAGCTTTCCGAGGCGGCGGGCCTCGACCTCGCCGCGCACGGCACGACCTCTGACGCCGACACCATTCGCGACACCGCGGTGGCTCAGCCCCTCATCGTGGCGGCCGGTCTGCTGACGCTTCGCACGCTGATCGCCGGCCGCGAGTCGAAGATCGGCGGTGTCGCGGGCCACTCGGTGGGCGAGCTCACCGCGGCTGCCGCCGCGGGCATATTCAGCGAAGCGGATGCCATGTCTCTCGTGCGAGTGCGCAGTCAGGCCATGGCCGAGGCGGCGGCCCAGACGCCCACCGGGATGAGCGCCGTCGTCGGCGGCGACGAGGATGAGCTGCTCGCCACACTCGAACGACTCGACCTGCAACCCGCGAACTTCAACGGCGGTGGACAGATCGTCGTCGCTGGCGCACTCGCGGCGCTCCAGACGCTGTCGCAGAACGCACCCGCGGGAGCGCGAGTGATCCCCCTCCAGGTCGCCGGCGCATTCCACACTCGGTATATGTCCTCGGCCGTCGAACGGCTGCGTGAAGCTGCGGCGAAGGTCAGCACCCACACACCGAGGTTCGCGATCTGGTCCAACCGCGACGGCAAACCTGTTTCCGACGGAAGCGCCTTTTGCGACTACATCGTGGGGCAGGTGTCGTCGCCCGTACGCTGGGACCGCACCATGGCATCCTTCGCAGACGCGGGCGTCACGGGCATCGTAGAGGTGGCTCCCGCGGGTGCTCTCGTCGGGCTCGCCAAGCGCGTGCTCAAGGGAGTGCCGACCGTCGCCATCAAGACCCCCGACGACCTGCCCGCCGCCATCGAACTGATTGAGAACTCATGACCGCACCGACACTGAAGCAGTCCACGGGAGCGAAGTACACACGCCTGTACGGGTTCGGGGCGTCACGCGGCGATCGCGTCGTGCCCAATGACGAGCTCATCGGACCGATCGACTCGAGCGACGAGTGGATTCAGCAGCGCACGGGAATCATCACCCGCACCCGCGCCTCCGAGGGGGTTCTTGCGATCGATCTCGCGACGGATGCCGCAAAGGAGGCCATCGAGGTCTCGGGGATAGCGCCAGACCAAATCGACCTCGTCATCATCGCGACCATCAGCAATGTGCAGCAGACGCCGTCGATGGCGGCGGTAGTCGCGGACCGCGTGGGCGCCAACCCGGCCGCGGCATACGACTCCAACGCCGCGTGCGCAGGCTATTCCTACGCTCTGACGCAAGCAGACGCCCTCATTCGCGCGGGCGCCGCGCACTACGCGCTCGTCATCGGTGCGGAGAAGCTCTCCGACGTCGTCGACCCCACGGATCGCTCCATCTCGTTCCTGCTCGGCGACGGTGCGGGTGCGGTCGTCGTCGGTCCGAGCGACTTTCCGGGCATCTCCCCCGCCGTGTGGGGATCCGACGGGTCGAAGGCGGGCGCCGTCGGGATGAACTCCACGCTCATCGACTACCGCGACGGTGACGCCAACTGGCCGACCCTGCGGCAAGAGGGCCAGACAGTATTCCGCTGGGCCGTGTGGGACATGGCCAAGGTCGCGAAGAAAGCGCTCGATGACGCGGGAATCGAGCCATCCGACCTCGTCGCGTTCATTCCCCATCAGGCAAACATGCGCATCATCGACGAGTTCGCGAAGCAGCTCAAGCTTCCGGAATCGGTGATCATCGCACGCGATATAGCGACGACGGGCAATACTTCGGCTGCCTCGGTACCGCTCGCGACACACCGATTGCTCAAAGAGCATCCCGAGCTGAGCGGCGGCCTCGCCCTGCAGATCGGATTCGGCGCCGGCCTCGTCTATGGGGCACAGGTCGTCGTACTGCCCTAAACTTGACTCCGGTCCACCACCCCAAGGAGAAATCACAATGGCATTGTCCAACGAAGAAGTCCTCGCCGGCCTCGCCGAGCTCATCAACGACGAAACCGGAATCGCGACAGACACGGTCGAGCTGGACAAGTCGTTCACCGACGACCTCGACATCGACTCGATCTCGATGATGACGATCGTCGTCAACGCCGAAGAGAAGTTCGACGTCAAGATTCCGGACGACGAGGTCAAGAACCTCAAGACCGTCGCCGACGCCGTCAACTTCATCGTCAGCGCGCAGAACTAGTACGACCCACGCAGGCGCAGGTGGGCCGGCCCAAGCACACTTCGGGTCGGCTCCCAGCCCGCGATGCTCTCGCCCGAGAGCAGCTCGTCCACAAGAACTGAGCAGGAAAGGCCTTTCATGACCAAGAAGATCGTTGTCACGGGACTCGGCGCTACCACGCCACTCGGCGGCACCGTATCGGACTCGTGGAAAGCCCTTCTCGCCGGCGAATCGGGAACGAGCGCCCTCGAACAGGAATGGGTTGCCCAGCACGACCTGCCCGTGACCTTCGCGGCGCAGGCACGCGTCAAGGCCGACGAGGTGCTCGATCGCGTCGAATTCAAGCGGCTCGATCCCTCGAGCCAGTTCGCGCTCGTCGCGGGTCGTGAGGCCTGGGCGGATGCCGGCTCTCCCGAGGTCGCCCCCGAGCGCCTCGCTGTCGACTGGTCCACGGGCATCGGCGGCGTGTGGACGCTCCTCGACGCGTGGGATGCCCTGCGCGAAAAGGGCCCGCGTCGTGTCATGCCCATGACGGTCCCCATGCTCATGCCCAACGCCCCCGGGGCGGCCATCGGCATGGATCTGCACGCTCGCGCGGGGATCCGAACCGTCGTCTCCGCGTGTGCGTCGAGCACGGAGGCGATCGCGAACGCCTACGACCACCTGCAGGCCGGCCTTGCCGACGTCATCATCGCCGGCGGCTCGGAGGCCGCGATCCACCCGTTGCCGATCGCGGCGTTCGCGAACATGCAGGCGCTCTCCAAGCGCAACGACTCCCCCGCGACGGCGTCGCGCCCCTACGACGTCACTCGCGATGGCTTCGTGCTCGGTGAGGGCGCGGGCGCAGTCGTGCTCGAGACGGAGGAGCATGCCAAGGCTCGCGGTGCGAAGATCTACGCCGAGCTTGCCGGCGGCGCCGTCACCAGCGACTCGTACCACATCACCGCGCCCGACCCCGAAGGCTCAGGGGCAGCGCGAGCAATGATCTCGACGATCGAGCACGCGGGTGCCACGCGCGAGGACGTCGTTCACATCAACGCCCACGCGACGAGCACGCCCACGGGCGACATCGCCGAGTACAAGGCGCTGCTGCGCGTATTCGGCGATCACCTGCCGAACATCGCCGTCTCGGCCACGAAGGGCGCCACCGGACACCTGCTGGGCGGCGCGGGAGCGATCGAGGCCGTTTTCACGATTCTCGCCCTGCACAACCGCACGGCGCCTCCCACGATCAACCTCACCGAGCAGGATCCCGAAATCCTGCTCGACGTGGTTACCAGCTCGCGCGCACTCGGCGACGGCACTGCGTCCTCCGAAAAGCTGCTCGCTCTCAGCAACTCGTTCGGTTTCGGTGGCCACAACGCTGTGATCGCGTTCCGCAACTACTAGGAGCTGCCGATGCGGGTAGCGATCGTCAGCGATTTCTTCCCCGATTTCATCGGTGGCGCCCAGACCTCGATGCGCGAGCAGCAGCTCGCCCTCGCACAGGCCGGACACACCGTCCGCACCGTGAGCCCCGTGCGCGCGCGGGGATCGCGGTTCCGTCGCGACGAGCACAGTCTGCTCGTGCGGCCGAGGCTCGTCATGCCCGGCGTCGAGCTGCCGGTCATCCGCAACACGACGGTCGTGCGCTCCACGCTCGCGCAGTATTTTCGCGACGAGCAGATCGACGTCATCCACATCCAGTCCGAGTTCGGACTCTCCCACGCCGCAATCGAGGCCGCAGCGGAGATCGGTCTGCCCGTCGTACACACCATCCACACGTTCTACTGGACGAGCGACGACAACTGGCACGCCTTTCTCGCTCCTCTCGGTCGCTGGCTGCTCACACGGGTCATCGGTCGGTCGATCGAGCGCAGACAGCTCGCCGCGAAACCGATCGACTCCGTGCTGCGCAACCTCACCCTCACCACGGCGATGCGGGCGGATGCCGTCGTCTCCCCCTCCGCGCACCAGGCCAGAGACCTCGAGGACGCCGGCGTGCGCGCACCGGTGCACATCATCCGCAACCCCATGGTCACGTCGGGCACGCCCTCGACGCCGCTGACCGAAGAGCATGCCCGCACCCCCCGATTTCTGTGGGCGGCGCGCTGCGACCTCGTCAAGCGGCCGCTCGTGTTCGCTCAGGGAGCGATCGAGGCGCTCGAGCGCACGCGCGACGGTTTCAGCGTCGACTTCGTGGGCACCGGCGGACAACTGGGCGCGCTGAGAAGGCTCGCTGCGAAGCATCCGCAGCTGCGGGTGCACGGCGCGATCCCGCGCGAGAGGCTGCTGGAGCTGCTCGACGACTCTGCCGCGATCGTGCTGAGCTCGCTCGGCTTCGACAACCAGCCCATGACCGTCGTCGAAGCCATCAGCCGGCAGCGCGGTGTGCTCTACTGCGACGACAACCTCACCGAGGGGCTCACGAACGCGGGCTACCTCACGCCAAGGCCGGATGCCGGCGGCTTCGCCGACGCGCTCGTGGCCCTCGTGAACGATCCCGAACTGCTCGTTCGGCTCTCAGCGGGCGCAGCGGCCGAGCAGGAGGAGTTCTCGGGCGAGGCCTACGTTCGACGCATCCTGCGCGTCTACGAGGCTGCCGCCGCGTTGCGCTAGCCGACCTTGTGCAGCCACACCACCTGGTTGGCGTCGGATGCGTGACGAAAGACCTCGAGTTCGTCGTCCCACGCCTGCCCCAGGGCCAGTCGCAGCTCGCGGTGCAGCTCGAATGCGTCCGAGCCGGCGAGCTCCATCGCGTAGCGGATGCGGTCCTCGGCGATGACGGTGTTGCCGGCCGAGTCGATCTGGGCGTAGAAGATGCCGAGGTCGGGCGTATGCATCCAGCGGCCGCCGTCACTGCCGAGGCTCGCATCCTCGGTGACCTCGTAACGCAGATGCTCCCATCCGCGCAGGGCCGACGCCAGGCGGGCGCCCGTTCCCGGAGCGCCCTCCCAATAGAACTCCGCACGCATGGAGCCCTTGAGAACCGGTTGGTCGGCCCAGTTGAAGTTGACGGCGCGATCGAGGGCGCGACCTGCCGCCCACTCGATGTGGGGGCACAACGCCTTCGGGGACGAGTGAACGTAAATCACTCCCCGTGCGGGTACTGCAGCCACTGTTCTCTCCGTTCCTTGAAGGTGCGACTTCCCCATCGACCTTGGAGACGGAATATGTGGCGTATGAAGTTCTCCCTGAATTATCGCCTCAAATAGCGCGGAATGACAAGTGTGTGATTCTGACACGCCGCAGACGCGGTGAAACTACGCACGCGGGTCGGTTCCGAACACGTGCTTCGCGATCGCCTGGACGTCTCTATCCAGGTTCTCGATCTTTGCTTCCAGCACGGCAAACCGACCGTCAAAACGGTCATTCTGCGCCTCGAACCGCAACTCCATGGTCTCACGCAGCGAGTCACGCACGATCATGAGGTTGCGGTTGAAGCTCGCGGTCTGCCAGCCCAGCATGCCAAAAATGGCGGTCGCGAAGATGCCCATGAGCACCCACACCTGCGGTTCGGTCAACTCGATCACCCTTCTATTGTTGCCGACGTATTCGTCAAAACCTAGAACGCCTCACCGACCGTTACAGAGCCTCTCTCCAACAAATGTGTAGAGACACCGTAGTGAGGAGACTGTGAAGAACCGAAGAACCGCACCCGGAAAGCAGCCATTCCTATTTCGCTTCGGAATACCTGTCGACGACGGCGATGCTCAGCGGAAACTCGACGGAAGAGTTCTTGAACAGCAGCGTTCCCGAACGAGTGGCTGCGTCGGCGACGACGCGTGACGCGGCCTCGGCATGCGCGACGGGGGTGTGGATGACGAGCTCGTCGTGGAGAAAGAAGGCAAGATGCGCTGAGTCGTCACGCCACCCGGCCAGGTCGAAAAGGCCCGCACGCGTGAGCGCGATCCAGCTCATGGCCCACTCGGCCGCGGTTCCCTGCACGATGAAGTTCCGTGTGAAGCGACCCCACGACTTGGCCGCCTGGCGCGCACGGGAGGTGTCAGCATCCGTCGCGCCCTCGCGGGACGCCTTCGACTGAGTCTCGAGCCAGGTGCTGCCGGGGAGCGGTGAGCTGCGACCGAGCCACGTGCTCACGACCTCGCCGTTCTCGCCGGCTCGCGCGGCCGACTCGACAAGACCGATCGCGCGCGGATAGGCGCGTGTCAGAGCGGGCATGAGTCGACCGCTGTCCCCCGTCGTCGCCCCGTACATGGCGCCGAGCATGGCGACCTTGGCATGGTCACGCGTCGCGACCGCCCCGCTCGCGACGATCGCACTGTACATGTCCTTCGCCCGCCCCGCGCCGGCCATCGCCTCATCACCCGACATCGCAGCGAGGATGCGCGGCTCGAGTTGCGAGGCGTCGGCGACGACGAGCTTCCATCCGGGGTCCGCGACCACTGCCGAACGCACCGACTTCGGCAGCTGCATCGCGCCCCCGCCGCCCTTGCTCGCCCACCGCCCCGTGACGACGCCGCCCACGACGTAGTCGGCACGAAACCGGCCACCGCTCACGTTCGTGTCGAGCCAGTGCCAGCCGTTCGCCGTGAGCAGCCGTGCGAGGGACTTGTACTCGAGCAGGGGCGCGATCACGGGGTGCTGCTTGTCGTAGAGCTCCCACTTCGCCGTGGAGTTCACCTGCAGACCGGCCCGCCGAAGCGCCTTGAGCAGTTCGACCGGAGAATCGGGGTTGAGCTTGGGGGCGGCGAGGGCCTCACGGATGCGCTCGGCAAGCACGGCGAGCTTGGCGGGGCGATCGCCCGCGGCGGGTCGGGGTCCGAGCAGCTCGGTGAGGAGTGCACTGTGCTCGTCCTCGCGCCAGGGAAGCCCACGGTGCCTCATCTCCGCAGCGGCGAGGGCTCCGGCGCACTCGGCAGCGAGCAGCAGGGCGAGGCGAGCGTCGGTGGTCGCCTCCCGCTGCAGTTGGAACTCTGCGAGCGGGTCAGGGTCTGCGCTCGTGGTGAGCGAGAAAAGACCGCCGTCGTCCGTCTGTGTCGGCTCGAGAGCGTCCCACTCGCTGTGCGGCGCTGTGGCGAGCCGCGAATCGGCGCTCAAGACCGAGTGGCGAAGGATCGCGTGGCTCAGCCGCAGATCGATGCCGCGCTCGACTCGCACCCCGGCGTCGAGGAGCGCGGGGTACCCCCGTTCGGTGTCGTCCCACACCCAGTGC
>JAHBSW010000026.1 GCA_019638935.1 Cryobacterium sp.
GCGCTACGTGCAGTCGGGTTCGTTTGATGCGTTCATGTGGCAAACGGTCACCCGCAAGGCGATCGCGGCCGAGCAGATCATGAGCGGCAAGATCACCGCCCGCGAAATCGAGATGGTCTCCAGCGAGGTCTTCACCTACGCCGAGGCCATGGCGATGAGCAACGATGACCCGCGAATCATCGAGCGCATCGAGATGGATGCTGAGATTCAACGTCTCAAGCGCCTTGAGCGCGGGCATCGCCGCGAACGCATCGCCATTGGTGGTCAAGTCTCCGAACTCAACTACAAGATCGAGCACATGCAGAAGCAGATACCCGTGCTCGAGCAGCTGCTCGCTAAGCGCAGCGACACCACAGGGGATGCATTCTTCGGGCATGTCGTCAACGGCCCCACCGCCCAACCGCTACACCACCCGGCACCCTTCACCGGCAGGGCCGAGTTCGGTCAAGCCCTCAAGAACGCCCTGCTCGAGCACTCCCGACACGCGCCCGGTAGCTCGGGTGAGTTCCGTCCGATCTACAGCGTCTGGGCGGGCGTCGGCGGGGTCGCTTTCAAGGTCTCACACGGGGTGAGCATCGGCACCGGCGTTCACATGGTTCGCCTCAGCCTGCAGCACCCCACCCAGCCGTACCAGAGCCTCGATTTTGAGGAGGTGCGGATTCCCGTAGGGGAACTGTCCGAAATCGCCCCACACGCCCTGGCAATGCGTCTGGAGCGCAAGGTCCAAGGGCTGGTGGAGTACCGGGCCGGCCTCGAGCAGATCATCGAGGACACCCGAACCGAGGTGGGCAAGCTGCAACTGATGCAGGCCGAGCCCTTCGGGCGCAAGGGCGAGCTCGAGGAGTTGACCACGAGGCGCGAGCAGCTGATCGCGGCCATGACCGGCGAAGACGGTCACCCGAAACAGCCCGGCCCCTCACCGCACTCGTCGACGCCGCCGCCGGCCCCCGAGGTCGGGCCAGCGATCGGCAGGTAGGTCTGGGTGCGCGCCGCACCGAATCGGTGTGGCATGAGCGAGCGCATGAAAGCCCCCGACGAGTACTGGGCCAACGTGGGTCTAATCGTCATTGGGGTTGTGGCAGTGGTTCTGGGCGTCCAGGCGGCGGTCGTGGCCATCATTGCCGCACTGACCGGCGCCGGCTTCCCACCCCTCGGTGCCGGAGAGCTGCTGGTGTTGTGGGCGCAGCCAGACCCGACGGTGGTGACCGGACAGGCCCTTGGCCCGCTGGTGCACTGGCTGCTGGTGGCAACACTGACCGCGCTGCTGGTGGCCCCTGCCCTGTTGTGGTGGTGGCGGCGCAACCGCACTCGCGCCGGCGACACGCTCAAGCGCGGGCTGGCTAACCCCGCCCAGCTGCGCAAGGTCGCCGGACAAACCCAGCTGGTCAGGCGTGCCGCGGCGCTGCGGCCAAGCCTTGAGGACAAGAGCCGCATCCACCCAGAAGACGTCGGGTACTGCCTCGGCAAAGCCAGCGGGGTGCCGATCTGGATGAGCGTGGAAGACTCCATGATCTTGGTCGGCCCCTCCCGCTCGGGCAAGGGCTTCAATTTCATCGTGCCGATGCTGACCAAAGCCATGGGCGCGGTGGTGACCACCAGCACCCGTGCCGACAATCTCGAGCTGACCATCGAGCACCGCAAACGCCGCGGCGGCCCCGTGTGGGTGTTCGATCCGGCAGGGGTCGCGGCCGGCGCCGGTAACACCCTCAGGTGGTCTCCCCTGACCGGCGCCGACGACGTCGACGTCGCAATGCGACGCCTTGCCTCCCTGATCCCCGGCGACGGCTTCGAGGGCGTACAGAACTCCGGCTACTGGGAGGCCACCTCGAAGAAGATCATTCTGGCCCTCTTCCACGCCGCGGCCCTCGACAACCGCACCATGCATGACTTCTGGGCGTGGATGAGCGACCCGGTGCTTGCCAAGTCCCAGGCCCTCGACGTGCTCTCCACCCACCCCAGGGCGGATCGCCACGTGGCCCGCTCTCTGGATGCCGTGCTCTCCGGTTCGGCAGAGCAGCGCGGCAATGACTGGGCAGCCGCCTACGCCGACGTCGCCTTCCTCGCCTCACCCAAGGTGCGCGAGGCCCTGGTGCCCAACAGCACAGAAGACTTCGATGCGTTCGACTTCATCATGAAGCGCGGCACCCTCTACATGATCGGAGACGCCGCCTCCGCCGCAGCGTTCGAGCCGGTCATTGTGACCCTGCTGGAAGAAATCTCCTCCGTGGCCCAAGGTATCGCTGGCGCCTCCCCAGGCAAGCGAGTAGACCCCCCGGTGCAGTTCATCCTCGATGAGGCAGCCAACTTCAAGATTCCCACCCTCCCGAAGCTGATCAGCTATGCCGGCGGGTCAGGTTTGACCGTGATCGTGGTGCTGCAATCCATCTCGCAGGCAGAGATGGCGTGGGGTCGCGAGGGAGCCAAAGCCATGTGGGGGGCCTCCAGCCTGAAGATGGTTCTTCCCGGTGGCTCTGACCCGGCGGATCTGCGCGACCTCGAGACCCTGATCGGTGAGGTCGAGCTCGAGCGGTACTCGTTCACCACCGGGGGAGGCGGTGGGGTCTCCCACCAGTACGCGCGTGAGGAAAAGCGAGTGTTGCGAGCCAGCGAGATTCGCACCCTGCCGGCAGGCACCGGTCTGGTGTTCTTCCGGCAACTCAAACCGGCCATGGTCAAACTCACCCCGTGGGTCGACATGCTGATCGCCAAGCAACTACGCGAAGACCAGAGGATCGTGGCCAAACGCATGGCCGCTGCCTCACCCTACGCATCCCGAATGCACGCCCACACCAGCGGGGCCTGACCCGATGACACCACACGCCGCGCGGCCTCGTCGTACCGGGTCGTTTCGCACCAAGCGCCGCTACGACGCCTACATCGACTCACCCGCATGGCGGCACCGCCGCACGGAGTGGGTCCGGCTCGAGCTGCGCGACCACCCCGATGGCATCCGGTGTGTGGTGTGCGGAAGGCACTGGGATGCCCGCCGTGACGATCTGCACCACATCAACTACCGGCACCTGGGCACCGAGCGCCACGAGGACCTGGTGCCCGTGCACCGGGCCGGTCACGACGAGATACACGCCCTGCTGGATGGATTACGGCTGCCTCGACGGCTGCCGTTGCCGATCGCCAACCGGCACGTGCTCGAGCTGCTCGGTGCCCGAGGCTTCGAGTGCGCCGCCGACGCCGTCAAGTAGGTAACAAGAGAAAGGATGACCGCCATGGCAACCGCCAAGAAGGACATTCCGCTGAAGGGCCGATTTGTTGTCGACCCGGAGGCATCCAAGCACGAAAACGGGCCGGCCAGCCGGTTCCGGTTCGTCGAAGAAGACTTCAAACGTGACGATGCCGGCAAGCTCGTCCGCGACGACGACGGCTACCCCGTCGTCGACAACGCAGTCTTCCACGACGCCGTGGTGTGGTACCCGGAGCTCGGCGCCCGCATCAACGACACCTTCAACAAGGGCGACGCATTCCTGGCCACCGCCGACCTGCGCTTCACCAACTACGAAGACAAGGACGGCAACAACCGCACCGGCCACGAGTTCGTCATCAAGTCCATCGGCGCCGACGTCGCCAGCGGAAAGGTGGCGATCACCCGGGGCCCAAAAGCACCGATGGAGCAGGCGGCGACGCCGGCTCCTGAACCCGCCGTCGCACCAGCGAGGTAACACCACACCGCACCACACCGGGCGGCCCCACAGGATCCTCTTGCTGTGGGGCCGCCTACCCACTTACTTGACCACAACGAAGGAGAACCCCCGTGGAGACCACAACCCTCACCACGCTGGAGCAGCTTGTACTCAGCAGCATTGCCAAAGGCAGGATGGGGTTCTTCGACCAGGGCTTCCAGGCTGGCTCAGACACGTGGTCTGACACGCTCTCCGACGACATTGCCCGTATTGCCGGTATCAGCAACAACGCCGCCGGCGGCGTCATCTCCTCCCTGATCAAGAAGGACGTGCTCGAGGCAGTCCCGTGGTCGGCGAACGAGACACAAATCGTGCTCACCGATCGAGCGATCGAGCTCCACAGCGAGCTCGCCGCGGCCGCCGAGGCCGAGCGCCCTTCCCTCGGGCTCTCCGAGGCCGGCGTGGTCGCCACCGACCCCCGCAGGCTCATCACGGACGACGGGCTCAGAATCATGTCGTTTCGCTTGGCCGCGCCGGTTGAGGCCGGTGACACTAAATGGTTCACCGTCACAGCCAGCGGTCCCCTCGCCACAACCGAGTTCGCGCAGAACCTGCGCAAAGGCGACAGGGTGCACGTCGAGGGCACCGTCTCCACCCACCAGTGGTCGGCAGGGGACACTACCCGGCAGAATCGCGAAGTCGCCGCCACGAGCGTCACGTCGGCGGCGATCCCCGGGGCGGCAGTCGCGGGCAGGGTCAGGCACCTTTCTGGCACAGGCAGTGTGACTGCAGCCGCGGACTGGACGCATGATGATCGGTTCCACGCCGTGGTGAAGAGGCCGCTTGAGGCGTTCTTCAGGGCGAACCTGGAAAACTACGCAGCCACCACGCCCTATCTCGAGCCGCATGAGCTCGTTCGAAGCGTCAAAGACGTCAGTTGGTGGAAGGACGCCACGATCGCCACAGCAGTCACCGACATCGAAGGCCAAATCAACGCAGGTAGCGACCGCGCGTCGATCACGATCAACGCCGCCAGGAGCCTCTCCGGCACGCAAGCAACCTTCACCGTGGACCGGGATGCCCTCGAATGGGCCCTCGTCGACGTACAGGCACGCACCGAGACCCTCCGGGCCCGCTACACAGCAAGTCCGAACTTGACCATTGCCGTGCCCGCACCGCCTGCCGGCCCAGCGAGGTAAGCACCTTGCCCACAACACCAGCCCCGAACACGATAGGAACCACCACCATGACCACCTGGGAGATTCGACCGACCGGATACGAGGTGCCCGTCCTCTTCGCAGAGCTGCAGCACTTCCAAGCCGCAACAAGCGAGGAAGCCCTCGCTGTCTACCGACAGCGACTGGCCGAGCTGATCGACACCAGCGAAGACGAGGTGGAGCTCGACCTGTTGACTGACCTTCGCGACACGGAGGTCTCAGCCATCCCGCTCGAGCCCGCCTCCACACAGCCGGCGCCGAGTGTGCTGGATCCAGCGAGTGCAGCTGTTCGGCGCGTGGCCGGAGACGGGTTCGAATTCATGGACGCCAACCGTGCCCTGGGGTGGCGTCAAGTCCCCTCGTGGGGGCGCGACGGCTACGACATGGGTCGGTGGCCAGGCATCGTCGTGATGACCAACGACGACTACGCCCGCCCGCGCGCCCTCGTCTACTTCGAGGGCGACGTTCAGGCAACCGAGTTCAATACCGTGACCGAGCGCGACAACTACCTAGACCACGTTGCAGAGACCTTCTGGCGCTCCGGAGAAGCCGACGGTCCCCGCGACCTCGCCCTTTTCGAACAAGGCCAACTGCCGCCGCAGTACCGTGGGCAGCCCGCGCCCTTGTACGATGCGGTTCCCGCAGCGGCGCACACGTCGGTGGCACCATCGGTAGCGCCGGCTCGTCCCATCAACCTGTAGGGCAGCCATCGCTCGAGGTCAGTTGGGGCTCGAGCTATCGAGCATCTTCGAACGGGTCGATGATCGAGTGGACGCCATGCTCGGGGCATGAGAAGACCACACGCACGCCGAGCCCCGGATCAGTCGCCGCGGCGGGAGTGCAGTCCTTGCCGCACTCCGGGCACGTTCGGTAGCTCTCACCATCAGACTGTGGATTCGAGCCGTCAGGGGTCACGGCATCAGCCTACGACCGCTCGGACTGACGTCCACAAAAAAGCTGTGCCCCCGGCGAAACACCGGGGGCACAGCTTGACGCGGTGCAGCTACATCGTCACCGCTGCTGCCGGCGCCGCAGTCCCCACGGCTGAGATTCCGGTGGATGCTGGCCGGAGCGTGGAGTTGACCGACTCAGCGTTTTGGTGGCGGATGTTAGTGACGGCGTCGTACTGCGCGGCCAGCGGACCGCTGAGCAGTCGGTACTGCAGCGCGGACGCCCGTTGGTGAGCCGACTCGGTGGAGCTGTCCTTCACCGCATCGAATACCTCGGTGAGGTCGATCTTTTCACTCGAGGCGCGGTCGAGAACGCCCGCGAGAGTGGGCCAGGTGTCGCTGGCGACGAGCTCGTTGGCGATGTCGTCACCGAAGGCGGTTGCCAGCATCCTCTTGTGCCGTGGCTGATTGGGGACTGCGGGCAAGTCGGTCAGCGCGGCTACCTCGGCGGAGTTGGTCACGAGGGCCGCACCGTGCTCGCGGACGAGTCGGTGAGTGCCTGAGCTGGCTGCGCTGGTGACGGGGCCGGGCACGGCACCCACGGGCCGCCCCAGCCCGATGGCGTGCGTTGCCGTATTCAGGCTCCCGGACCTCCAGCCGGCTTCGGGAACAACGGTCACGTCGGCCATGGCGGCGATGATGCGGTTGCGCTGGATGAAGCGATGCTTGGTGGGGGCAGTTCCGGGTGGAAGCTCACTGACCGCGAGTCCACTCTCGACGATGCGAGCATAGAGCGCTTCGTGCCCGGACGGGTAGGGGCGATCGAGACCGCCAGCCATGACCGCCACGGTGCTTCCGTGTGCGGCAAGGGTGGCGCGGTGGGCCATGCCGTCGATGCCGTAGGCGGCCCCGGAGACCACCACGTGGCCCTGGTCGACCAGGCCACCGGCCAGGTTCATAGTGACGTGCTCGCCGTAGCCGGTCGCGGCACGCGCCCCGACGATGGCAGTGACCTTGTCGGCTGTGAGCAAGGCAGTGTCGCCCTTGGCCCACAGCACGAATGGTGTTACGTCCTTGAGTGCGTCGATGCGCCACGGCCAGTGGGAATCGTGCGGGCCGATGATCGTCATGCCGTGACGCTGGGTCGCCTCCAGTACCCGCCGGACCTTGATGGCGGTGACCTCGCGGGCACCCAGCTGCAGCCTGGCATCCTCGAGCGTGCCGAGGTTCACCATGTCAAACGAACGCTCGAGGCCGTGCTCGCGGATCAGCTGGCCGGCTTCCCGACTGCCCGGCTCGCACATCACCGCCCATGCGACCCGAGCCACTGTGTCAGGGGTGAAGTCGAGGTCGGTGACCGCCTGCTGAATGGTGTGAATCGACTCGGCTGTCGGTGCCGGCTTCTGGTGCCGGTAGACCAGGTTCCAGAATCGCTCTGTCTGCTTGTGCAGCTCGGGGTAAGTGACCCAGTCGAGGTGGTAGAGCTGGTCGTCGGTGTCGAAGACGATGAACTCGTCGGCGATGGCGTCGACGTCGAAGTCGTCGTACCCGTACCCCTGCCGGTGGAGAGGGTCGAGGATTTCGCGCTCAATGGCCTCATCGAGCCGGTCATAGTGGGCGCGGGGGTCGCGCCGGGTCATGTCTTCACTGATTGCCCTTGCAACGGCTGCTGGGGCGTCTATGGTGTCGCTCACGGGGTGCCTTTCTGGTCGACGGCGATTCACTAAATTGATCGGCCAGCCTGCGCAGACTCCTGTGGTCAGCGACCGATTGGTCGCTCCGGTTCCGGGGGAGGCGGGGCCGGGGTCGTGCCCGCCGTTGCCGGCCTCATCCCCGTGGCCGGTGGCTGCTCGGTTGCGGCGAGTTCTTGACCGAGCCGATAGTTGAGGACGGCCGCGTGGTCTCGTGGGGTCCCCAGGCCGCCGTCGGTGACGCGGCGTATGGCGTTTGTCAACAGCTCGGGGTTGGCGCTGGCGCGGTCGATGGTGCGGGCCAGCGCCCCCGCGGCTTCTGCGCTGATGATCTTATCTGCAAGCTCGGCGGGTGCGCGCTTACACCAGTAGCCGGGCAGCACGCTCGGCGCGGTCGGCGGTGTCATCGACTACGAGCCCGGCACAAACCAGCGCCCGGTGAAGGGCGGTGTTGGCGCGGGCGTGGTCGGCGCGGCGTTGGTGGTTCAGGTCGTCAATGCGGCCAAGTACCTCGGGGTCGGCCACCCCCCACCTGTCCCGGTAGGCCGCGATCGTGATGACCGCCTCCTCCCATTGCGCCTCCGTGCCAGGGGTGGGCGCACCCAGCCCGGCAAGCCAGGCAGACCCGTACTCTCGGGCGCGAGCGACCAGAGTTTGCGCGCGGTCGGTCAGCGCTGCCTCGCGCTCGTCGAGGGCGCGCTGCATGTCGGGGTTGGGTGAGGTGATCGCCGCGACCAGGCCGACGATGAGGCGCTGCTTGGGTGCTGCGGGGGCGGTCTCGATCTGCTCGGTCAGGGCGCGCGAGAGACGGTAGTGCACGACGGCGGCCACATCTCTTGCCGTGGCGAGTTCGCGGCTGGCGATAAGGCCCGGCAGGGTGGCCTCGAGGTCGATTCCGTGGTTGTCTGCCCGGCGAAGCAGCGCGATGGTGGCGTGGTAGGCGGCGGAGTCCCGCACCGCGTCGACCGCGCCGGGCGGGAGTGCTGCGGCAAGGAGGTCGTCGTAGCGGGTGTGGGCGATGGTGGAGGCAAGGGTCTCGTACTCGGCTGCGAGCTGGCGAATGTTGCTGACTCGCTCCTGCTCGTGCTGCTTGGTGGCGGTGGCTGAGGTGTCGGTGCCCGAGCGGGCAAGGACCTGCTCGAGCACGTCCATGTAGCCATGGGTGATGGTGTTCTCGTGCTCAGCGTCAGCCTGGTCACCGGCCGCCACATACAGCCGGTTGCTTTCGCTCCCACGGGTCAAAGCCACGTAGAGCACCTCGCGGGTGAGGGTTTCATCGACCAGCGTGTGGGTGGTCTCCACGGTGCGTCCCTGAGCGCGGTGGGCCGTGGTGGCGTACCCCAATTGCACGTGCTCGCGCAGGTAGTCCGGTGACAGAACAAGCTCTGCTCCCGACTCCGAGACGACGATGGCCTCCCCGGTAGTGCGGACCCGACTCACACGCCATTCCTGGCCGTTTCGCACCCACCCGCCGTGTGAGTCCCGCAGCGAGCGGTCGTTGTCGCGAGTGACGATCAGGTCGCCCTCGTGGGCCTGGTGCCCGCCGCTGATCGGCACGGAGGCTTCTCCGAGAAGTCCAGCCTCGGAAAGCCACGCCTGGGCGTGCTCGTTCAAAGTGGCGACCGTGGTGTTGTCGGCGGCGATCAGTAGCGATTCCCGCCCCGCTCCCACATCCTCCTGCCAAGCGTGAAGGGCGTCGGCAATCATGTCCGAGAGGTCGCCGGACGCGATCCAGCCGGCATCGACGTAGGCGACAAGTCCTGCAGCGCTGCCGACGCGCACGACGGCGGAGGCGTCGGCTTGCCACGGGTTTGCCCCGGTCTTGAACCGCCACACGTCCACCAGCTCGGCAACATCACCCCTGCCGGCACACAGCAGCCCGAACGCGCCGCCGGCGTCGACCGCGCCCAACTGGGCCCAGTCACCCACCAGCACGATTTTCGCGCCGGCCTGCTCGGCGTGGTTGCGCAGCTGGTCGAGGGCGAGTGTGCCGGCCATGCCGGCTTCATCAACGATGATCAGCTGCCCGGCCCTCATCTGGAAGCGTGGGTCGCTGGTGTGGGTGGCTTTGGTCAGCCACATGGCCGTGTTCTCGGTCGGGATCCCCAGCGAGTCACCGAGGACTTGTGCGGCCACGGCGCTGGGGGCAAGGCCCACCACGGACCCGGCCCCGTACTGGGTTTCCCACACGTCGCGCAGCTTCGCCAATGTGGTGGTCTTGCCCGCGCCAGCGGGCCCCACCAGCAGGTCGAGCGCCAGCCCGCTCGTGGCGATGCGCTCGACCGCGCGAGCCTGATCGTCACCCAGGTGCCGGCCCTCCGTAGGGGTGGCAAGCAACGCCTCAACGGTTTCCCCGGCCACAGCGATGGGTGTCACCATGGTGCTGGTGGCGACTAGGCGCTGCTCGGCCTCGAGGATCTGCGCTGTCGTGAACAGCTCCCGCGACAAGGGCGCGAACTGGGAGTGCCCGTCGCTCGTGGTGAACTCGCGTGGTGCGTGCAGAATCCGTCCCGGCGTGAGTCGAACAGCCTGCTCGAGCACGCGCTCGAGCACTCGCGCGGCCGCGGTGTCGCGGTCGTCGATGCTGCGGAAGGTGACGGGTTTCAGGAGGCGTTGAATCTCTGCCCCGGCGTTCTGACGAGTCCAGGTCGAGCGCGACTGCGACAGGGCACCTAGCGTGGCCGTGGCGAGGTTGTCGATCGACGCGGCCCCGAGGTCCTCGCCGCGCACACTCCAGTGCCGAACAGCGGCGAGCCGATCTCGGCCGCGAGCTGCCACATCGGCCACGAGCTGCCGCGGGTCGGCCACGACTCCGCCGGCGCGACGAAGCCAACTGCTGGTGAGCTCCTGGAGGCTGTGCACGTGCTTGGCTTTGCGGGTGGTGCGGGTGGCCGCCTGCCGCATCCTCCAGATGGTCAACCGGTCCGGGAGCTTGCCGTGCTTGGCCTGATACTCGGCCACCAGTCGGTCTTTGGCGATCGCGATCGCCTTCTTCCGTGTCGAGAACTCCTCCAACAACCCCAGCGGGATCCCCGCTATCTCCCACTTCTGATTTCGTGGCGGCACACCGCTTTCGGCAGCAAACAGCCCACGGGACTGCTGCGAATCGGTCAGACCCTGCATCCTCAAGTACTGCTGATACTGCTCTGGGTGTTTGGCGACCTCGTGCTCCACCCACTCCACACCAAAGCGCCTCGAGAGCCCATCCATGAGGGTGGCCGTGTATGTCTCGGAAAGGGTCACGATGTGGGGGGAGAGGCCGTAGCGGGAGTCGATCGTGCGCCACTTCCCATCGAGGCCCTGCACTCGGTTGGCGACCAACAGGTGGGTGTGCAGCTGCGGATCGCCGTCACGCGAATCCCAGTGGTCGAAAGCGGTAGCCACGACGCCGGCGACCTCGGCCTGGGCCACACCATCCACACCCGTGCGGGTGCGTAGCGCGTCGCGCTCGAGCAGCCCGATTGTGTCGCGCATCGCTTCTTCGTGGGCGGCGCGGATCTGTAGCTTCGTCGCCTCATCAGCCAGGGCCCACCACACCGAGACGGACTTCGGTGGGTTGAACACGAGCTCGAAGCCGGCGACGCTGGACTTCGGCGTGTGAGCGGTTTCCTCCACCACGATCTGCTCGAGCGCGATCTGCCGGTCTTGCTCCGTCAAGGAAGTAGGCAGGGCTGCGACCCGGGCGTCGACGCGCTCCTCCAGCGTCGGGGGCACGATGAATGACTTGGCCAGCTGGGCCCCGGTCACCGGGTGAGCGCCCCGCCCGTACAGGTGCGAGAGCTGCTCCGGGGTCACCGTTGCCCCTTCGCGAATCCCCAGCGCTGCGATCCCTGCCCCGTACCACCTGCCCGGAGGTGTGCCCTCAGCGGTGTAGTACGCGGTGGCCCGACCGGACGGTGATGCCTCGGTCGCCTCGTCGGCAGCCACGGTCGACTGGAAGTAGCGCCAGGCGTCTTCGCCGGAGGAAATCTTGACCATCGAAATCATGACGCCACCACACTTGGTGTCGCCTCGAACTCTGTCGCCTCAGTCGGCAGCGACACCGGCCCCTCCGAGATGCGACCGCGACGCGAAGCGGTGTCGCCGGTCGTGACGTCGTGGCATCGTCTGTCGCCTCGTGGCGCTTCCTGGTGGCGCGACATCCGCGTCGTGGTGTCGTGGTGGTGACGCCTCGCGGTGTCGCGTGTCGCGCCGAGCTGTCGTGTCGTGATGCTGGTGGGTGCGGCGATGTCGCCCCGAATTATCAGGGATGTCACCTGCTGAATGTCGCGGTGTCGCAGGTCGACCAGGCAGGTGCTCCGTCGCCGCTGTCGCGTCGTCTGGCGCCGCCGTGTCGCGCCGTGACGCCACCCGGTGTCGCGACACCGGTTCGGGGGCGTCGCGTCATTGTCGCCCGAGGTTGACGCCTGTGGCATCACGTGACGCCGCCGGGTGTCGCGGTTGTCGCGTCACCCGGTGTCGCAACCGACGTCAGGTTGTCGCGTCGTGACGCTCGCCATGAGGCGACACGGCAGGCGTCACTGCAGAACCGGCGTCGCCGGTGTCGCTGGGTGATTGTCGCTGGGCACCACTCGCAAAGACGGGCCGGTGTCGCGGTGTCGCGTCGCTCGGCCCGCCATGACGCATTGCGGCAAGTGTCGCTGCAGAAGCGACGCCGAGGATTCAGGGTGAGCATCCACTCGAGGCAGTGCTCGCACCGCCTTGTCAACGCAGCCAGCGCCACCTGGTGCGCGTGCTGCGACGTGGTCGCCTTGGCGCGATCGCGACAGCGTTGCGAGCAGTAGCGGGCGAACTGGGTGCCGGCAATGAACCTGGTGCGGCAGCTGTCGCACCAAGTAGCCCACCGTCGGTTGCCTAGGTGCAGTGGCGCGCGGCCAGGGGTGGCGATGCTGGCCCACGCAACCTGCTGAACCTGGTCATGTCTTGGCACCGCGGCCACCTCGCTTTCACCCTCACGATGGGCACCGGCGCGCATGGCGGTTACGCAAAAGCAACGGTGACCACCTCAAATGCCAGACGTGTTCGTCATTCATCGTCATTCACAAGTGCTGGCAGAGCGCGTTATAGCGGTAGGGTGCTCTGCATATCTGCGAGTAGAAGAGCAGGTCGTCAGTTCGACAATTCGAGGAGCGAGGGAGCGGGGACGGGGTTACCCCGTCCCCGGGGCAATCGCTGATCGCCTCCATCGGCGCAGTTCCACGTCGCTTATTCATGCCTGGCACGACAATTATCTGCTGGGGGTCGTTCACGATTCCCGCCTCAAATGGGGGGAGCTGTAGTGACACCGCCCTAGAATCTCGGGTTGGTGTAATCGTTTCCTAGATGACGTTCCGTGAGCACGCATCGTTGATTGATTCGTGGCGCATCACTTCCCAGGTGATCGCGGCGTATGCCGTGATTCCTGCATGTCTTCTCGCGAGCTCGTTGAAGCGTCGTTCGGGAAGTTGGTCGTCATCGAGTCCGGTGATGTCGACCATGACGACGTCAACGTCGCTGGCTCGTTCGAGTTCAAGGGTGGCGTGGAGCCTTCGTGCTTCGCCTCGTGCGAAATCCTGCATGCGCGAGCGAAGCTGCGGTGCACATCGGTACACAAGGACAAGGTGTTGCAGTGCGGGGTGGTTGACGCTGGCGCGGAGCGCTGCGGTGGCTTGCTCGTGCAAAGATTGTCGGGCGAGCCGACGATCTTCGACCCTCGATAGGTCGGTTCCCCACACCAGGCACGAGGCACCGGATCCGCCTTCGACCGAGTCCGCTTGAATGCTGGGAAGTATCGCATCGCCTTCATAGGAGAGTTTCGTAGCCATTTGCGTGTCGCCAATCGGTACGTGGGCGGAATCAGTTCTCGGTACCGATGGCGGTAGTGAGCTTTGCGATGAGGCTTACTGCTTGCTTGGCTCCGTCTTCCTTGCTCATGTGCTGGGCGACTTGTCGGGCTCGCGGTGCGCACTTCATGGAAGCGGCAATGGCTGCACGGACGCGGTCGCGCGTGAGCCTGTTTCGGTGTAGTGGTGGCGATGCGAGTCCGAGCCGCTCGAGTTGCACGGCCCAGAAAGGTTGGTCCGCGAGAAAGGGTACGACTATTGACGGTATTCCTGCGCGGGCCACGGCGTGCGTAGTTCCGGCCCCGCCGTGATGGATAGCAGCAACGGCGTGAGGGAGTACCTCTTGGTGTGAAACGGATTCCGTGACGAGCACGTCAGTCCCGAGGCACCGGGTGGGCGGCTGTAGTCCGCCCCATCCTGTCGCCATCAGAACTCGTAGACCTGTGCGACGCGCACCGTCGATGATCGCCTCGGCTCGGATACGAGGGTCACCATCAGTCATTGACCCGAAGCCTGCGTATATGAAGGGTGCGTCTGCTTCGATGAACGCCTGGAGATCGGCGTCAACGGGGGAGCCGCCTGTGGTGTGGTGCCAGTCGCCAGTGATATGTGCGGTCGTCGGCCAATCCGCCGGGCGTGGCAGCAGGGTTGGGCTGATCGCGACGAGGGATGCCGTCGGTGCAGGAAGCCGTTGCTGTACTCCGAGCCGCCGGCGAGCGGCTCGGACGTCTGAAGCGAACATCGAGCCCGCCATGCCGACTGCCCCGTAGCTCACGCGGTTTATCACCGCCCCCAGGGACTTGGAGGCGATTCCGGCAGCGGGAAACTCCGCGGTCGGGGTGAGAGTGGGAGTCAGCTCGGCGACCATGTGTGGAACATCGTGATGCTCAGCGAGCACCGGTGCGGTCAATATCTTCGGATGCGCAACGATGACGCCTGGATCCCAGTCCGTTCCTGCCTCCACGAATGCCGCTAGAGCACGGCTCATCGCGGGCCGAATCCTCTTCCGGAACTCGTGCATCGCTGAGCTGCTTCGGCCTTGGGCGAAATCTGTAAATCGCACACCGAGGCTGACAATGTCGAGCCCATCGGTTGCGAGATCGTTCTGATCAGGAATAGCGACGCGAACGCTGTGACCGGCGGCTTGTGCCGCATGGGCGAGGTGCAAGAACGGCTCAACGTCGCCACGACTACCCAGTGTGCCTAGGAGTAGACGCAATGGGCGGGTTGACTGAATAGGTGCGCTCTTCATGGTGTTTGGTTCCGATCCGGTCGATTCATGGGACGTTGTTACGCCGCCGACCAGACTTCCCGGCACACCGAGAGTTCACGTTAGTCCTATTCGCGCGATACCGAAACCCGCTGATCGTTACACTTAGATTCTTGGAGAGTCGGGAAGCCTGGTCGACGGCCGCTTTCACCGACCCGAAAGGCAGATCATGCCGTTGAACCTTGGACCTCTCAACCGCATTCGCGAAATCTTCCCGCTCGCCTCCCGCGCTGAAACGCTGCGTATCGGCGAGATCTTGCGCAAAGAGAGTATTGGCGGGGTTCTACTTGTCGGCCTTGCCGCCATCGCCGTCCTGTGGGCCAACTCTCCCTGGGCAGAGAGCTACTTCGCGTTGCGCGACTTCGAGGTCGGTTACGAACCTCTGCACTTGCGACTCTCGCTAGGTCAATGGGCTGCCGACGGCCTACTCGCGATCTTCTTCTTCCTCGTCGGCCTCGAACTCAAACGTGAGTTCGTCGCCGGCGACCTTAGACGATTCAGCACCGCAATCATCCCCATAGCCGCCGCTGTTGGGGGAGTCGTAGTGCCGGCGCTCGTCTACGTCGTAGTCGTTGCCGGAGCGCCCGAGATGAGTAGGGGTTGGGCGATCCCTGCCGCGACCGACATTGCCTTTGCCGTCGCCGTGCTTGCCCTGATCGGTTCCCACCTTCCGGGCGCGCTGCGGATATTCCTGCTTACTCTGGCCGTGGTGGACGATCTCATCGCTATCGGCATCATCGCAATTTTCTACACTGAGTCGATCGACCCGCTGGCGCTGGTGCTGTCGTTAGGGGTCATCGCCATATACGGACTTATCGCTCAGCGGTACCGAGAGTACTTCCACCTGCATCCCAGAGCGGCATGGCTGCTTCTATTGCCCATCGGGATCGTCGCGTGGGCATTGCTCCATGCATCCGGCATCCACGCAACCATCGCGGGGGTGCTCCTTGGATTCACCATTCCCGTGCTTCACAAGAAGACCGCAAGCGCCCCGGGCGCCAGTCCGGGACTAGCCGAGATTTTCGAACACCGGTTTCGTCCGCTATCAGCGGGAATTGCCGTTCCAATCTTCGCGTTCTTCTCTGCCGGAGTAGCAATCGGCGGAGCCGAAGGGATCATTTCGGCCGTCACCGACCCCGTGCTAATCGGAATCGTGCTTGGTTTAGTCGTTGGGAAACCCGTCGGGATCATTCTCGCAACCTGGATCATCACCCGAGTCCGTCGCGTGACGCTAGACCCTGCACTGCGATGGATTGACATTCTCGGCGTAGGTTTGCTCGCCGGGATCGGATTCACGGTCTCGCTCTTAGTGGCCGAGCTTAGTTTCTCGAGCGAGAGCGAACACCATGACCACGCGAAAGTCGCCATACTCGCCGCGTCAGTCATTGCGGCGCTCATTGCGGCGACGATACTCAGTGTGCGAAATCGTAAGTATCGCAGAGTACGTCACGTTCCGACGCGGAGCGTTGAAGTCTTCGAGGAGGGCGGCCCGCGATGAGTGCGAATGACTGTTCAGCGGGGAAAGTTGGTCGCTCTGCCCACTCGGAGCCGGGAGGCTACGCAATCAGATAACGGTTGTCGCCCACGGTGGCGGCGGTAGAAAGAGTAGTACAGCCCGGAGCCGGCCTGGGTGACACGGTTGTTAGACGGTCGTGAGGAGCGCAGCGGCGCCGTCTAGTGCTCCGGGGACGAGGCGGTAGTAGGCCCACGTTCCTCGTTTGGATCGAGTGAGATATCCAGCGTCCACCAAGACCTTGAGGTGGTGCGAGACAGTTGGTTGGGAAAGGCCCAGTGGCTCAGTGAGGTCGCATACGCACGCTTCCTGGTCCTCGTGTGCGGCGACCATCGAGATGATCCGCAGGCGCGCGGGATCTGCGAGGGCCTTGAGGGAGACGGCGAGGCTGGCAGCGTTCTCGGCACTCACGGTTTCGCGAGTGATGGGTGCGCAACAGGCTTGTAGATCGCGCACCGGCAATAACTCCATGACTGTCATATACATAGACTAGCGTCGATATTGACAAGCGTCGATGCTATGCGTCATGCTCGACTCCATCGACAAGCGTCGATGGATGGAGGAATGGAAGATGCACGACTGCTGCGACCCGGTGGAATGCCCAACCAATTGTGCGACGCGCTGCCCAGGTGGGCCCTGTTGCTGAGCACCCCAGCGGTAGCACGGCAGGCCGGTGCGGAGTTCCTCGGCACCGGCCTGTTGGTGACCGTTGTCGTCGGCTCTGGTATCGCCGCAGAGCGACTGTCGCCCGGGAACGACGGTGCGCAACTCATGGCGAATGCGCTTGCCACGGCCCTCGGCATCGCAGTCCTCATCGTCGTACTTCAGCCAGTCAGCGGGGCCCATCTGAACCCCGTGATCACGTTTGCTGACCGAATGCTCGGCGCTACCCGTCGCGTGGGCGAAACTCTGTGCTATGTCGCAGCACAGCTGGTGGGCGCGGCCGCCGGGGTAGTTCTCGCGAACGCAATGTTCGGAGTCGCGAGCAGCCTCTCAACGACGGACCGCCTTGATACGAAGCATCTGTTAGCCGAAGTTGTAGCAACGGCTGGTCTCGTGCTGGTCATCTTCGCCCTCACTCGCAACGGACGGCCGGCGCTAATTGGGCCAGCGGTCGGTGCCTACCTCGGTGCCGCGTACTGGTTCACCTCTTCCACCGCATTCGCAAATCCCGCGGTGACCGTCGGGCGCATCTTCTCCGATACGTTCACCGGCATCGCCCCGACGCCCGCACTCTGGTTCATTCTCGCCCAGCTCCTAGGCGGTGCATTCGGCGTCGCCATCGTCCTCGCTCTCTACCCTCAACGAAAGGAAACCACCATGTCCAAAACAACACCGTCCGTCATGTTCGCCTGCGTGCACAACGCCGGGCGCTCCCAGATGGCGCTCGGATTCTTCCGGCACCTAGCTGGCGACCGCGCAATCGTGCGCTCAGGCGGTTCCAACCCCGGCGAACACATCAACCCTGTCGCTGTCGCCGTGATGGCCGAGGTTGGCATTGACATTGCCGCCGAGGCGCCGAAAGCATGGACCCCAGTTGGGCTGCAAGCGTCAGACGTGATCGTGACAATGGGCTGCGGGGATGAATGCCCTTACTACCCAGGCAAGCGCTACCTCGACTGGGACCTCAAAGACCCTTCTGGCGAATCGATCGAGATCGTCCGCGAGATACGCGACGACATCGAGCAGCGGGTGAAGGTGCTGATTGCCGAGCTCGGAATCGCACCTAATCCAAACCCACGCCTTTGAGCCCTTGTGCCGTTCACGCAGAGGCTGGATACGCCCCATTGGCAGTTTGCGAATCCTTGATCGAGCGCCGCTTGGCGTGTCGCCAACGACGTGTCTAAGCTCTACACCATCGAACATATGTTCGATGAGTGTGGGAGGTGAGACGGGTGCAATTGACGCACACGGATGAGGTCGCGGTCTGGTTCGCCAACGGCGTGCCAGCGCGACTGGTGTGGCGCGGTGAACGGTTCAGAGTCAACGACCGCCCTACCCGGCTAGAGGATGAACTCGGGTGGCATCCGGCAATCACACATCCGCCCTCCGTGGTGGGGTGGAGGTTTCAAGCACGGGGCGAGGCCGGGCGCTCGCTCGTGTTCGACGTGCAGCAGACAGCCAGGGGCTGGGTGCTGCTCAGGACCTACGAGTAAGCTCCCACGACATGTGTGGACGGTTTGCTCTCAACGCTGAGACCGACGAGATGATTCAAGAGTTCGTCGCGGCCGGCGGCGACTTCCGCGACTGGCGGCCAAGGTTCAGCATCGCCCCCACCAACAAGGCGCCCATCGTCAGGGAACTGCTCAACGATGAGCAGCTCGAGCGCCGACTCGAGTTTGCCAAGTGGGACTTCCCACGCTCTCCCTACTCCACGGCCAAGGGGCCCTCGATCAACGCCAGGCTCGACAAGCTCACCACCACCTGGGCTGGCCCTCTCGCGTCGACGCGGTGCCTCGTGCCGATGACCGGCTACTTCGAATGGGTAGGACCGAAGACCGACCGTCGACCCCAATTTATCCACCGCGCGAGGGCAGTCGCGACCTCGCCGCTTCTGGCGGCAGCCGGTCTCTACAAGGCGGTCGAGACTGATCAGGGCCATGAGCTGCGATTCGTTATCATCACCGATGAGGGCCGCGACGCATCCGGCGAGGTCCATGACCGCATGCCCGTGTTTCTCACACCCGACGTGTGGGACGAGTGGCTATCGCCTGCCTCCTTCACGCCAGCGTCTAGAGCCAGTGCCACGGTAGCCGAAGCTCGAGCCCGCAAGGAGTCGGCGCTGGAGGCCATCACCGCCAGCGGCATCGCCGTGGCCAAGACGCTCGACTACTATCCGGTCGACAAGAAGGTCAACAACGTCAGGACGGCAGACCCGTTCGATGCCTCATTGGTCGAGAGAGTGGGCTAGAGCGAAAGCCGTGCGACGCGGCAGGTGGGGCAGTACCACCACGAGGATGGCCCAAGTCCGCTGCACAGCTCTAGCGGAGTCGAGCAATCTGGGCATGAGGGTGAGTGTTCGAGCTCGACGGCCGGTGGCATCCGATTCACCGAGAAGGCTGCCGCTTCTTTGCCGGGCGAATCGCGAATCCAGACACGGGGAACTTCTGACGCCACCAACCTTGTTCGGGTCGATCGCACGCGGGGCATGGGCCGAGCGCTTGTTCGGTGGCGGTGGGTCGCCACACGATCGTTGCACCGCACCAGCTGTGCTGGAAGACCACTGCGTCACCAAGGAGCGCTGCGGGCGTCGGGGTGTAGGTGACGTGCAGCGGGTCGAGGTCGAACGATCTGGCCACGTGGATCCTTAGGTCTAGGCGATGAGCTGGCGGTCGGCACCAGCCACGGCGGGAAGCTGGAGTTGCTTGCGGATGCGCTGCACCGTCTCTGGGGCCATGTGCAGCCGTGTGGCGATCTGCCCGTCGGTGAGTTTGGCAGCGTGAAGCCGGCGGATGCCCTCACGTCGCTCCTGAGGGCGCAGCTTGACCTGCTCGCCTGAGCAGGCCAGCGTCACCGCCGCCTCGTCGATAACGAACTCTTCGAGGAGGTCGACGGTTGCCGGCGCGGGGTCGTGATCGATGTCATCCCAGTGCAGCGGTCCCAGCCAGCCGCGCCGAGCAGCCAAGCGCCGGGAGGCGTCAGCACGCTTGCCGTGCTGCGGCGTCGACCAAAGTCGAGTAACGACGTTGCAAACGGCCTGGTGCGTTTCGGCCCTGAGGCGAGGTCGGTCGCTGAGGATGATCTTGGAGAGGTTCCCGACCCGCATCTCCAGCTGTTCTGCCAGGTGGGTCTGCGTGTATCCGATGGCCACGAGGGCCTGCAGGCGGCGCTGAGTGCCGACGGGGGAGACGTAGGCAGCCTCGACCTGGTTAGTGGTCACGGTAAGAAGCTTGTTGGCGTGGTCGACGCGCACGGTGCGGTACTTGATGAATCGGGCAGGGTTGCCGGCTTTCTCGGCGCCTCGCGGTCCATACACGACGTCGGCCACCACTGAACGCGAAACTCCTGCCGCGTCTGCAATCCGGTCGAGCCCGAGACCGTGGTCTCGTAGGGCGAGCACATGAGCCCGCACCCTTTGGGCGGGAACTCGTGGCTGGGTGATGGCTTGGTCGTAGGCGAGGAGTCGGTTGCGGCGACGTTGACGTTCCATCTTGCGCGCGTGCCGGCACTGCGTGCATCGGCAGCTGTGCTCGAGCCAGCAGGTCTCAACGTCGTGAGGGTGCTCGGGCGGGCAGACCACGACGTGGCGATCGCGCAGAGCGGATGCCTCGAGGGTGCCAGCCCGCCATGCCTGCAGGTAGTGTCGGCGGCACATCCCGCGAGCAGTGACGGGCCGACCGCATTCACCCGCGGAGCACGCGCGCGGGGTAGCTACTGGCAGCTGTCGCATTGCAGATCCTCCATGGGGTCTACGGGGACCTCGTAAACACTGGGTACAACCTGAGCTGTGACGCGACTCAGGCTGATCGGAGTGCCCATGGCCTCGCGTTCGCGTAAGGCGAGTCCTCGAGCGTGGAGCGGTCCCCCTGAGGTCACGATGCGACCCGAATCGACGCCGTCGATGGTGATGATGTACTCCTGCTTTTGCACTGTGATGTCCTCTCGTTTCAGAAGTGCCGCGAGCCCTACTTGCCGATCGAGCGGTTGCCGTCGGAGGAGGGTGTCTCCGCGCCGGGGCTCGGGGCGAGGTGCGAGGCGAGTCGGGTGCGCAGCTCATCGGGGTTGTTGATGGTGATGTCACTCAGCTGGGCTGCCTCGTCGTGAAGAGGACGTGACCACGGGTAGAGGCTGGGGAGCTGCTCGAATCCGGCTGGGGCGCCTGCCTCGTTGTAGAGAACTCCAGAGTGTTCGTGAGAGCCGTTGGCGTGTGCGATCGCGGCGAGTACGTCCGTGAGGGTGGTGCGGTCGAGTCCGGGGAGAGCATCGTTCAGGTCAACCGGGGTGCCGTCGATCAGCGAGGCGGCGATGCGAGCGATGCGCCGCTCGCTTCCCGACCACGCGCCCGCATGCTCGAGCAGTCGATCGACGTCAATTGCGACGTGGGTGCGCTCTTCGGCGTGGTGTTGCACCCCGACAACCTCCAGCGCGCGATCGTCCCGAAGGTCGATTAGCCATGGTGCGTTCTCGTGGATGGCTTTGCCGTGTCGGATGAGGAGCTCGACGCCGGCCTCGATGGGGTAGATGCCTTTGGCCCACGCTCGGGTTGCTTCTTCAATGCTGGTCATGGTGTTCCTTTCGTCATTGGCTTGATGGGGTGGTCTGCTCAGGGGGTGGTGTCTCTTGGTGCGCTGAGGTCGAATCCGCCCCAGGGCGAGCGTTGGGGGACGTGGCGTGTTCCGTTGGGTGCGCGTTCAGTGAGGATGGGGGCGCCGGGCTGCTGCCATTCGAGTGGGTAGTTGTCGAGGATCCACTCGGCGAACTTTGGGCTGGGCTTGTTCTGGTTGTCGTACTTGCGCAGGGCGCTAGGTACTACGGGCAGTGCTCGCCAGCCGGGCCATGCGTGGTCGTGCCATGCCTCGACGGCGGTGTTTTCGTCGGCGGCGATGTGGTGCCACCGGCAGGGTTCGCAGATCGTCTGGGTGACGAGGGCGCCTACGCACGAGCACTTGCCTTGTGCTGCCCACTGGGCGGCGGTTCCCTTGAAGCTGGGCCAGCACCAGCAGCGCAGGTCTGCCGAGAGGACCAGCAGGTCGTGGCCGTCTGTGAGGGTGTTGGCGTTGCCCATGGTGGTGGTGTTGTGCCACATGTGGGAGTGGGGGATGCAGCCGAGGTTGCCGTGCTCGAACTTGTAGCGTTCGAACGCTGCGGCGAGGTCGGCGGGGTCGTGGTAGTCGGTGGTGAAGTGCAGGGGTGCGGGGCCGGTCCATGCGGGTGCGGCCGCGAGGTCGGCTTCGTGGATCATTTGGTCGAGGTCGAAGGTGAGCTGGCTCATGAGTTGTCCCTCCATGCGTGGAAGGCGGCGGAGAGGTCGAGGCTTGCGTCTTCGACCATCTCGGCAAAGGTCTCTTCGTCTAGGTCGGGGTCGTCGCGGTGGTTGAGGTCGTAGTTGACGCGCTCGAGGGCTTCGTCGACCGAGTTGAGTAGTGTGGCGAATCGCTCGTTCATTTCGTGGCCTCCTGTGGCATTGATGGCTGGTGTTGCTCCTACTGGCAGCTGTCGCACTGCAGCAGTTCCAGGGGGTCTACGGGGACCTCGTAGCCGTCGATTTCTTCGTTCATGGGTTCCTCTCCTTGAAATTTCCCTCTAACCGTTTTTCGGCACTTGCCGGCCCTTGGGCGAGGGGGAGCGCAGTGCAAATAGCGCAGCGGTCGGGAGCGGTTTAAGCCGCAACGGAGCGCAGCGGAGTGAGGATTTAAATAGCGAGCGAATTTGAACGGAGCGGAGGAATCGCCCGTACAATCACCGGATGCGAAAAACGGTCCCAAAGGGACTAACAAGCACAGGCCGCGTAGCGGCTCTCCTGGCTCTACCTCAGTGTGAGCTCGATGCCGAACTTCTTCGCTCGAGTGGTGACACTGGCGAGGTCTTGGAGGAACTGCTTATGCTCTTCAACGCGGTCTTTCCGTTTTGGAACGTTGGGCCGACCAGGGGTTGATTGCCGATCGCGTGAGAATGCGAGGGAGGTGGCGTTTGCCACCGACGCTACTTCGTCTTGCAGGACCCCAACATAGACCTCGGTGGTGGCGATCGAACGATGACCAAGGAACTTCTGTACAGCACGCAGATTCTTGGTACCCCTGAATCCGACCGTGCCAGCACGTGTTCGGCAGTTGTGGAGAGTCCAAGGTCGCCCGAGGTGCCTTGTGACCCAGCTGTAGACCGTCGCGGGGTGGACGTGACCGCCGAAGCGCCCGGGGAAATAGTGCGAGTCGGTCCCCTGTAGTTGCTCGAGCAGGACGAGGTATTCGAGAGTTAGCGGGTCAAGCGTCAGTATGCGGGTGTTGCCGCCCTTGCCCTCGATGTAGAGCTGGTCACCGGCTCTTGCCGCAGGGTGAAGTGTGGCAATTTCGGTTCTGCGCAAACCCATGGTGGCCGCCAGGAGAAGCATGGCGCGCTCGTGAAGGTTCATGTCCTCGAAAGCGTCAAGTATGACGTCGTCGGGGGTTGGTCGCGGTTCCCTCATTGGGACTGAGACGGGCTCGAGGTCTTCGGTTGGATCCTGCTCGATGTGGCCGACGAGCCGTGCCCAGCGATAGAACATCGTTAGCGAAGCACGGATTTTGCGGCGGTACTCCGGTTGCCAGGTCGGATGTGCCTCGTAGTAGGCGAGTAGGTCGTGGACGCCGAGGCGTAACACCTCGCCGTGAAACTCGGCAAGTCGGCGGATGTCTCCCACTCTCTGTTCGATGGTTCCGGGTCTACGCCCGATGGCGCCCAAGTAGGTTTCGTACTTCTCGAGAAGCATTCCGATTGTCGGCCATTCAGGTTCGGGACTTGTGGTCGTCTCGTCATTGAATCGCCGCGGAGGCCCCAGTGTTGTAGTCGCCATGCGGGCCGTTAGGAAAACGTGACCGCTGCTCGCAAATGGTCGATCTTGCCCGGAATTTCAAGCCCTCGTATGGGGGTCACCGGGGCCATCCAGCCACGAGGTTTTGGTCGTCGAACTCGTAATCGTGAGGTCGCGGGTTCGAATCCCGCCCCAGCTACAAGGCGCCGCCCTAACGTGAGTGGGTGGCTGGGTTACGTCTCGCGCTGACTCGCGAGGTCGCCCGCGATCGCAGCGATCTCGAACAGGTTGCCGGTGTCGCCCGTGTGCAGGAACGCCACCGTGCTGCCCGCCGGGATGCGTCCGGTGCGTGCATGCTCCAGCAGCCCCGCGAGGCCCTTCCCGGTGTAGACAGGCCCGACGAACACACCCTCTGTGCTGGCCAGCTCACGAATCGCCGCTGTGCTCGCCGGCGATGGCACCGCGTAGTCGTCGCCGATGAAGCCCTGATCGACATCGATCTCGGCGCGGATAGTCGCATCATCCGGAATCGTCGCGCCCAGCCGCTGCAGCACCGACTTGGTGCGCTCCACGATGACCGCCGGGTTCATGGCGTCGTCATCGTCGTAACCCTGAATCGAGATCGACCGGAACTTCACCGGATGCCCGAGCGACAGCTTCGCGGCCAGCATGCCCGGCAGCGCCGTGCCCGTGCCGATCGTGTGGTACACGAAGTCGAGGTCGACACCGAGCGCCGCCGACTGCTGCAGCATCTCCCGGAAGGTCACGCTGTGCGCGACGAAGCCATCCGGGTGCGCCCCGCCGCCGCCGACGACCAGCACTCGGTGGCCGTCGGCTTCAAGCTCGGCCCTGCGCCCTTCGATGACTGCAGTGACTCTGGCGAGTGTGTCAGCGTCATCCCACGGGTCGCGTTCTGCGCTGATGAGGTGGGTCTCAACACCCATGACCGTGTTGAGCAGATAGTTGCCGCGGGCTTCCCCGAGGGGGCCGTGATTCCCCACGTTGCGGGTCAGCACGAGAATCGGAGTGATGCCACTGCGCAGGCACGCGATCGCGAACTGCAGGCCAGAGTTGGTGAGCGTCGCACCGAGGGTGATGAGGTGGGTGACGCCCTGCTCGAGGGCGCGCCCGATGATGAACTCGGCGAGACGCGTCTTACTGCCGCTGATGGCGCTCGGCCCCGCCATGTCCTCCCGTTTGATGAACAAGCGGATGCCGTATCGCTGACCCAGTGTGGGCAGCTCGTGGAATGGGGTCGGGTAGAAGCCGATGCTCTTTCGGGGAAGTGCGGCGATCGCGTCGTCGAATTGTGTGGTGTCCATGGCATCCAGTCTCAGAACCGGAACACATAAACTCAAGCGATGTTCTCTTGCATGTCGATTAGCTAAGCTAATTAGCATGTCGTGGCAGTTCGACCCACAGCACCTGCAGACTCTCGAGGCGGTCGTGCGGTTGGGCTCCTTCGCGGGGGCGGCGGAGGAGATCGGCTACACACAGTCGGCGGTGTCGCAGCAATTGGCGGAGCTCGAGCGCCGGGTGGGTGCACGCGTGGTGACGCGTCGACCGGTGCGACCGACCGAGGTGGGTCACGTGCTGCTGTCGGCGGCAGGAGCGATCGGTGCATCCATGAGCCGTGCGAGAACGGAGCTCGCCGCACTCGCCGAGGGCAGCATCGGCCGGGTGCGTCTCGGTGCCTTCATCTCCGCAGCCTCCTCGTTCGTGCCCTTCGCGCTCGCTCGGCTGCGCGCCGAACACCCCGGTGTGCATATCGTTCTGCGCGAGGTGGAGCAGAGTGAGACCTATGCCTTGCTTGCTCGAGGCATCCTGGATCTCGCGATCACCTTCGACTACGAGCACGCGCCCGACACGATTCCGGCGGGTATCGTTCGCGAGCGCCTGATGGACGACCCGATCATGGTCGTGCTGCCGGCCGACCATGCGCTGGCGTCGCGAGGCTCGGTACCGCTGGATGCGGTGGCTCCCGACGCGTGGATCGTCACCCAGGTGAGTGCGGGAGAGCAGCTGAGCGATGCAGCAGCCTCGACGGCCGACGAGCGGAACCACCTCGACTTTCAGGGACAGGACTTCCGAACCGCCCTGAACCTGGTGGCAGCCGGACTCGGTGTGGCCTTGCTGCCACGACTGCTGCTGAAGGATCCGCCCAAAGGGGTTGCCGTGCGCGAGCTGGCCCCGCACCAGCGCATCGTGCGACGGCTCTTCACCTGTCGCATGGAGACGAGCGGTGTTCCGGTGCCGATCCAACGATTGCAGCACCACCTGCGAGACTCTGCGGCCTCTTACTGATCCGTTGCGGTGGGCGAGTGATCCGCGTGGACGAAGCAGCGTCGTCAGCGCGGGTCGGTGCCGAAGACGCCGAGGAGCACCCAAATTTGTGGCTCGATAAACTCGATCGCCCTCTCTGCTGTCATCCAGCGCTCAGTGTTGCGCCAGCCGGGCTGCGCCGCGAACGGCAAGGGGTGCCTATAGTGGGGCCATGAGCGAGACGCAGGGTTCGATGGTGCAGCGGCGTGTGCTGGGGGTGGCGTTCTTGTTCGCCGGCGTCGCGGCGGGGGTGTGGCTGTCGCAGGTGCTCGTCGCCCGCGGGCACGAGATCGACGAACTCGGCATCTCCGGCTACTCGCTGCCGATCGACTTCGTGCTCGGGGGCATTGCGCTGCTCGGGATCGTGGGCGGCAGCATCCTCATCTGGCGTGCGCGCGACCACTCCTGAGGAAGCGGTTTGCGACTGTTCCGGCCTCCCGCAGCCTAATCACGGGGTGCGGTGAGTTCGCGAAAGCGCGCGAGGCCGACGTTGCCGCCCGAGAGGATCACGCCGACGCGCCGGCCGGGTTTCTGCGGCCCGCGGAACATCGTCGATGCAAGAGCCGTCGCCCCCGAGGGCTCGAGCGTGATCTTGAGGCGGTCGAATGCGAAGGCCATCGCCTGCACGATCTCGTCATCCGTCACGAGGTCGATGCCGTCGACGAGACGTCGATTGATGCCGAAGGTGAGCTCACCGGGGATCTCGGAACCCTGTCCATCGGCGATCGTGCGGGGAACCTCGATCTGCACCCGCTCGCCAGCCGCGAGTGAGAGCTGGGTGTCGTTCCCCGCCTCGGGCTCGACGCCCAGCATCCGGATGTCGGGGTAGAGCCCCTTCGCGGCGGTGGCACTCCCCGCGATGAGGCCGCCGCCACCGACCGGCACACGCAACTCGTCGAGCTCGCCCACCTCATCGAGCAGTTCGAGGGCGGCAGTGCCCTGCCCGGCCATGATGCCGTAGTGCTCGTAGGGCGGGATGATGGTGAGCCCGCGCTCCTCGGCGAGGGTTCGGCCGAGCGCTTCGCGGTCACCCGTGTAGCGGTCGTAGAAACTGACCTCAGCGCCGTAGCCCCGCGTCGCGGCCACCTTCGACTCGGGGGCGTCAGACGGCATGACGATCGTCGCCGGTGCCCCGAGCATGCGGGCGGCGAGAGCGACGGCCTGGGCGTGGTTGCCCGACGACCACGCAACGACGCCGCGCTCGAGTTCGGCAGCACTCAACCGTGAGATGACGTTGTAGGCGCCGCGGAACTTGAAAGCCCCTACGCGCTGAAAGTTCTCGGCCTTGAGAAAGACCCGCGCACCCGCGAGGTCGTCCAGTGTCGTCGATGTCAGCACGGGCGTGCGATGGGCGACTCCCTCGAGTCGGGTAGCGGCATCGCGAACGTCATCGAGAGAAAGCATGCGACCAGCCTAGGAGGGTGGGACCGATATCGAGGGCGCAAGGCCTACGACGGGATGACGGGAGCAAGCGTGGGCCGCTTCGGTTCGCGGCCGTCCCCCGACGAGCGGCCGGTCAGTCGGCGACCGATCCAGGGCAGCACGAAACTGCGCCAGTAGGCGAGGGTCCCAGGGCGCTGCAGCTCGTCCGCCTCCGCGCCCCAATCCGGAACGGCGACACCGAGAGCCTTCAACACGTTGCTCGCCACACGGCGGTGGCCCGCGGCGCCGAGGTGCAGTTTGTCGACGGACCAGTAGCGCAGGTCTTCGAGCTCGACATCCGACCAGTTGTCGACGAAGGTCACGCCCGATTCAGGCAATCGTTCGCGAACGGCGAGCGCGAGAGCATCGCCGCGCTCGCGGATGCGGTCACCCAGCGGGATGTGTCGCGTCGGGTTTCCCCCGCTCAGCAGGAGCACGTGGATGCCCGCCTCGAGAATCTCGTCCACCGCCTCGCGCGTGCGATCGGCAATCTCCTCGATCGTGACTTTGGGGCGCATGATGTCGTTGCCCCCGCCATTGAAACTGATGAGGTCGGGCTTCAGTTCGATGGCGGGGCGAAGCTGCTCATCGAGGATCGGACCGAGCAGCCGACCCCGGATGGCGAGGTTCGCGTAGCCGAACTCCGCACCGTCGTTGCCGCTGTCGTCACGTTCCCGCGCCGCGAGCGCGAGGCCGATGGCGACGAAGTCGGCCCAACCACGAACACTGCCGTCGGCAAGCTCGTCGCCCACCCCCTCGGTGAAGCTGTCGCCGATCGCGGCGTAACTGCGAAAGTGCATGGGAAGAGTTCATCACACTCGGGTGATCGGGTGGTGGCGCCGTGGCGTGATGAATGCGCCGCGCCCTAGGGGCGAATGGCCGCCACGAGTGCTTCGGCGAGTTCCGCCGGTTTCGTGAACTGCGGCCAGTGGCCCGTCGGCAGGTCGACGAACTCGTAGTCCTTGATCGCCGCCAGCTCGGCCACCCAGGGCTTACCGGCCTCGATCCAGCCTCGGAACAGGCTAGAGGGAGCCTCACAGCAGATGACCGTCACCGGCACGTCGTAGCGTCGCGGGTCGCTCAGCCGCTGCTTGTCGCTGGCCACGCGAGCGGGCTGCGGAATCGCCACGCGGGCGAACTCGGCGCGCAGCTCCTCGGTGAGGTCCACGAGGTCTTCGTCTTCGAAGACCCCCCAGTCGGGCAGGGGGATCTCGCCGTTCGCGACCGGCAACTCGTCGTTGATGACTCCGTCGTCGCCGAGCGGTCCGCTGTCGACGTAGACGACGCGAGCGATCGCATCCGGTCGCGCATCGGCGACGGCGTGCGCGATCGCCCCTCCGCCACTGTGACCGACGAGCACGACGCCGGCGGGCAGTGAGTCGACCACCGCGATGACCGCGTCGACGTGGTCGCGCAGGCCGATGTTCGAGCGGTCGGCATCACGCGACTCCATGCCGGGGAGCGTGAGCGCGTGAACCGTGTGACCGGCCGCCTCGAGTGGCCCCACGACGGGGTGCCACGATGAGGCGTCGAGCCAGAAACCGGGGATGAGAATGACGTCCATGCGGCAAAGCTAGACCAGACGGCCGACAGTCGCCAGGGACGGAATCGTGCCCGGCTAGTCTCGCCTGCTTGCGTCGATGAGGGCGTGCAGGTGGTCGCGCACGGCTTCGAGTTGTGAGATCGGCAGGCCGAGTCGCTCGATGATGGCGGGTGGAACGGCTTCGGCCTTCGAGCGCAGGGCGGTGCCGGCATCCGTCAGCGTGAGCTCGACGGCACGCTCATCGTCGGTGCTGCGCGAGCGCACGACGAGTCCGGCGGCTTCGAGCCGCTTGAGCAGGGGGCTCAGTGTCGCCGAGTCGAGGTAGAGCCTCTCGCCGAGTTCGTGAACGCGAAGCGGGCTCGTCTCCCACAGGGCGAGCATGACGAGGTACTGCGGATGCGTGAGCCCTAGCGGTTCGAGCACGGGCCGGTAGAGCGAGATGACGCTCCGACTCGCGGCGGCAAGGGCGAAGCAGACCTGGCGGTCGAGGGCGAGGAGGTCGGTCATGGGATCAGTATAGTTCGTGTACGATTGAATCATGCACAATGAATCGACCAGCCTGCCGAATCCCTACAGGGGCCGCAAGGGCGTCTTCAACTGGGTCAGCAAGGTGCTCTACCCCATCATGGGACCCGCCCAGGTCGGCATAGGCCGCCCGGAGGCGGCGTATGCCCCGCCAGCGAACCCGGTGTGCCCCATGTGCTCGATGCCTATGACCGACCATGAAATCTTTCGTGGGGACGCGCACACGGCTACGCGGCTGATCTGTCCCAGCGCCGCCGCATAGCCTCTCCGGCGCTGTGGCTCGCCGCTGAAGCGGTGGCACTCTAGGGTGGATGGGCGAGAGGAGCCCGATGTCGACACCGCCCGGCCGCACCACCAAGGGCGCCGCGAAGCGCGAGGCGATTCTCGCCGCCGCCCTCGAGGTGTTCGGCGAGGTCGGGCTTCACGGTGCCTCCCTGCGCGAGATCGCGAGTCGTGTGGGCGTGAGTCACCAGTCGCTCATGCACTACTTTCCGACAAAGAACGCCCTGCTCATGGCGGTGCTCCGGCGCCGCGACGAGCGGCTGCGCTCGCACTTCGACGATGAGGGTGGCATGTCGCTCACCGAGCTCGTCTCGCTCGCGGAGGACAATGTGCACTCGCCGGGAGTCATCGAGCTCTACAACATGGCCTCGGCCGAGGCGACCAACTCCGACCATCCCGCCCATGCCTACTACGCCGAGTTCTACGAGAGCATCATCGCCTCCCACGCTCGCTATCTGCAGCGCGCGGTGGAGCGCGGCGCCCTGCGCGAGGGCTGGACACCCGAGACCGCGGCTCGCGCCATCTTGGGAATGATGGACGGGCTGCAGCTGCAGTGGCTCTACGATCGCGACGACGTGCACGTCGCCGAGACCATGAAACTGCTGATCAGCGCCATAATTTCGGTGCCGCTCGACGAGCTCGACAACGCTGAAAAATAAACTTGCCATTTGGCAAGGTTTTCGCGCTATCCTGTCTGCATGTCGAAGACCTCGTCCGCGCCCAAGGCCCGTTCACTGTCGAAGCCCACGGCCGCCAAAAACAGTGCCCCCAACTTCTCCCCGGCGATCGCCGACGACGCCGTCGAACTCGCCCGCACCTGGGCGCAGCGCGGCGCCGCGGCGGGATCGAGCGGCTCCGCCGCCCTCCTCGCGCAGGTGCTCAAGGACCAGAACGGGCTCGACTTCACCATCGGCTTCGTCGACCGCGTCATCCGCCCCGAAGACCTGCGCGTCGCCGCCCGCAACCTGGCCGACCTCGCCAAGCGAACCCCGTCGTTCCTGCCCTGGTACATGCGCGCCGCGATCCGGCTCGGCGGCTTCGTCGCGCCGATCCTGCCGTGGCCCGTCGTCCCCATCGCCCGCGCGGTGCTGCGCCAGATGGTCGCCCACCTCATCGTCGACGCGCGCCCGGCCAAGCTGGGGCCGGCGATCGCGAGGCTGAAGCGCGACGGCATCCGTCTCAATATCAACCTGCTCGGCGAGATCGTGCTGGGCAAGGCCGAGGCCGAGCGACGCCTCGAGGGCACCAAGCGACTGCTCGCCCGCCCCGACGTCGACTATGTGTCGATCAAGGTGTCGTCGATCGAGAGCCAGCTCAACATGTGGGCGTTCGACGAGACGGTCGCGCGCGTCACGAAGCGACTCACACCGCTCTATGAGTACGCGGCGGCGAGCCCCACCCCCAAGTTCATCAACATGGACATGGAGGAGTACCGCGATCTCGATCTCACGATCGCCGTGTTCGAGAGCATTCTCGACCAGCCGCAGCTGCTGAACCTCGAGGCGGGCATCGTGCTGCAGGCCTACCTGCCGGACGCGCTCGCCGCCTATCAGCGCATCGTGGAGTGGTCGACGGCGCGCGTGGCCCGGGGCGGAGCGCCGGTGAAGATCCGGCTCGTCAAGGGCGCCAACCTCGCCATGGAGAACGTCGAGGCGACCCTGCACGGCTGGGAGGCCGCGACCTGGCACAGCAAGCAGGCCACCGACACCAACTACAAGCGCGTGCTCGACTGGGCGCTCACCCCTGAGCGCACCGCAGCCGTGCGCATCGGCATCGCCGGGCACAACCTCTTCGACATCGCCTTCGCTCACCTGCTTGCCGAGGCGCGCGGGGTGAGCGAGAACGTCGAGTTCGAGATGCTGCTCGGCATGGCCGAGGGCCAGGCGGATGCCGTGCGCGCCGACGTGGGCGGCCTCCTCCTCTACACCCCGGTGGTCATGCCGAAGGAGTTCGACGTCGCGATCGGCTACCTCATCCGCCGGCTCGAGGAGAACGCGAGCCAGGAGAACTTCATGTCCGCGGTCTTCGAGCTCGTCGACAACGAAGAGCTGTGGAGTCGCGAGCGGGACCGCTTCGTGGCATCGCTGAAGGATGTCGACACCGTGGTTCCCGAGCGCAACCGCGCACAGTCGCGCTTGGCGCCGCCTGCGGGTTTCGAGACGATTGCTTCGCAATCCCTCAACCCTCATGAGTCTGGCTTCGAGAACACCGCGGACACCGACCCCGCCCTGCCCGACAATCGCGCCTGGGGTGCCGCGATCATCGATCGCGCCAAGGACAGCGTGCTGGGCAACGACATCGTCGCCGCGGCCGCGATCGAGACCGATGCCGAACTCGACGCGGTCTTCGAGCGAGCGCTCGGTGCTGCAGCCGGCTGGGTCGCACTCGGTGGCGCGGGGCGCGCCGCGATCCTGCGCAAGGCCGCCGATGAGCTGGAGAGGAGCCGCGGCGCGCTCATCGAGGTCATGGCGAGCGAGACCGGCAAGACCATCGCCGAGGGCGACGTCGAGGTGAGCGAGGCGATCGACTTCGCTCGCTACTACGCCCATCTCGCCGAGGAGCTCGAGACCGTCGACGGAGCGACCTTCGTTCCCTCACGCCTCATCGTCGTCACACCGCCGTGGAACTTTCCCGTGGCGATTCCCGCGGGCTCGGTGCTGTCGGCGCTCGCGTCGGGCGCATCCGTCATCGCGAAGCCCGCTCGTCAGGCGCAGCGCTCGGGCGCCGTCATGATCGATGCGCTCTGGCGCGCGGGTGTGCCGCGGGAGGTGCTGAACCTCGTCGACCTCAGGGCTCGCGACCTCGGTCAGAAGATGGTCGCGCATCCCGCGGTGGATCGGGTGATTCTCACGGGGGGCTACGAGACAGCCGAGATGTTCCGTTCGTGGCGGCCCGACCTCGGCCTGCTCGCCGAGACGAGCGGCAAGAACGCGATCATCGTGACGCCCTCAGCCGATCTCGACCTCGCCGTCAACGACGTCGTCAAGAGCGCGTTCGGCCACGCGGGCCAGAAGTGCTCCGCCTCGAGCCTCGTGATTCTCGTAGGCTCCGTCGCGCGCTCGGACCGTTTCGAGCGCCAGCTCGTCGATGCGGCGACCACCCTGCGCGTCGGCTACCCGACCGATCCGACCAGCCAGATGGGGCCGATCGTCGAACCGGCCGGCGGCAAGCTCAAGAAGGGTCTCACCGAGCTCGCTCCGGGTGAGAGGTGGCTGCTGAAGCCCGAGCAGCTCGACGCGAGCGGTCGACTGTGGTCGCCCGGTGTTCGCACCGGTGTCGCTCCCGGCAGCTACTACCACCTCACCGAGTTCTTCGGCCCGATCCTCGGCATCATGCGCGCGGCAACCCTCGACGAGGCGATCCGCCTGCAGAACCAGGTCGACTATGGCCTCACCGCCGGACTGCACTCGCTCGACCCCGACGAGCTGCGCACCTGGCTCTCCCGCGTCGAGGCCGGCAATCTCTATGTCAACCGCGGCATCACCGGCGCGATCGTTCGTCGTCAGCCCTTCGGCGGCTGGAAGCGCTCGGTCGTGGGCGCCACCGCGAAGGCGGGTGGCCCCAACTATCTCGTGCACCTCGGCTCGTGGAAGAAGGCCAAGGCGACGGTGACGGCGGTGCCGACGGATGCCGTGGCGGGGATCGTGACGGCCGCCGACTCGGCATTCGTCGAGCGGTCCGCGCGCAGCGACCAAGCCGAGTGGGAGCGCGAGTTCGGTGTCGCCAAGGACGTCTCCGGCCTGGGCGTCGAGCGGGACGTGTTCCGCTACCTGCCGCTGCCGGTTGCCGTGCGTCTGAACGCCGGCGGTGCCGTCGAGGAGCTTGCCCGCGTCGTTGCCG
>JAHBSW010000027.1 GCA_019638935.1 Cryobacterium sp.
TCACCGGGCAGACGATCCTCGTCGACGGCGGCGCCTCCGTCAAATATCCTTTGGCGCTGATGGCCTGACGGCGAGTCCACCCAGCCCTCAATATCGATAACCTAGTTTGCTAACATGACGATGAAGTCCATGATGAATCGCTCGAAGAGGAGTTGACGACGGTGAAAAACCTAACTCAGACCGACGAAGTATGGCCGTTTCCTCGAGAGGCGAAATGCCCCGTGCTCCCGCCTCCGAGGATTGCCGAACTGCGAGAGAAGCAGCCCGCCCTCGTGCGCATGTACGACGGGACGCCCGCCGCCCTCGTGCTCGACTACGACGACGTCACGACCATCATGATGAGCCCCGACGTCTCCGACGACGGGCGCGCAGCAGGCTTTCCATATGTCTCGGAAGCCGCCCGGCACAATCGCGGAAAACGACCCACCATCGATCGGCTCGACCCGCCCGAGCACGACATCCAACGCGCGATGCTCGCGCCGTTCTTCACCGTCAAGCGCATCAAGCAGATGCGTCCGTTCTTCGAAGAGCTCGTCGACTCGCTGCTCGACGAGCTGGAGGAGGCCGGGCCGACGGTTGACCTCGTCACACAGTTCGCGCGGCACATTCCCGCCGCCGGCACGGCCGAGCTGATGGGACTTCCGTCGGAGGATATTCCCCGGTTTCTCGAACTGAGTGAGACCTACCAGAGCTTCGGCAGCGCCGAGGAGATCGCGGCGGCGGGTGCGGAGATCGCCGAGTACTTCGAGCGTCGGCTCGCTGAGCCGGCGGACGGTGATGACTTCATCTCGATGCTCATCCGTGAGCAGGTGCGCCCCGGTCACCTCGCTCCGGACCAGTTCGTGCGCACGATGATTCTCATCCTCACCGGCGGGTTCGACACCACGGCCAACACGATCGCGCTCGGAGTGGTCGCGATGATGGACCACCGGGAGGCGTGGGAGGCGCTGGCGAATGACGCAGACGATGAGCTGATCGCCGCAGCCGTGGAGGAGATCGTCCGCTACACCAGCACGGCGCACCACGCCGTGTTCCGTCTCACCACGGCGCCTGTTCAGCTGTCCACCGCCGAGCTTCCGGCCGACCACGCGGTCATCGCCTCGCAGATGGCAGCCAACCATGACCCCAAGAAGTTCGAGTGCCCGCACCTGCTGGACATCGAGAGGGATGCTCGCACCCACGTCGGATTCGGCATGGGAATACATCAGTGTCTCGGTCAGCACATGGCCAGGCTCGCCCTGCAGGTCACCTTCTCCAAGCTGACCAAGCGGTTTCCCCGGCTGGAACTCGCGGTGAAGCCCGAAGAACTGACCCCACGGATCGGGCTGGTTCACGGACTCATGGGCCTTCCCGTGCGACTGACACCGTGACAGAGAGAGGTCTGTGAGATGCACAGGATTGAAGTCGTCGAGGGCAAGTGCATCGGCGCCGGCAACTGCGTCGACGTGGCGGAAGACTATTTCGACCAGGGGGACGACGCATTGGTCATCGTGCTCAAGGAGCAGGTGCCCGAGGGCGATGTCGCCGAAGTCGAACGCGCCGTGAAGGCGTGCCCGGTGGCGGCGCTGCGGCTACTCGGGGCCTGACATGACTGAGCGAGCCGCCGATTCGACTCCCGGCCCCGTCGTTGTCATCGGCGCTGGGAAAGCCGGTTTCGAGACGGCGATCGCTCTGCGAGCGAGCGGTTGGAACGACCGGATAGTCCTTGTGGGCGATGAAGACGCACTGCCATATGAGCGCCCGCCGCTGTCGAAGGACTTTCTCGCCGGCAAGATGGAGCGGGACGACGTGCTCATCGACGGCGCGGTGAGACTGCCCCAGCTCGAGATCGAGTTCCACCGGGCAACCAGCGTCGAACGACTTGACCTCGAGTCCAAGGAGGTCGTGCTCTCGACGGGTGAGAGCATTCGCTACAGCCACGTGGTTCTTGCCACCGGTGCACGGCCCCGACGGTTGACGGTGCCCGGGGCCGACCTGGAAGGAGTCGTCCACCTGCGGACGCTTGCCGACGCAGAGGTGCTGAAGACGACCGCTGAGACCACAGAATCACTCGTCGTCATCGGGGGCGGATACGTCGGACTGGAGGTCGCCGCGCATGCGGCATCACTGGGCGTGAGGGTTCGAGTGCTGGAGGGGATGTCGCGACTGCTGAATCGGAGCGCACTTCCGGAGACTTCGGAACACGCACTCCGACACCATCGAGCGGTGGGCATCGAGGTGAACCTCGATGTGAGGATATCCGAGCTCGTGTCCGATCACGACGGCAGGGTTCGCGGCGTGCTGACCGAAGACGGCACGCTCTTCGAGGCCGAGACTGTGCTGTGCGCGATCGGCATCGAACCGTGCGCAGAGCTGGCGGAGAGGGCAGGACTCGCGGTGGCCAATGGCATCCAGGTCGATGAATCCCTGCGCACGTCGGCTCCCCACGTGTGGGCCATCGGTGACTGCGCATCGTTTCCCGTTCCGTATCTTCGGCAGCACGCCCGGCTGGAGTCGGTGCAGAACGCCGTCGAGCAGGCGCGCTTCGTGGCGTCCGCCATCGTCTCCGGACAACCCGGTGTCTACCGTGCAGTCCCGTGGGTGGCCAGCAAGCAGGGCGCTCTCACTGTGCAGGCGGCGGGGTTGACGGGCAATCACGACAGTCGGGTCGTCTATGGAGATCCGGACTCCGGCGGGTTCTCCACGCTCGCCTTCGACGGGGAGACCCTCGTCGGGATCGATGCGATCAACAGCCCACGTCACTTTCTGGCGGCACGTCGTGTGCTCACTCAAGAGCTGAACGGCACCCCATCCGGGCTGACACTGGAACGTGCGAGGAGTTCGGACTTCCGACTCGAGGACTTCGGCAGGCGCCGTGACCCGGAAGTCGTGTCCGGGTGACATGCGCGCGAGCGGGGTCGACCTCGTTGACGAGAGAATGTATGAAGTGAGGGGCAGTCTTTGAAAACCGTCGTAGAACCTGCGTCTGAGATGAAGTGGATGCCTGAGGCAGACGCCAAGGCCCTCCTGGCGGCTCACGGCGTGCCCGTCCCGATCGGGAGGCTGGCATCCGATGCAGAGGGAGCGGCGCGAGTCTCGCGCGAGCTGCGCGCTCCGTATGTGGTGAAGATCGTGGCGCCCGATGTCATCCACAAGAGCGAGCTCGGCGGAGTCATGGTCGGGCTGCGCGACGAGGCCGCGGTGCGAGAGGCAGCGGCAGAGATACTCGACCGTGCGCGACGCGTGCTGCCCGCAGAATCCGAGCTTGCGGTTCTCGTCGAAGAGCAGGCGGCGGGTTCCGTCGAGCTCGCGGTGGGCGCCCGTTCGACCAACGGGTTCGGCCCCGCGGTGATGGTGGCGATGGGCGGCATCTGGGTTGAGGTGCTCGACGATGTGGCCTTCGGGTTCGCCCCGCTGACCCGGGAGCAGGCGGCTGCGCTCGTGCGGGGACTTAGAGCATGGCCGATGCTCTCCGGGGGGCGCGGGTCGACGCCGTGTGACACCGAGGCGCTCGCCGACATCATCGTGCGCGTGAGCGAGCTCGTGGCTCAGTTCGGGGACGACCACTTCGAGATCGATCTGAACCCGGTTCTCGTCGGTCCCGACGGTGCTGTCGTCGTCGACGCGGTGATCGGCAGAGCACCAGTGGCGGCATCCGTCGTCGCGGTCCCGCCCACGGTCGATCTCTCGAAGCTCTACCGACCTCGACGCGCCGGCGTCTTCGGCGCCGATGCGGTGCAGCCGAAGACCCCCAACACCTTCATCCGCGAGATGCATCGACTCGGAAAGATCGAGGTGGTGGCGTTCCCGCTTCCCGGGCAGGAGGGCGTGGGGTCGATCGACGGCGTCACGACAGTGCCCGACCTTGCGACCGCGGGGGAACTCGACCTCATCTCGGTCAACGGTCCCGATGTCGACGCGATCGAGATCGCGTCGTCGGCGCCTCGCGGCTCGGTGCTGCAGGTCTTGTCGAACACTTTCGGTTCCACCGTCGAAGAACGCCGTGAATGGACGGATGCGCTGGTCAGCGCGGCTCACTCCGCGGGTGCGCGCGTGCTCGGGCCCAACTCACTGGGAGCTCACTCTCCGGCGCATGGGATCTCGCTGCTGCCCGGGACGCAGCTGCTGGATGAGGGATCGATCGGCGCGATCTTCCAGAGCGGTGGGCTCACCTCCGACTTCGTCTCGATGGCAGAAGACCGCGGTGTCGCCGTCAGTGTCGCGCTCTCCGTGGCGGATGCCGCCGACATCGGAGTCGAGGAGCTGTTGTCGCTGCTGCTCGACGATGAGTCGACGAAGGTGATCGTGCTCTACCTCGAGTCGACCAGGTCAGCACGCGGCATCCTCGACGCCGTTCGAGGAGCGCAGAACCGCAAGCCGATCGTGCTGCTCGTGGGCGGACGGTCTGCGGCGGGGGCGGACGCAGCAGCTTCCCACACCGGCGCGATCGCCGACGATCGTCGACTGTGGGGTGCCCTGGCCCGCGAGATCGATGCGGTTGAGGTGGTCTCGCTCGAGGGGCTGCTGACCGCCGCCGAATACCTGAGTCGTTTTGGGCGACAGACACCGGCGGTCGAGCCCAGTGCGCTGCTGATCGCGACCGGGGGAGACGGCGTGATAGCGTCAGACCTTCTCGACGACGCGGGGGTCAGCGTCTCCGCGCTGAAGCCGGCGGCCCTTGATGCCTTCGTCGACCTGAGGCTGCACCGAATCTCAGTGGCGAACCCGGTCGATCTGGCCAGCCCCGCTGCGCTGCTGCCGCCCGAAGCGAAGATCTTCGAGTCGATGGTCGATGCGATTCTCTCCCATCAGCACTTCACCGATGTGGTGCTCAACCTCGGTGCCGCGAGTGTGTACTCATTCGTTCATGGGGCAGAAGAGTCCCTGCTTCGAATCTGCGAGGCGGTCGCGTCGGCCCCGCGCAAGCACCCCGGCGTGCGTTTCACCGCCGTCGTGTCGGCGACCGGGAAGAGTCAGGCTGGCAGAGCCTCGGCGGAAAGGGCGCTGGCGGATGCCGGCTACCAGATCGCGTCATCCATCGCTGATGCGGGCTTGGGAATCCGCGCCGCGAGCGGCTTCGATGGATCGTAGTTCGGATCGTGAGGCAGACGGCGGGATGGCGCTTTTCAACACGGCAGGAGCAATTGCAGGAGTGATCGAATGAATGCGACCCCGGGAATGCCGGAGCTCATCGCGCTGATCGAGCACACCGCTGCAGACCACGCGGGCTCCGTCATCCACTTCGTCGACGATGCCGGATCGACCGAGACCGTGACGGTTTCGGCGCTCGTCGACAGGGCGAAGGAGATAGCCGCGTCTCTCAGGCAGCTCGGCCTTCAGAGGCGTGATGTCGTCGCGATCCGCGCCTCCGGCGGCTCGAGAGGAGCAGCTGAGGCCATCGTCGCCTGCCTCGTGGGCGGGTTCGTCGCCGTTCCGCTCGTCTCGCTGCTCGGAGACGGGGATGTCGACCTCATCATCGAGATCATCGACGCTCGCGCACTGTTGGCCGAGCGGAGCATTCGCGGTCGTGATCTCACGGAGCACCTGGCGGGAGTGAGGGACGCCTCGACTGAGCGAGTGGTGGGCGGCATCGGCACCCTCGAGGGCGACGAGGAGTTCGCGCTTCCCCGCGGCGATTGGGCTCCCCCGAGCTGGGCGGGGATCGATGCCGATGACGTGGCGACGATCCTGTTCTCGTCCGGCACGACCGGCCAGCCGAAGGGTGTGATGCACAGCTACAGCTCGGTTCTTCACGAGGTGCGGGACTTCGCGGATCAGCTCGAGCTCACGCACGGTGGCTGCTTCATGCAGACTTTCCCGATCGGGCACATCGGTGGGGTCGCCGGGCTGCTCATCGGGGTGGCTCTCGGACGCGAGACGGTGATGCTCTCGTCATGGAACGCGCCGGTGGCGTTCGACGCGATCGACCGCCACCGGGTCACGGGCATGGGGTCCACACCCTACTTCGCCCAGACACTGCTCGACGAGCGGGAGTCGCGCGGCAGTGGGCTGACCAGTCTTCGGGCGGTGCAGTCCGGGGGCGGGGCGGTCGGTGAAGAACTGGTCAAGCGCGCGCACGACCTCGGAATTCCGATCTCACGCGGCTATGGCTCGACCGAGCATCCGAGTGCGACGACGCATCGTCCCGACGACCCGCTCGAGATCCGCGCGACCACGGACGGCCGCCCATTCAACGGCACCGAGGTGCGGATCGTGGATGCCTCGGGAATCGACTGTCCCACGGGGGCGGTGGGAGAGGTCTGGTTGAGAGGCCCCGAGCAGTTCATCGGATACGTGTCCGACGCGGTCGAAGGGCTGCGTGACGACGGATGGTTCACCACCGGGGACCTGGGCCGGATGACCGAGAGCGGCCATCTGGTCATCACCGGGAGGCTCAAGGAGATCATCATCCGGGGTGGGGAGAACATCTCGGTTCCCGAGGTCGAGGGCTTGCTGCTGAAGCACCCTGCCATCAGGGACGCCGCCGTCGTGGGTGTCGCCGACGTCAAGTTCGGTGAGCGTGCGCACGCGTATCTGGTGGTGGAGCCTGGGACGGCCGTCGACCTGGAGACGGTGCGGGCGCACTTCGCCGAGCTCGGTGTGGCGCGCTACAAGACGCCGGAGTTCGTCACGGTGATCGACGGGATGCCGCGCAACTCCCTGGGGAAGATACAGAAGCACTTGCTCCCGAGGCGCAGGGAGGGTCTGACGTCATGAGCACCGGGATCGAGGCGCCGTCGACCACGGCCGGTTTCATCGGTTTTGGCGACATCGGCGGGCCCATGGCTGAACGTCTGGTGCGCTCGAGACGCGACACGGTGCTGTGGAGCCGAAGGCCGGAGAGCCTGCAGCAGTTCGATGGGCTCGACTTCAGGCGCGCGGCGAGCATAAGCGAATTGGCAGCATCCGTGGATGCGGTCGGGGTGTGCGTCAGCCGCGACGATGACGTCAGGGAAGTCGTGGCGGGGGATGGCGGCCTCGTGACGGGGCTGCGGGCCGGAAGCGTCATCGCCATCCACTCCACCGTGGCGGCGGCGACGGTTATCGACCTTTCCCGCCAGGCGGCCGAAAGAGGGATCCTGCTGCTGGATGCGCCCATATCCGGGGCGCGACAGGGAGCAGTCGACGGAACCCTCACCATCATGGCCGGTGGCAGCTCCGAAGCCATTGATCGCGCGCGCCCCATGCTGGAGGCCTACGCGACCACGATTTGTCAGGTAGGAGACGTCGGGGCCGGTCAGCGGGCCAAGCTGCTCAACAACACTCTGCTGGCCGCCAACCTCTATCTGGCCGATGCCGCGCTCACGCTCGGTGAACAGCTGGGGCTGGATCGCGACGCCTGCGCCCAGGTGCTGCGGAGCTCCAGCGCGGACAGCTTCGCGCTCCGGATCCTGATCGACCGCTTCTCGGTCGATCAGGAGTTCGCGCGCCACGCGGCGGCGATCAGAAAAGACAATGTCCGCCTGTTCCGTGAAATGTGCGCCGAGCTCGGCATCGCCGCGACCGACCTCGAACGCGCCGCGGCGGAGGCCCACCAGGTCGCGGAGAAGTATGGTCGCGGCCGGTCGGCCCCGCCTGGCTAAGCGATGCGGCGGGGTTCCCAACCCCACGGCCGAGGACCCCAGCCGGGAGTGAAGATCTCACCCCGCTTGACCGTCAGCACCGGAACGAACGCCTGCTCCGCTCTCAACAGGGCTCCGGTCGCGTCCTCGAGCTCGAAATCACCGTGGCGGAGATCGAGGATCGAGATGTCGGCTTGGCGTCCGATTCCGAGAGTTCCCAGGCGGTGCTCCACACCGGCAGCGGTCGCGGGCTTGATGGTGGTCATCGCGATCACTTCGGAGACGGAGAAGCCGAGGCGCAGAAAGCGCGTCATCACGTCGGTCAGGCTGAAGACGACCTCTTGGAGGCCTGCAGCCGCCAGGTCCGTGCTGATGCAGTCCGGGCGGATGCCCTGGTCGAGGATCCGACGCGCCACCTCGAACGAGAAGTTTCCCTTGCCGTGAGCGGTGTCGAGCATGACGCCGCGATCGACCGCGTCGCGAAGCTGGGGCCACACCGTGCCGTCCTCGTCGAGAGCCCCACCCGCGTGATGGGTGAACAGGTGAGTGACGATATCCCCTCGATCGAGGAGTTCCAGCGCATCTCGTCCTGCCGATGACTGAAGCCTGCCCGCGGTGTCGCCGATGTGGACCATCAGAGGGAGCCCCGCCTCACGAGCGATGTCTCGCGAGATGCGCGGCAGGTCCATGCCCAGTGCCTCGAATGACGGCCAGACTATCCGAACCTTCACCCCGTAGATGTGCTGCCGATGGCGCTCGATCACCGCCAGAGATGCCTCTCGATCGATGTCGGACTCCGACTCGACCTCCGGGATCGTCGCGAGGCCGGTGCGCCCGACGTGCAGGAACGGCAGAATCTCCGTCTTTGCGTTCGGCATGATGTAGCGCGGAAAAGCCGCGAACGTCGACGCCCCGGCGCTTCCCGCGTCCACGATCGTCGTCACACCGGCTTCAACCCCGATGAGGTCGGGGCGAAGCCCCACCGGGGTCACACCATCCATGACGTGAGCGTGGCCATCGATCAGGCCCGGCACCACCAGTCTGTCCTCGGCGTCGATGATCCTCGAGGCCGAGGCCGGGTCGATCCTGGTGTCGATTCTCGCGATGACACCGTCGCGAACCCCGACATCGCGAACAGCATCCAGCCCAGCGGCGGGGTCGACGACGGTTCCACCGCGGATGAGGAGATCGTAGCTTTCGCTCGAGGAGTCATTCACCGTGTTCTCCATCGAGGCGTCGACCGACGTCTGGCTCGGGGCGTTCTTCCCACGGCCATTCAGTCTGCGAGCTCGGTGATCGCCAGGTTGTCGATATCGCTTGCGCCGATCTCGCCCACGGCCGCCATGTGCTTGGTCCAGTACGACTCGACCTCTTGTATGCGCCCCTGCTCGATGAGTTCCACCAAGTGCTCATGAGCCCTCAGATTGCGTTCGTGCTGGAGAACCAGGTCGCTCACGTCGGTCATCTTTCGAGCGGAGTGACGCTCACTGATCCGTTCCAGGGCTTCGATGACGACGGCAGCCACAGCATTTCCACTCATCTGGATCAGCTTGAGGTGGAAGTTCCATCCCTGGTACGCAAACGCATCTACGTTGCCGATCGCCGACTCCGCATCGGTGAGGAGCTTTCTGAGCTCGTCGATGTCCGACGATGTGGCGCGCTCGGCGGCGAGGCGCACCGCGGTCGGCTCCACCAGCATCCTGAATGCGTGAACATCGCCCAATGACGCGTCGCGCAACTGCAACTGGATGGCGAGACTCCGTGCGGTCACCTGAATGTCGGGCAGGTTCACGATCGGCCCATGGTGAGAGCCGCGCCGCACGGTGATGAGGCCTTGTGATTCGAGAAGTCGCAGGGCCTCTCGAAGGGTCGGTCGGGAGACCTGATACTGCTCCATGAGCGCCCCCTCGGAGTAGAGGTAGTCTCCGGGCCGCAGCTCACCGGCAAGAATACGACCACGCAGCTCAGCGGCGATCACCTCGGCCATCTTCGGGATTCGAGGGCCACCATTGCGCTTGTGCTCGCTCATGGTCATTCCACTTACCTCAGGCTTTCTCGAGTCACGTCGGTGTGCTGGGCCAAAGCTAAACAATACTAACAGGACATCGTTAACGTAGCTGGCGGCCGAGCAATACTCGCGGTCAGAAGCCCGTGATGCAGATTCGCGCCGCCGCCGGCATTCTCGGCGCTCATCCAGAGCTTCTTGACCTAGTCAGCTTAGTCATCTATGCTGAGGCCACGGATCGTCAGAGTCGACGACGCTCCACTATCGAGTAGGCAAGGATTCGCAAGGGATGAGCTCGACCGCCACCACGCACGAAGAAATCGACCTCGACGCCATTCGCGACCTGTACCGGGTCGAACGCGACAAGCGGGTGCGTTCTGACGGCCTGGGGCAGTATGCGGATGCGGAAGAGGGGGACTTCGCCTACTACGCAGAAGACCCGTACACCCCCCGCGAGGAGCGGGAGAGCCTCACCGAAACGGTCGACGTTCTCGTCGTCGGCGGCGGATTCGGCGGACTCCTGACCGGTGCTCGCCTGCGGCAGGCGGGGGTTCAGAGCCTGCGCATCCTCGACCGCGCCGGAGACTTCGGCGGCACGTGGTACTGGAACCGATACCCCGGCGCGCAGTGCGATATCGAGTCGTATCTCTATCTGCCACTTCTCGAGCAGATGGGATTCATGCCCTCGGAGAAGTACGTTCGTCAGCCCGAGATCCACGAGTACACCCAGAAGCTCGCTCGGCACTTCAGGCTTTACGAGGCGGCCCTGTTCCAGACGGTCGTGACCGACGCGACCTGGCTCGAGTCCGAGAACCGCTGGCGAATCGAAACCGACCGTGGCGACGTCATCGACGCTCGATTCGTCGTGATGGCGAACGGATTGCTGTCACGACCAAGGCTGCCCGGCATCCCTGGCATAACGGACTTCAAGGGGCACACATTCCACTCCAGTCGGTGGGACTACGGATACACCGGCGGAACGACGCTGGGAGGTCTGGACAAGCTCGGTGACAAGAAGGTCGGAATCATCGGCACGGGTGCGACCGCCGTTCAGATCGTGCCGCACCTCGCTCAGGGCGCCGAGCACCTCTACGTCTTTCAGCGCACTCCCTCGGTGATCTCTTTCCGTGGAAACAGGCCAACAGACCCGAGCTGGGCTGAGTCGCTCAAACCGGGGTGGCAGGAAGAGCGTCTCGACAACTTCATGTCGATCGCGAGCGGGGGTGCTCCCGAAGAGGACCTCGTCGACGACGGCTGGACGACCGCCTTCAAGGCACTGCCCAGTCTCATCAGTGACAGCAAGATCTCCCCCGAAGAAGCGGAGAAGCGGGACTACTTCGAGATGGAGCGGATGCGGGAGCGAATCGCCTCCGTCGTCAGCGACTCCGAGACCGCGGCGAAGCTGAAGCCCTACTACCGTTTCTTCTGCAAGCGGCCGTGCTTCCACGACGAGTACCTCCCCACTTTCAACCGGGACAACGTGAGTCTGATCGACACGGATGGCCGCGGCGTCGAGCGCATCACTGAGACGGGAGTGGTGGTCGGAGGCGTCGAGTACGAGCTCGACTGCCTCGTCTTCGCAACGGGGTTCGAGTCTGCTGAGGTCTCGCCCCGTCAGGCAGGATTCGATCCCATCGGCCGAGGTGGGCTGGCCCTTTCTCAGAAGTGGAACACCGAGGTGCGCACTCTGTTCGGCCTGCAGACGAACGGATTCCCCAACCTGTTCTTCCTGGGCATCACCCAGGGCACGCTGTGCCCCAACTTCAGCAATATGCTCAACGAGCAGTCGAAGCAGGTCGCCTTCGTCATCGAGCAGTGCATCAGTGGCGAGCATGTCGTCGTTGAGCCGACACTCGAGGGTGAGGCGGATTGGGTGGCGACGATGGAGGCGGCAAATGCCGAGGACTCGGAGTTCTGGGATACCTGCACACCGAGCCGCTACAACGACGACGGCGATTCGACGAGGAAGCTTCCCAATCGCTACCAGACCCAGTACGGGGGCGGGCCGAAGGAGTTCTACGAGATCCTGGCAGCATGGCGCGCCGAAGGGACAGGCAAGGGACTGACGTTCCGCTAGGTCTCGCCTGGTTGCGGGAAGGTGAATCGGGTGCGGTTCGACGAGAATTATCTGCCCTCTCCACGAGAGTTCGTTCGGCGTCAGGTGGAGCTCTACGAACGCAGCGACGGCACGGAGGGGAACACGGGTGACGGTGGTTACCCCGTGGTGATCATCTCGTGTCGCGGAGCGAAGACGGGTGCGGTTCGAAAGTTTCCCGTCATCCGTGTGGAGCACGATGGCGACTATGTGGCAGTCGCCTCGTTCGCCGGTCGGGACAGCAACCCCGTCTGGTACCAGAACCTGATCGCCACACCGCTGGTGGACGTGCAAGATGGCGCCGTCAAGACGCGCTGCTCCGTGCGCGAGCTGTCAGGAAGGGAGCGGGACTCCTGGTGGAGCAGGGCGGTGGAAGCGTACCCGCCGTATGCCGAGTTCCAGTCCGCGACCGAGCGCGTGATTCCCGTGCTCCTGCTGACCCCGGTCCAGCGTGAGCGCCATGACCCCATTGGCACACCAGGGGTCCCAGCCCGTGGAATCGCTCATCCTTGACTTGGTCAGCATAGTAATCTATGCTAGAGGGGATCTAATCGGTCGTCCTGCGTTACGTATCTACAAGGAAGTAGCCAAATGAAGCTGAAGTCAGTTGCGGCGTTCGCGATCAGCGGCGCACTCGCAGTAAGTCTCGTTGCCTGCTCGGCAGAGCCAGGCGAAACCCCTGATGAAGTCCAGTCCGTCAAGATTCGGTGGGCCAGCGCACTCAGCGGTGGGCAGAATCATCTCGTGACCGACTGGTTCGCGACCGAAGTCGAAGAGAAGTCCGACGGAGTCGCTTCCTTCGATCGCCTCTACGGGGGAGCTCTGCTCACATCACCCGACATCCTGCCCGGCATTCGCGACGGACGAGCAGACGGCGGTGGTATCCCGCTGGCGTACTACGCGGGGATCATGCCGCTCGTCGCGATCACCTCGGTCCCCTTCATCACGTCAAATGGGCGCGCCATCATGGAGACGCTCAATGAACTGTACGAGACGAATGAAGCGTTCCGTGCCGAGTTCGAGGCGCAGAACCTTCATCCGGTCGGCTTCACACCCGCGATCATGGCGGGAGGTTCGAAAGAGCCCATCACCAGCCTCAGCGACTTCGAGGGGCTCAACATCCGAGCCGGTGGCTTCGCCGCCAATGTGCTTGCCCACCTCGGTGCTCGCCCGGTGGCGCTGCCCGCTGAAGAAGTGTACGAAGCCCTCGAGCGCGGCACCGTCAATGCCTATGCCAGCTTCGCACTCGACACCGCACCGAGCCTCTCGGTACAAGAAGTTGCTCCTCACCTGTTCAACCTCGGAATCGGCAACTTCTCGGTTCAGGTCGACGCGATCAACCTGAAGACCTGGAACGCACTTCCGGAGAGCGTTCAGAAACTCATGACGGAGGTCGCCGCTGCCAAGCCGCAGTACACGATGGAGCTCATCGCCAACGGCACCGATGCGGCCTGCACGGCCTACGCGGACGCCGGGGGAGAGGTCTTCACCGTCTCGAGTGGTGACCTTCAGCGGCTCACCAACGAGCTTCGCCCATCGCTCCTCGACGCGTGGCTCGACGGGGCCGTCAACGCCGGTGTCGACCGTGCCGTCGCAGAAGACTTCCGCGACGAGTACCTAGCGGCCATCGAGAGAAACGAGGCCGCGTTCCCCGACGAGGACCCGCTCAAGCGCTGCTCGGAGCTGGCTGGCGCGCGCTAGAAGCGCAATTGCTGGTGCAGTCGGCGGCGTCCGACTGCACCAGCAATACCTCTCGGCTACACTCGCGCTGGACTACGGCGCACACAACAACTCGCAAGGAGGCGGGGACGTGACACTTCTCGACGAACCCACTACGGAAGAGACACCCTCGACAGGCATATTCCGACTTGAGCGTCGCATCACGACTGTCCTGACCGTCATCGTCTCCGCGGGAGTCATCGCGCTGATGCTGCTCTGCATCGCCGACATCGTCCTGCGGAACATCGGCTCGCCTATCAATCTCAACAGTGTCGAGATCATCGACGTGGCCATCGTTCCCCTGGCTCTCCTCGGACTGCTCCCCGCGCTCGTCTCACGGGTTCACGTCGAGACGGGCCTACTCGTAGATCGGCTTTCGCCCAAGACGCGGTCGCTCATCGTTGCGATCGCGCTTGCGATCTGCGTTCCTTTTCTCGTCTGGGCAGTGATCCAGACCACCGGCGCCGCAATTCAGTCGACGGGCATCCGCGAAGCGCGCTACGGACTCGCGCAGGTACCGATCTGGCCGTCGAAGATCTCGATACCGATCGGCCTCGGACTGTTCACCATCGGCCTCGCGCTGCGTGCCGGATTCGACTTCAAGCGATTCTTCGAGCTCTCGAAGGCAGAAAAGAGCGGTGAAAAGTGACCATCGAAGTCGCCCTTATCGTTGCGACCGTCGTATTGCTCGCGCTCATCGTCATGCGCGCGCCCGTCGCCCTGGGCATTCTCGTCGGCGCATCCGTCGGAATCATCCTGTACGACGGGTTCGACCACTGGACCTCGCTGCTGCAATCCGTCTTCTACAGCAGCTCTGCCAAGTACCTCCTGTTCGTCATACCCATGTACGTGCTGCTGGGAAGCATCGTGTCGAACACGGACATAGGAGTGCAGGTCTACCGCGTCGTCAATAAGGCGGTGGGCCGACTGCCCGGCGGGCTCGGAGCGACGGCGGTGGTCGCAACCGCCATGTTCAGCGGGATCTCCGGCTCGAGCGCAGCCGACATCACCGCATTCGGCCGCGTATCGATCCGAGAGATGACCCGACTGGGCTATCCCAGGGACTACGCCACCGCCATTGTCGCCGCGGCCGGAACCTTCGCGGTGCTCATCCCGCCCAATCTCGCCTTGGTCATCTATGCCGTGCTCGCCGAGGTCAGTGTCGGTGCGATGATCGTCGCCGGACTCGTCCCGGGCATCATCTCCGTCGTGGTTCTCGGCATCTTCGTACTGCTGCGGGCTCCGCACCACATTCGCAAGCCCGAACAGCTTGGAGCCCAACTGGCTCAGGCGGCCGAGAATCGAAGGAACGCCACCGAGCCGCTTCCCACTCTGAAGGAAGTCACTCAGGCGATCGACTACCAGAAGGGCGACTGGCTCTCCGTCGTATATGTCGTCATCCTCGGAGGCGTCGTCGTCGGTGGTCTCTACGGTGGGTTCTTCACTCCGACCGAGGCGGGTGCCGTAGCCGCCCTGGTCGCGTGTTTCCTCATGTTCACCGCGTTGCGCAAAGGGACGAGCACCCGGCTTCGCACCGTATTCGGACGCTCGCTTCGAGACACCGTGGACATCACGAGCATGATCTTCCTGCTGTTCATCGGCGGATCGGTCTTCGCCTACTTCCTCGCCTCGGGGATGATTCCTCCGCAACTGACCGCCTGGGCAGCGGGACTGGACATTCCGCCGCTGCTGCTCGTCGCCTTCCTGCTCATCATCCTGCTTCCACTAGGTGCGGTGCTCGATGGAATGTCGATCATGCTGCTGACCGTGCCGTCGCCTGGCGCCGATGGTCGTGGGCCTCGGCTTCGACGGGATCTGGTTTGGCGGCATCCCTGGTCGTCAAACTCGTGGAGATCGGATACTCATCACCCCACCCGTTGGGATGAACGTGTTCATCGCCGCAGGGTTGGGACGCGTCGACGCCGAGAAGGTTTACCGAAAGATCTGGCCCTTCATCGTGCTGGATCTCGCCGTGACTGCGCTGTTCTTCCTCGTTCCCGAAACCATCCTGTGGTTCCCGAGGCTGTTCGGGTTCGGCGTCTGAGCAACCCAAGCAGGGACAAGGAATAGGGTCTCGCGTGGGACTGCGAGGCACCCGAGCACGAGCGGCAAGGACGTTCCCGTTGGCGAAGATTCGGACACAACCATGAGCAAGGTATTCGGGCCGTCGAGCGTCACCCTGGGTCTGCATCCCATCGCGGTAGCGGTTCCCTCGACCGCCTCCGCTCTTGTCGAAGGAGTGATCGAACAGGCTGTAGCTGCGGAGCGGTCAGGATTCGATGGCGCCACGGTCAGCGAGCACCATCGAGGGCTACCCGGCTATCTGCCACAGCCGCTGCTGGTCAGCAACTGGGTTCTCGCCGAGACTTCGCGGATCTGGTCCGGGCCCAACCCGACGCTGTTGACGTTGCGGAATGCGGCGCATCTGGCCGAGGAACTCGCATGGACTGCCGCAAGGTTTCCGGGACGCGTGGGGGCGACGGTTGCCGCGGGATACAACCCCGACGATTTTGCCGCTGTTGGGCTTGGCACCGATGACATCGCCCGACGTTTTGCCGAGGAGGTGACGCATCTTGCGCACTCCTTGACCGCAGGTGGGCCACTGCAGGGAGACGAGGCGGTCGAAGAGTGGATTCGCACGCCCGGTCCGCTCGCCAGCGCAGCCAACAGCACTACAGCCGCGGTTCGCGCCGCAAATGCGGGTATGGGCATCAGCCTCATCGGTGCTGACAATGTCTCTGAGCGAACACAGCGAGTTCTCAACGCCTACCGGGGCGCGGGTGGCACAGGCCCGGTGATGTTGACGAGGCGGGCCTTCATCGGCACTCCGCCCGCGAAGGCGGTTGAAGCGCTTCTGGATACCTATCGCACGTCGCCGAGATCCAACGGCGCCCTCGGGGACTTCGTGTCGGGGGAGCCCGAAGCCGTCGCTGAAGCTCTTGTCGTAGAGCTGGACTCGCTCGGTCCCGACGGCAGTCTGGTTCCGCACCTGAATCTTCCGGGAGTCGAACTGTCGCAAGCGCTCGAGCAGATCGTGCGTTTCGGAGAGGAAGTCATCCCTCTCATAAAGAGAGAGCGTGGAGTCGCAGGGGCCTCTAGCTGACCTACAGCCGCTCGATGATCGTGGCGTTGGCCATGCCGCCGCCCTCGCACATGGTCTGCAAGCCGTAGCGGCCGCCCGTTGCCTCGAGATAGCTGAGCAGCGTGCCGAGCAGGCGTGTGCCGGATGAGCCGAGCGCGTGTCCCAGCGCGATCGCGCCGCCGGAGGGGTTGAGCTTGGCGGGGTCGGCATCGAGCTCGTGCGCCCACGCGAGCGGCACCGACGCGAATGCCTCGTTGACCTCGTAGGCGTCGAGGTCGCCGAACGTGAGGCCTGAGCGCTCGAGAATCTTGTGGGTTGCGGGAATCGGCCCCGTCAGCATCATCAGCGGATCGTCGCCGACGACCGAGAAGCTGTGGAACCGGGCTCGCGGGGTGAGCCCCAGTTCGACGGCCTTCGCCTCGCTCATGATGAGAGCGGCGGATGCGCCATCCGTCAGCGGCGAGGAGCTGCCGGGGGTGATGTGCCACTCGAGCTCGGGAAAGCGAGCGCGCATCTCATCGTTGGCGAACGCGGGGCTCAGACCGGCGAGACCCTCTGCCGTGGTGCTTGCGCGCACCGTCTCGTCGCGGTCGACGATCACCTCGTTGCCGTCGGCACCGGGAACGCGCACGGGTATCAGCTCGCGGGCGAACGCCCCCGATTCGGCCGCGGCCGCCGCGCGACGGTGCGACTCGGAGGAGAACTCGTCGAGCTGCGCGCGGGTCAAGCCCCACTTGTGAGCGATCAGCTCGGCCGAGACGCCTTGGTTGACGAGATCCTCGGGAAAGTGCCTGCGCAGCTCCGAGCCGAACGGCGACTGTCCGGCCAAAGCGCTGCCGAGGGGAACCCGGCTCATCGACTCGACGCCACCGGCGATGACAATGTCGTACTGGCCCGCGATGACGCCCTGCGCGGCGAAGGTCGCCGCCTGCTGACTCGACCCGCACTGGCGGTCGATCGTCGCCGCGGGAACCGAGGCGTCGAACCCGGCCGAGAGCACCGCGTTGCGTGCGATGTTGGTGCTCTGCTCGCCCACCTGACTCACGCATCCGATGAGAACATCGTCGACCTGCTTCGAGTCGAGGCCGTTGCGCTCGAGCACCGAGGAGAGCACGCCCGCGAGCAGGTCGACGGGGTGGATGCCCGAGAGCGCCCCCCCGGGTTTGCCGCGACCGGATGCGGTGCGAACGACGTCGACGATCACTGCGGTGGTCATGATGTGTCTCCTTGCGATGGTGGATCTGTGTGGATGCTCTGTCGTGCTCTGTTCAGTCGAGGAAGAAGTCACCCTCTAGATTCTCATCACTGCCCGATACCGCGTAGGGGGCGAAGTCGGTGACCCCGGCCTCTCGGAGAACATCGTCATCGATGAGCAGTTGGCCGGTGCGTTGGACGCTCGGGGCGCTGATGAGCTCATAGGCCGCATCCGCGACGATTGCAGGGAATCGTGACCGCATGACGGTTTCCTCACCGCCGAGCAGGTTCGCGACGGCGTCGGTGGCGATCGTCGTGCGCGGCCAGAGCGAGTTGATTGCGATGCCCTTGTCCCTGAACTCAGCGGCGAGGCTCAGGGTCACCAGGCTCATGCCGTACTTCGACAGCAGGTAGCCCGGGAACTTCGCGAGCCAGTACTGACTGTCGAGATTCAGCGGGGGACTCAGCGTGACGACGTGGGGGTTCTCGGCCTGAAGCAGGTGGGGCAGGCATTCTCGCGTGAGCATGAAGGTTCCGCGCACGTTGATGTCCTGCATCAGGTCGTAGCGCGATGGTGCGAGTTCGAGCGTGCCGAGCGGCTGCAGCGCGCTGGCGTTGTTGACGCAGACATCGATGCCGCCGAAGGTCTCCACGGCCTTCGCGACGACCTCGGCGATGCTCTCGTCACTGCGCACATCGCCGACGACGGGGAGCGCCCGACCTCCCGCAGCCTCGATCTGCTCGGCGGCGTCGAAGATCGTGCCTGACAGCTTTGCGTTCGGCTCGGCAGTCTTGGCGAGCAGCACGATGTTCGCACCCTCCCTCGCCGCACGCAGCGCGATCGCGAGGCCGATGCCGCGGCTGCCGCCCGACATGACGATCGTCTTACCGCGCAGTGGCACTCGGTCTTTACCGACTGTGTTCATGGGTCTGACTGTCCTTACTGTTTCTGACGAGAGCGAGCGGCGAACTCGTTGATCACGGCCAATACGTCGGGATGCTGCGCCCCGGCTGCGAGCGTCCGCGCTTCGTCGGCGAGGTGCTCGGTGAAATCGCTCGAGCCGGCGCGGAGCAGTCGCTTCGTCTGCGCAAGCGCGCCCCCGGGAACCATCGCCAGTCGCGCCGCCAGCGCATCCGTCGCGGATTCGAGTTCGTCGTCGGTGACGACCTCGCTTACGATGCCCCAGTCCTGGGCGGTTCGGGCGTCGAGCACGCGACCGGTGAGACACAGATCAAGCGCACGCTGCAGTCCGACGACACGGGGCAGGTGATACGAGACTCCGCTGTCGGTGCTCAGGCCGACACTGGCGAAAGCGGACAGGAAGCGAGAGCGATCAGTCGCCACAACGATGTCAGACGCAAGGCACAGACCGAGCCCGGCGCCGGCTGCAGCACCCCGTACGCTGGCGATGACGGGTGCTCCGAGGGACCGCAGTGCTCCGAGGAACTCATGGAACACTCCGGCGAGATCGCTCAGATACTGAGACGCACTCTCTGCCGCCGCCATCGCGTTGACGTCACCACCACCACAGAACACCGTGCCCTCGGCCCTGATCACGACGACACGAGCAGCCGATGTCTCAGGAGCGGTGATGGCCGCGAACAGTGCCTGGGCCAGTTCGAGGTCGAGAGTGTTCGCCGCCTCCGGTCGGTTGAGTGAGAGCGTCAGTCTGTGCTCGTCCCTTCGGACAATCAGTGATGCCATGGTCTATCGCCCCTTCCACTGCGGCGCGCGCTTCTCGACGAACGCCTGGGCGCCCTCTGCGGCGTCCTGCGATCCGAAGACCGTGTCGAACTCCTTCATCACGAGTTCCCACGCATCGGGGGTCCAGGTCGTGGAGTGTCCCTCGGCAGCGAGCACCTTCTTGCTCGCCTGAACGGCGACAGGCGCGTTCGCAGCGATCGTGTGCGCGAGCTCGAGAGCGGTCTGTTCGAGCAGCTCAGGAGCAACCACCTCGTTGACAAGCCCCCAGCGCAGGGCATCGGCTGCGCTCATGGGCTCGCCGGTGAAGATCATGCGGGCGCCGACCTTGGGCGGCAGTTGCTGCACGATTCGCGGAGCGCCGCCACCCGCGGCGAAGAGCCCCACCGTGACCTCGGGGAGCGCGAAGGATGCAGTGTCACTCGCCACGATGAGATCGCAGGCGAGAGCCAGCTCGAAGCCGCCGCCGAATGCGAAGCCGTTCACGGCCGCGATGAGGGGCTTGGGCGTGAAGTGACTCACGAAGCCGCCGAACCCCCACTCCGGGTTCTGGGCCGGAATCACGGGCTCTCCCGCGGCAAAGGCCTTGAGGTCCTGGCCCGCGCAGAACGCGGGGCCTGTGCCCGTGAGCACCCCGACGCGAAGCTCACTGTCCCGGGTGAGCAGCTCGAGCGCGCGACCCAGGATGCTCGTGACCTCACTGTTGACCGCGTTGCGAGCGTCCGGACGATTGAGCGTCATCACGAGCACGTGGCCCGCTCGTTCGAGGCGCACCACGCCGTCTTCGATGAGAGTGCGGTCGGTCACTGCGGCGCCATGCGGAGCGCGCCATCCATGCGGATGGTCTCGCCGTTGAGGTAGTCGTGCTCGGCGAGCATGACGACGAGCTGAGCGTACTCGTCGGGCCGAGCGAGGCGCTGGGGGAACGGAATGCCTGCAGCCAGGCTTGCGCCGACCTCGGGACCGAGTGACGCGAGCATGGGAGTGTCCACGATGCCCGGGGCGATCGTGTTGACGCGGATGCCGTAGCGGGCGAGGTCGCGCGCGGCCGGCACGGTCATGCCCACCACGCCGCCCTTCGACGCCGAGTAGGCGATCTGGCCGATCTGGCCCTCGAACGCGGCGACCGAGGCGGTGTTGACGATGAGTCCGCGCTGACCGTTCTCGTCGGCCGACTGCTCGGCGATCACCGCTGCGGCGAGGTTGAGCACATTGAAGGTTCCGAGAAGGTTGACCTCGATCGTGCGACGGAACAGGTCGAGCTCGTGGCTTCCCTTCGACGAGAGGATGCGCCGAGCGGGAGCGATTCCCGCGCAGTTGACGACGAGTCGCAGCGGTGCGGCGGCACTGTCGATCGTGGCGAGGGCCGCAGAGATCTCGGCCTCGTTCGTGACGTCGGCAGCGACGAACCGGATGCGATCGGTCGCCGTCGCGGCGTCGACCGCCTTGGGCAGGTCGATGCCGAGAACGTGAGCACCAGCATCCGCGAGCCGTGTCGCGGTAGCGGCCCCGAGCCCCGAGGCGGCCCCGGTGACGAGGGCGGTGATTCCGGCAAGCTGCATGATTCTCCTTGACTGTGTGGTCTAAGCCCGGCGGGCGGTCTAATTCTTGCTTGCGACGGCGTCGATGAGCTGGGGGACGACGCTGAAGACGTCGCCCACGATGCCGAAGTCGGCGACGTCGAAGATGGGGGCGTCGGCATCCTTGTTGATGGCGACGATCGTCTTCGCCGTCTGCATTCCGGCGCGGTGCTGGATCGCCCCCGAGATGCCGAGCGCGATGTAGAGGTCGGGCGAGACGGTGGTTCCGGTCTGGCCGACCTGATGGTTCGACGGGATCCATCCCGCGTCGACCGCGGCTCGGGATGCTCCCACCGCGGCCCCGAGCGCGTCGGCGAGCTGCTCGACGAGAACGAACTTGTCGGCGGCGCCGAGGCCGCGTCCCCCCGAGACCACCGTCTTGGCCTCGCGAAGCTCGGGACGCGATGACACCGCCTTCTCCTCGACGACCGAGTCGATGACGGCCGAGGCCGAACCATCGGCATCGAGCGCGACCGTCTTGATCGCTGGGGTCGCGGTCGCAGAGGTGGCTTCGAATGCTCCCGGGCGAACGGTGACGACGACCGGACCGTCTTCCACCGTCGACTCCACCGTGTAGGCGCCGCCGAACACCGAGTGCGTCGCGACAAGACGGTCGCCGTCGCGCTTCAGGGCGACCGCATCAGCGAGGAGCGCAGCGCCCAGCCGAGCGACGAGCCGGCCCGCGATGTCTCGGCCATCCGTCGTTCCTTCGATGAGAACCGCGGAGGCGTCGTACTCCGCAGCCGCGGCGGCAAGTGCGGCAGCCTGCGGAGTCGCGAGCAGCGTTGCCGCACTCGCTGACTCAGCGATGAACACGTGCGCGGCACCGAGCTTCCCGAGCGTGTCGGCGACGGCGGCGCCCGACCCCGGAGAGACGGTGACCACGGCGACGGGGGTGCCGATCGCTGCGGCGGCCGAGAGTGCTCCAGCGGGGTTGCTGCGAAGCTCGCCGCTGGCGGATGTTTCGACGAATACGAGAATGTTGGGCATTGTCTTCCTCAGCTTCGTGATCAGATCAGGCGGTTGCTGGCGAGGAACTCGGCCAGTTGGGTAGCGGCGGTGCCGTCGTCGACGATCTTGACCCCGGCTGTGCGTGCGGGGCGCTCGGCGACGGAGACGACAGTCGAACGTGCGCCGGAGTCGCCCACACCGAGTTCGGCCAGAGTGACTGTCGCGAGCGGCTTCTTCTTCGCGGTCATGATGCCCTTGAAGTTGGGAAAGCGACCCTCGGGTGCGCGTTCGGTGGCGGAGACCACCGCGGGCAGGTCGGCACGGGCTGTGACGGTGCCGTACTCGGTGGCGCGGACGCCCGATACCGATGTCCCGTCGACCGTGAGCTCGCCGATCGAGGTGAGGGCGGCGACCCCGAGCGTCTCGGCGAGACTCGACGCGAGCACTCCGCCACGTCCGTCGGTCGACTCGTTGCCGGCGACGACGAGATCGAAGCCCTCGCTCGCCACGGCCGCACCGATCACCGCGGTGGTGCGAGCCACGTCCGCTCCCGCGAGCGAGTCGTCGAGAACGTGGATCGCGCGATCCGCTCCCATTGCAAGCGCTTTTCGCAGTGCGTCGGTCGCCGAGCTCGGACCCATCGACAGTGCGACGACCTCGACCGATTTATCGGCATCCTTCTGCTGAAGCGCCGCCTCGAGCGCACGCTCGTTGATCTCATCGATGATCGGCTCCGATGCGTCGCGATCGAGCAAGCCCGTGGTGGTGTCGAGCTTGCGTTCGCCGAAGGTATCCGGCACTTGTTTGACGAGAACGACGATCTTCACTGCTGACTCCTCGGATAGGGGGCTACTGGCTGCTGATTACGGCTCGCGCGATGCGCTCACTCCCGCGACGATGAGATTCGCGAGGGCGAGGTAGGCGGCGGAGTCATCGAGGCTGGTGGCGTCTTCGATCTCGCCGCGGTGAATGGCCTCCATGACATGTCCGGCGACGGCACCCATGAAGACGGCTTCGGTTCTGCTCGTCTCGGGCACGGCCTCGAGCACCAGTTCGTGGAGTCTCTCGGCGGCGATCTGGGTGTTGCTCTGGTAGAGCTCGCGCGTGGGCGCGAACATGTCGAGGTCTTTGAAGAAGGTCTCGGATGCCGGTGCGAGCTCCTCCGAGATGGCGACGAGGTAGGCGCGAATGCGGTCGCTTCCCGGTGGAACGTCGGCGATGCGCTCCTCGATGCGACGAGCTGCCCGGCGGAAGAACTTGCGTACAACGGCGACGATGATCTGCTCTTTGCTGTCGGCGACCGAGTAGAGGGTCGTCTTCGAGCACTTCAGCTCGGCGGCGAGCTCACCGATGCTCGTGTCGAAGAACCCATTGGCGAGAAAGATGTCGATGAGTCGTGCGATGAGGTCATCGCGTCGCGCTTCGCGTGCTCGGGAGATCGCCGTTACTGCCATACTGTGCACAGTACCACAGTCGGGTGTAGGGTACTGATTACGGTATTTTTCGACGACACAGGAGACCATGGTGCGGATCACGCGGGTTCTGCCCTCAGACGAGGCAGTGGACCTCATCGCTCTCACTCGCGACCTCGCGACGAAGGAGCTTGCGCCTCGGGCGACAGCCGCCGAGCGGGATGCCGAGTTCCCCCGAGACATGTTCCTGCTGCTCGGCCGCGCGGGACTGTTGAGCCTGCCGTACTCCGAAGAGTTCGGCGGAGGGGAGCAGCCCGCGGAGACCTACCTTCAGGTGTTCGAGGAGATCGCCTACGCGTGGGCGAGCATCGGTGTCGGAACGAGCGTGCACGCGCTGACCTGCTTTCCGCTCGCGAACTACGGCACCGAGGAGCAGAAGGCCAAGTGGCTGCCCGACATGCTCTCGGGTGAACTGCTAGGGGCTTATTGTCTCTCCGAGCCGCACGCCGGCTCCGACCCCGCCGCCATGCGCACCCGCGCCACCCGCGACGGCGACAGCTACATCATCAACGGCGCCAAGGCGTGGATCAGCCACGGCGGCCACGCCGACTTCTACACCGTCATGGCGCGCACGAGCGATGACGGCGGCAAGGGCATCTCCTGCTTTCTCGTTCCCGCCGATGCGGAGGGCCTCACTGCGGCATCCCCCGAGAACAAGATGGGGCTGACGGGTCTCGTGACTACCACCATGAACTTCGACAGTGTGCGCGTCGACGCCGACCGCCGCATCGGCGAGGAGGGACAGGGGCTCGCGATCGCACTCTCGGCACTCGACTCGGGTCGGCTGGGGATCGCCGCCGTTGCCACGGGGCTCGCTCAGGCAGCCCTCGACGTGGCGATCGACTATGCCAAGACACGGGAGACCTTCGGCAAGCCGATCATCCAGCACGACGGGCTCGCGTTCATGCTCGCCGACATGGCCGCCGCCGTCGAGACCTCGCGAGCGGTCTACCTCGCCGCCGCTCGGCTCAAGGACCGTGGCCAGCCCTTCGGCCGCGAGGCATCCATTGCCAAGCTCGTGTCGACCGACAACGCCATGAGGGTGGCGACGGATGCGGTGCAGGTGCTCGGTGGAGCCGGCTACACCCGCGACTTTCCCGCCGAGCGCTACATGCGCGAGGCGAAGGTCATGCAGATCTTCGAGGGCACCAACCAGATCCAGCGGCTCGTCATCGCGCGGCACCTGGCCAAGGCGTAATCCGCTGGTCGAGTAGCGCGCGAAGCGCGCGTATCGAGACCTGACCTTTGCGGACAGTGGGCCTCGGTACGCCGCCTGCGGCGGCTACTCGACCAGCGAGTACTAGCCGATGCGCTCGAGCGCGTCGACGACGAGGCTCCAGAACTTCTCGCGGTCGAGCTTCGTGGCGGCGTGGGTGGTGCACGAGTCGGGCGCGGGGGAGCGGAAGTCGGCGACGGTCATCCCGAGCGTCAGCGAGCCGGTGAGCTCGATGTCGAGCGGCACGCGAACCACCTCCATGACCGTGGGGTCGATGACGAGAGCGACGGCGCACGGGTCGTGCACGGGTGGATGCTCGAAGCCCTGCGCCGCGAGATAGGTGGTACCGAAGAAGTCCAGCAGCTCGACCACGAACTGCGCGGGGGCGGTGCCGATCGCCGCGATGCGCTCCACGACATCCGGCGTCGCGAGCGCCTGGTGGGTGAGGTCGAGGCCCACCATGGTGAGCTTCCACGGCTCGTTGAAGACGATGTGGGCGGCCTCGGGGTCGATGACGATGTTGAACTCGGCGGCGGCGCTCCAGTTGCCTCCGTGGTAGCCGCCGCCCATGAGCACCACCTCGCGCACGCGCTCGACGATGCGGGGCTCCTTGCGCACCGCGAGGGCGATGTTCGTGAGGGCGCCTGTCGGAACGAGCGTGATCTCGCCCGGCTCGTGGGCCATGATCGTGTCGATGATGAGGTCGACCGCGTGGCGCGGGTCGGCCTCGATGTCGGGGTCGGGCAGCACGGGGCCGTCGAGACCCGAATCTCCGTGGATCGACTCGGCGACCTCGGCGATGCGCACGAGCGGCCTGGTCGCACCCGCGGCGAAGGGCACGCCCGTGATGCCGGCAACGGTGGCGATGGCGAGGGCGTTGCGTGTGACCTTCTCCAGGGTCTGGTTGCCGTGCACCGTCGTGACCGCGAGCAGCTCGATGTCGGGGTTGCCGTGCGCGAGCAGGATCGCGATCGCGTCGTCGTGGCCGGGGTCGCAGTCGAGGATGATCTTTCGAGGCATGGCAGTATCCTATATGAAAGTCAGATTCATATAGGTAACATGGGCATCATGACGAACAAGACCGAACTGGCCGAACGAGGCCGCCGCCGCATCGAATGGATCCGCTCCCGGATGCCGTTGCTCGCCCACGCACGGCAGCAGTTCGCCGAGTCCACCCCCTTTTCCGGGCACCGGATCGGCATGTCGCTGCACCTCGAACCCAAGACCGCTGTGCTGCTCGAGACGCTCGCCGCGGGCGGCGCCGAGATCGTGGCGACGGGCAACCACGGGTCGACACAGGATGACGTGGTCGCGTACCTGCGCGGCGAGGGCATGACGGTGTTCGGCTCGCGCGACGACTCGCTCGACGCGCACCACGCCAACGTGTCGGCCGTGCTCGACGCCGGCCCCGACATCCTGCTCGACAACGGCGCGGACCTTGCCGCCGGAGTCGTCGCGCGCGGCAGTGCGGCGAGCGTCATCGGGGGAACCGAGGAGACGACATCCGGTGGTCTTCGCCTGCGGGGTGAGCTCGGGGGTCGTGTGACGTTCCCCATGATCGTCATCAACGACAGCCTGCTCAAGGCGATCGGCGAGAATCGACACGCGGTGGGGCAGTCGGTCGTCGAGAGCTTCATGCGCATCACGAACCTCATGGTGCCCGGTCGACGCTTCGTCGTCGCGGGCTACGGCTGGTGCGGCCGCGGTGTGGCCCAGTACCTTCGCGCGCTCGGCGGCAAGGTCGCCGTGGTCGAGGTCGATGAACTCAAGGCCTTCGAGGCCGCTCTCGACGGCTACCGCGTCGACCGCCTCGAGGGCCTCGCCGACTGGGGCGAGGTCTTCATCACCGCCACCGGTCAGCCCGACGTCATCACGGCGCAGCACTTCGGGCTGCTGCGAGACGGAGCGGTGCTCGCGAACTGCGGCCACTTTCCGTGGGAGATCGACGTGGCCGGTCTCAGGGCTGCCGCGTCGAACGTGCACGCTCTCGATGACGCGATCGACCGGATCGAGTTCGCCGATGGCCGCCACGTGATCCTGCTCGCCGACGGGCGAATGATGAACCTTGCCGGTCGCGAGCCGAAGGGCAACTCGCTCGAGTCGATGGACCTCGGGTTTCTGCTCCAATCGCTCTCGCTCGAGCGCGTCGCAACGGGGGCGAGCGAGCTGCCGCACGGCGCGCAGCCGGTTCCCGACGACATCAACCGGCTCATCGCCACGCGCATGCTCGCGGCCATGGGGGCGAATCGCTGATGGCCGCGTCCGGCCCCGACTACGCGGTACCGGCGCTCGACAAGGCCCTCGACGTGCTCGAACTGCTCGCCGAGCAGAGCGGCGGGCTCACCCAGAGCGAGATCGCCGACGGGGTCTCGCGCACGCCCAGCCAGATCTTTCGCGTGCTGCAGCGCCTGGAGCGACGTGGCTGGATCGTGCGCGATCGTCAGTCGGGGCTGTATGTGCTGTCGACGCGAATGCTCGATCTCGCGCATCGGCATCCGCCACTCCGTGGGCTCATCGTCGTCGCGCTCGCCCCGATGCGCGAGCTCGCCGAGGAGGTCTCGCAGTCGTGCAACCTGAGCGTGCTCGATTCCGAACGGGTCCGCGTCATCGCACAGGTCGAGAGTCCCGCCGACTTCGGCTTTCGGGTGCGTGTCGGGGCCGAGTTCCCGCTGTCCACACCAGCGGGGCGGATGCTCGCGCAGGGTTCCGCGGACCGCGACGGCTTCGATGGCTTCCTGCGTCAGGACGACGCGGTGCAACCCGGGATCACCGACCTCGTCGTGCCCATCCTGTCGGCGGAGGGCGGCATTGTCGCCGCACTCACCGTGCCGTACGTGGCCACGACCTTCAGTGAGCGCGACGTCGACTCGGTGCTGCACAGACTCCGGCAGGCGGGTGAGGACATCTCCTCGCGGCTGCAAACCTCCTCGGGTGCCGCGCGGTAGATTCGACGCATGAACACGGCGCAGCACGACTACCTCATTCCCGGCGGCGGCGCGAGCATCACAGCTCTGCCGAAAGTGTCTCTGCACGACCACCTCGACGGTGGCCTGCGCCCTCAGACGATCATCGAGCTCGCCGACGAGATCGCGCTCGATCTGCCGGCGACGAGTGCGAACGCGCTGGGTGACTGGTTCGCCGAGAGCTCCAACTCGGGATCGCTCGTCGAGTATCTCAAGACCTTCGACGTGACCACGGGCGTCATGCAGACCCGCGGGGGACTCGAGCGCGTGGCCCGGGAGTTCGTTCAGGACCTGCACGCCGACGGAGTGGTCTACGGCGAGATCCGCTGGGCACCCGAGCAGCACCTCACCCGGGGCCTCTCACTCGACGAGGCGGTCGAGGCCGTTCAAGACGGCATCGACGCCGGCATCGACGATGTCACCGACGCGGGCGGACGCATCCAGGTCGGGCAGCTCGTGAGCGCCATGCGCCACACCGACCGCGCTCTCGAGATCGCCGAACTCGCCGTGCGTCACCGCCACAACGGCGTCGTGGGCTTCGACATCGCAGGCCCCGAAGACGGTTTTCCACCGAGCCGCATCCGCGCTGCGTTCGACTACCTCGCCGAGCACTGCTTTCCGGCGACGGTGCACGCCGGCGAAGCGGCGGGCCTCGACAGCATCCGCAGCGCGCTCATCGACGGTCGTGCGCTGCGCCTCGGGCACGGTGTTCGACTGGCGGAGGACCTCTCACTCGATGACGGCGACGGCGACAACCGCTTCGTCGAACTCGGCGAGCTCGCGCAGTGGGTGCGCGACCGCGAGATCGCACTCGAGACGAGTCCCTCGTCGAACCTGCAGACCGGGGCGATCGCACAGTGGGGCGACCAGCTCGGCGATCACCCCTTCGACGTCTTCTACCAGCTGGGCTTTCGAGTGACGGTCAACCCCGACAACCGCCTCATGAGCGGCACCACCCTGAGTCGCGAACTGAGTCTGCTCTGCGACACCTTCGGCTACTCGCTCGGCGACCTCGAGGTGTTCCAGCTCAACGCCGCCGATGCGAGCTTCCTCTCGCTCGACGAGCGTGCCGATCTCGCCGAGTACATCAGCGCCGAGTTCGCACGAGCCTAGTCCGGCGGGTTCGCGGTTCGCCGCCTGGCCTAAGCGGATCGCTTCGCACGCTCGCCCTCAGCCCTCGCCGCCTCGATGGCGGACTCGCTGAGCGTGCGCTCGTCGGGGTCGGCGGCATCCGCGTCGGTGATGAGGCGGAGCTTCTCCATGTAGGGCGTCGGAAGACCTCGGCGGTAATCGAGGAACTCCTTGCCGTAGTAGTCCCGCGCCTCTTTCGAGGAGTAGGCGCCGCGCACGATGTCGTCGACGAGGTTGAGCGCGAGGTGGTTCGCCTCGACGTCGTGGCATGTCGCCGAAAGCTCGCCCGCGGTGCGATCGATCGTGACGCTCCCGTCGAACGAGATGATGTCGCTCGCGAGCTCGGGCGGAACCGCGTACGAGACGGTCGATGTCACGGAGTCGGTGTGCGGGGCGGGAAACTCGTGCGGGGAGAACTCCCGCTTCGCGGTGACGCGCTTGCTGTCGTCGACGTCGAACCAGGTCAGCTGTGAAGCGGTGGCCTCGTGCGGCTCACCGAAGGCGTCGATGACGAGCTGCGCCGCCTCGCGGGACTCGCTGGGCCAGTCGCTGATGATGTCGGATGCCGTCGCCATGTGAATCACTCCTCGTCGCCTTGGTGCACCCAGTCTTGTGCGCGTGCTTGCGCTATCGGAGATCGTGCACGTGATTGCCAGCCACTGCGCAGGCGGCGCGCATGTTGTGTGCGTCGACGATTGCGAATACGGGCGAGCTACACCCGACGGCCGGGACGGCCAGAAATGGCCGTCGCTTCGTGCCGGAGCGCGCTACGCCCGCAGGAGGTCGTAGCGCGCGAGTGCGTCGGCATCTCGCGAATGCGTCGCCGAGCTGCGGGCCAGATCGAGGGCGGCGACGGGGTCGGACTCCGCCTCGGCGAGCATGAGCAGGCGCTGCGCCTCGGCGATGCGGGTGCGAGCGGCGGCGCCCACACCTCCGCGCCGGCCGGCGATGTAGTCGCCCGTCGCGGCCAGCTGACTGCGCGCCTGCACGAGAGCGCCCGTGAGGGCCGTGCGCGCTCCATCGAGTCGGCGCTGCTGGTTTCGAGCGCCCGCCATGCTCGCGTCGAGCGCGGCGTTCGCCTGGCGCAGGCGTTCAAGCTCGACGAGCGGGTCGACGAGCACCGCCTTCGGCGTGAGGGCCTCTCCGCTGAGCGCTTCCTCGACCTCGTGCATGGCGGCCGCAACCGCACGGCTCGACGCGGCATCCGGGGGCGAATCGCGAAGCGCCCGCGCCTCGGCGAGATTCTCCTTCGTCGCCGCCCGCAGATCGGCCGCCGCCTTCTCGGCCTTGGCGAGCTCGGTTTTCAGCGTGTCGACGGCGTCGATGAGGTGCTCGGCGGCGGCGAGATGCTCGGTGACGCGAAGCAGCTGGTCGCCGACACTGCTGCCCGCCGCCATCGAGCGCGCAGTCTCGGTGAGCAGTTCGCCCGCGAGCTCCAGGGCATCGTCGGCTCGCCGCAGGTTGTCGGCGACGCTCGCGAGCGCCCGGGGCGAGTAGCGCTCGGCGAGGTCGTCGAGGGTGCCGGATGCAGCATCCCGAGCCGTCGCCAACCCGTCACGTCTCTCCAGCAGAGCCTTGTGGGTTTCGGGGGCGCTGCTCTCGAGGCTGCGCAGCCCCCGAAACTCCGCGGTCTGCTGCTCGAGCGCCGACTGGGCGGAGCGGCACAGCATGGCGATGCGGTTGCTCCAGTCGCGGCGCTGAGTGAGTGTGTCGGGAAAGGCGTCGTCGAGTCTCTGCTGAAGCTCGAAGGCCTCACGCAGCTGCTGCTGAGCCGTCGAGAGCGCCACGACGAAGGGTGCGGCCTTCTTCTCGCCGAACTGGGCGATGGCGAACGCGACCTCGTCCGCGGCCGCGTTGACGGCATCGTCGGCGCGGACCAGCAGAATGTTGGCCTCCTGCTGCGTCTTGTCGATGCGCTCGGCGGGGCCGAACCTCAGCTTGCGGCGAGAGAGCAGCCAGAACCCGGCGATCAGCGCACCGACGATGACGACGACGAGAGTGATGATCGTCGTCAGCGCCGCGCTTGCGTACTCCGCCACCATGGGGCAATCCTAGGCGCGATGGCCGACCGAGCGGTTGCCCGAAACTCCCGGAACCTCCCGGGAATCGTGCGATTGCACGCTTAAGGTTGCATCGTGTGGCGTGCGGACCGAGCAGACGACTTTCTGGACGAACCAGAGATCTTCGACGACCCCACTCACGCGCAGCGTCAGGTCACCTCCCCGCACTCTCTCAGCGTGGGCGATCCTCGTTACACGGCGGTGAACGTGGCTGAGCCGGCTTGGGCGCGCTGGCGTGACGAGATCGCCGCCCTCGGCGGGCGAAACCCCCTGCTCCACTTCGCCGACGACCCCCTCACGCACGTCGAGTTCGGCACCACGCACCCCGGCGGTCTCGCCCGATTCGTCGCCGGCTCGGTGACCCCGCTCTCGAGTCTCATTCGCGACGACGTGGCGCTGCGGGCGGCACGCGCTGCCGCCGACGTGCTCGCCGACAAGGGGCTTGAACTCGCCACCGTTCGCGGCATCGACGCCATCCACCTCGGCGTCGGCATCGCCGAGTGGCGGCACGACGACGTCGAGTACCGTTCGCCGATCCTGTTGCGACCCCTCGCCATCCGCCGTGCCGGTGACGACTTCGAGCTCAAGCTCAGGGGCAGCGCATTCCTCAATCCCGCTCTCGTGCGGGCGCTCGACGAGCAGTTCCAGATCGGTCTCGACGCGCACAGCTTCGTGCAGCTCAGCGAGAACGACGGCACGTTCTCACCGAACCCGGTCATCGACCGGCTGCGCGGGCTCACCTCGCACCTCGACTGGTTCAACGTTCAGCCGCGTCTCGTCGTCTCGTCATTCGCCGAGGTCGCGCCCCGGATGCTCGACGACGCCCTCGAGCTCGGGCATCCGGTGCTCGATGCGCTCGCCGGCAACCCCAGCGCGAAGTGGTCTGTGGAGGAATCGCATTCCCCGGTGCAACCGCAGCACCCTGACCTGCGCAACCCCGACACCGACCACCTGCTGCTCGATGCCGACGCGGAGCAGGAGCTTGTGATCGCCCAGATCGCCGCAGGCAACTCGGTCGTGGTCAAGACGCTGCCGGGAACGGGCGGCACTCAGACGATCGTCAACGCGATCGGTAGCCTCGTCGAGCAGAGCAAGCGCGTGCTCGTCGTGAGTTCGCGCCGCGCAACGCTGCGCGGAATCGCCCAGCGCTTCACCGACATCGGTCTGCCTGGCATCGGAGTCTCGCCCGCGACCCTGCGTCGCGACCTGCTGCGGGCGATCACCCGCAACGAGAAGGCGGTGCAACCGCAACTGGGCGACGTCGACGACGCCCTCGTTCGCCTGCGCAAGGTGCTGCTCGACTACCGTGGCGCACTCGGGCGACAGGATGTCGAGCTCGGTGTCTGTGTGCTCGACTGCCTCACCGAGCTTTCGCGTCTTGCCCTCCTGCCGAACCCGCCCGCGACGACGGCGCGGCTTTCCCGCGCGACAGTCGTGCGGCTGCAGCCGGGGCGGGCCGAGGTCGCCGAGACGATGGCCAAGGCCGCCTCCCTCGGCGAGTTCCGCTATGGACCGGGCGACTCGCCCTGGTACGGGGCGTCCTTCGCCTCCGGCGACGATGCCGTTCGCGCGCACTCCGTCGCCGTGAAACTGCACCTCACCGAGCTGCCCAACCTGCTGCAGCGCGGCAACGAGCTCATCGGCACCACCCGCATGCGGCCGTTCACGACCATCTCGGAGCTCGGCGTCTACCTGCGCCTGCTCGTCGACATCCGTGACACCCTCGACAAGTTCCAGCCCGTTGTCTTCGATCGTTCGCTCGCCGACATCATCGCCGCTACCGCACCACGCAAGGAGTCGGCGCACCTCTCGGGAGCGCAGCGTCGACGCCTCAAGCAGCTTGCCAAGGAGTATCAGCGCCCGGGTGGGCACGTCGCCGACATCAACGGTGCGCTTCGTCACATTCAAGAGCAGCGGATGCTGTGGCAGCGCTTCTCACCCGAGGGCGTGACCCCGCAGGTGCCGGTGGGCATCGCGGACGTGCAGGTGATGCATCAGAGCGTCATGCACGACCTCCGGGCGCTCGACGTTCCTCTGCGGGCGGCGCTGGGCGGTGTCTCGCTCGCGGACATGCCGATTCCGCAACTGCTGGGCGTGCTGAGCGGGCTCGC
>JAHBSW010000028.1 GCA_019638935.1 Cryobacterium sp.
GAGCTCCCGGGATGAGGGATCCCCCACCGCGCGGGTGAGCAGTTCGACCTCGATGCCGCGCGCGGCGAGCTCACGCGCCGTGGCGAGGATCGACACGTTCATTCCGCCGGCATCCCCGGTGCCCGCTCGCGCGGTGGGGTTCGTGTGCATCGAGACCATTGCGATGCGTTCCGGGGTCGGAGCCATGGAGACACTGTATGGGTTTCCTGGGCTCCCCTGCATCGACCCGAGCCGTTGCCACCCGCGATACTTGACTCGTGGCCGACCAGCCTTCGCCAGCACCGAGCTCGCCCCAGCGCGAACCGATTCGCGTGCGCCTCGGCCGCCGTGTCGAACGCACGGCCGGCAGGCTCACCCGCGCCGTGGCGCGCGTTGACTGGTTGCGCCGCGCGATCCTGCACCCGATCATCGCCCGACCCGGCTACTGGCTCGCGACCGGTTGCGGCTTCGTATGGGGAGGCGCGCTGGGCCTTGGCCGCATCCGTCGCCACCGCATCCGTCACCCCGAGGCGCTCTGGGTCGCACGGAAACTGCCCCGGTGGGCATTCGGAAGGGGTGGCACGACTATCGGCGCGGTATACCTCACGCACGACGCCCTCGCGCCAGAGGTTCTCGAGCACGAGGCGGTGCACCGCGCGCAGTGGAGAAAGTACGGGCTTGCGCTCATCCCGCTCTACATCGCGGCGGGCCAGGATGGCACGAAGAACCGCTTCGAGATCGAGGCGGGTCTCGAGCGGGGCGGCTACGTTCGCCGCCGGCCGCAGCGCGACCCGAACTAGGGCACGCCGACCGGAACCCGATCACGCGATGCGGTCTTTCCGTCGCGATGCGGTGGTTCGCACTCTCGAATCGCGACGGAAAGACCGCATCGTGGCTCAGTCGAACCAGACGGGCGGGTGCCGGTCACCCCACCCACAGACGCTCTCCAACTGCGCGCCAAGCGACACGAGCGCGTGCTCCCCGCCCGCACGCCCGATCAACTGCACAGCCACCGGAAGGCCGTCGCTCGACTCGGTGACCGGCAGCGTCATCGCGGGCAGCCCCGACACGTTGACGAACGAGGTGAAGGGCGTGAACTGCACCTGCTGTTCGAAGTTGCGCACCGGATCGCTCGAGTACCACCCCAGCTCACGAGGCGACAGGGCGAGCGCGGGGGTGAGCACGGCGTCGTACGGTGCGAACTGGGCGATGAGTGACCGTTCGAAGTCGGCGAAACCACGCAGTGCCGTGGCGAGATCCCGCGCCGTGATCGTTCGCCCCTTCTCGATGAGCCACCGCGTGAGCGGCTCGAGCAGGTCGAGCTGCTCGCCCTCCGCCGGAATGGTGCTCGCCCCCGACTGCCAGACCGTCGTGAAGTGCTCCGAGTACGTTGTCGGCCACGCCGGTGACAGCCGATGGATGCGGTGACCACGGCCCTGAAGCTCTCGCACCGCGAGCTCCAAGGCGGCGGTCGCTTCGTCGTCGAGCTCGATGTCGACAGTCGCGCTCCACGGCGAGGTGGTGACGACGGCGAGGTCGAGGGGCCCGGGACTGGCCGCCACGGCGGCGACCTCCAGGGTCGAGTTCCACTCGCGCGGCGCGCGCACCGTGAACGGGTAGGGGCCGGTGCGGGGTCCCTCGAGCAGCATCGCGTCGAGCAGCATCGCGGCGTCGGCCACGGTGCGTGCGAGCGGGCCGGGCACGGCCAGTCCGCCGAGCCCGTCGAGGGCGGTGCCCGAGGGCACGAGACCCCGTGACGGTTTGATGCCGACGAGTCCTGTTGCGGCTGCCGGGATGCGAATGGATCCCCCGCCGTCGGAGCCGGGTGCAACGGGCAGGAGTCCCGCTGCGACGGCGACGGCTGCTCCGCCGCTGGAGCCGCCGGGGCCGAGCGCGAGACTCCACGGATTGCGCGCGGGCGCGGCAACACGATTCTCCGTGTAGGAGGGCATGCCGAACTCGGGGGTGTTCGTCTTGCCGAGGCTCACTCCCCCGGCATCATCGAGGGCGAGCGCGAGGGCGTCGGAGACCTCGGGCACGAAGTCGGCGAACAGTCGTGATCCGAAGGTCGTGCGCACGCCCGCGCGCTGCACGAGATCCTTGTCGGCGAGTGGCAGACCCCACAGCGGTTGCGGCGCCAGCCGAGGGTCTCGCCTCACGCCCTCGAGCTGCGCGGCGCGTTCGAGCGCGGCATCCGGGGTCACCGTGATGAACGCGCCGAGCGACTCGCCCAGCCGCTCGATGCGGTCGAGGTAGTGCCGGGCGAGCTCGGTGGGAGTGAGCTCGCCGCTGGCAAGGGCATCGCGCTGGGCCCGGGCGCTGAGGTCGTGCAATCGCGTCACTCCTCGAGCCTAGAGCGCATCGACTTGACACGAGCGGCGTTAGCTGGTTAGTTAGTCATGTAACTAACCAATGAAGCCTGATGACGCTGTGCGCACACCCATCGAGCAGACCCGATAGGAGAGGAGGTGCACGTGGACGAGTCGCGCCCCATCTTCCTCCAGCTCGCTGAACAGATCGAGAACGACATCATCAGCGGAGCGCTTCCCGAAGAGTCGCAGGTTCCCTCGACCAACGAGTACGCCGCGTTCCACCGCATCAACCCGGCCACCGCCGGAAAAGGCGTGAACGTGCTCGTCGACGCGGGAATCCTCTACAAGAAGAGGGGAATCGGAATGTTCGTCTCCGCCGGCGCGCGCACGGTCATCGTGGGCACTCGCCGCGAGCAGTTTCACACCGACTACATCGAGCCGCTACTCGGCGAGGCCGCAAAGCTCGGCATCGACCGCGAACAGCTCATCTCCATGATTCGAAAGGAACCCACCTCATGAACGCCGCCATCGAGGTCTCGAACCTCTCCCGGCACTTCGGTGACATTCGCGCCGTCGACAACGTCAGCTTCACCGTCACCGAGGGCGGCATCTACGGCCTACTCGGTCGCAACGGCGCGGGAAAGACCACGCTCATGCAGCTGCTCACGGCGCAGGACTTCGCAACGAGCGGCACGATCAAGATCTTCGGCGAAAGCCCCGTCGAGAACGCCAGCGTGCTGCAACACATCTCGTTCATCAAAGAAAGCCAGAAGTACCCCGACGACTTCAAGGTCAAGCACGTGCTGAAGAGCGCGCCCTGGTTCTTCCGCAACTGGGATGCCGATTTCGCGAACTCCCTCGTCAGCGACTTCCGCCTGCCGACCGACCGTCGCATCAAGAAGCTCTCGCGCGGTCAGCTCTCGGCCGTGGGCGTCATCGTCGGTCTCGCCTCGCGCGCGCCGCTCACCTTCTTCGACGAGCCCTACCTCGGGCTCGATGCGGTTGCTCGCCAGCTGTTCTACGACCGCCTGCTCGAGGACTACAGTCAGCACCCTCGCACGGTAGTGCTCTCCACGCACCTCATCGATGAAGTGAGCAACCTGCTCGAGCACGTCATCGTGATCGACGACGGTCGCATCATCGTCGACGAATCAGCCGAGTCGCTGCGGGGCACCGCCGCGACCGTGGCCGGAACGAAGACCGCCGTCGACGCGTTCGCCACCGGGCGTCGCGTGCTTCACCGCGAGAACGTGGGCGGTCTCGCCTCCGTCACCGTCGATGCGCTGAGCCCGACGGATCGCGCGGCGGCGGCGAAGGCGGGCCTCGAGCTCTCCCCCGTCTCCCTCCAACAACTCATCGTCAGGTTGACCAACACCTCTGAAAAGGAATTCGAGCAGAGCGCATGAGCACGACAATCACACACTCCCCGGTCGCGCACGAGACCCCGTCCAGCGACCAGCACACGATCAGCGCGGTTCAGCGCATCGCCAACGTCGCCAAGCTCCACCTCGTCAACCGAGGCGCCGTGCTGTGGCTGCCACTCTTCATCATGTCGGTCATCTGGGTGTCCAGCATGCTCATCTGGTGGATCGTCAGCGTGTTGATCGAGCGTGCCGGCGGTTCACCCGACGGCGAGGGTCCCGTCATCATGGGCGGAGCGAACTCGTTCCTCGTGATCTACATGCTTGTCGTCGCGGTACAGGCCATCAACCTCACGTTCCCGTTCGCACAGGGCTACAGCGTCACGAGGCGCGACTTCTACCTCGGCAGCGCGCTGACCTTTCTCGGTCTCTCACTCTTCTATGCCGTGCTCATGTCTGGCCTTGCCTGGCTTGAAGCAGCAACGGGCGGTTGGGGGCTGAACGGCTACATGTTCGGCCTCGGGATGCTGGGCATAGTCGAGCTGGCCCCGACGTTCTACGTGTACCTGCTGGCGCTCCTGCTGTTCTTCTTCGTGGGTGCGGCCGTCGCTGCGATGTACGTGCGCTGGCGCGCCTGGGGTGTCGTGGGCTTCTTCACCGCGCTCGGGTTCCTCGTCATCGGACTCATCGCGCTCGCGACATTCACCGACAACTGGGGTGTCGTGGGCGAGTGGCTCGTGGCAAACGGTGCCGTCGGCGTCGCACTGTGGTCGCTCATCGTCACTGCGGCTGCGGGTGTCGCCGGGTTCTTCATCCTGCGTCACGCGACACCGCGCGCGTAGACCGCTCACGGCGCTCGGATGCGGGTCGGGCCTTGCGGGCCGACCCGGCATCCCCCGGTCTCACGGCAACTCGCGGCGCTTCCTGGGAGTTCGCTCGATCACGCGCACCGGGCGCACTCCCAGGTGCCCACCCGTTAGCATTCTCGGGTGACCAGTGAGAGCACCCGGCGCGAGCGAGCACGGCCCGCAGCGCTCCGGCCGATAGCGCGCCACGGCAAGCTCCGTCGGAGTCGAGCGTGGACGACGGTGCTCGCACTGGCAGGCGCATCGCTCGCGATCGTGCTCGTCAGCGCGACGATCGTCGCCGGTGTCGCCGTCTGGAACGTGGCGAACGCGATCAAACCCGGCGTGACCCTCATCGGCGAAACCGAGGGTCCGCCGCCGAACATCGGGGCCTACGAGGGCGGAATCAACCTGCTCATCGTGGGCAGTGACAGCGGCGAGGGTGACGCGCAGTTCGGCAATAGAGACGGTGCCATGCTGAACGACGTCAACATCCTCGTTCATGTCGCACAGGACCACTCCAGCGCCACGGTGGTGAGCTTTCCGCGCGACATGTTCGTGCCTGTTCCAGCGTGCCCCAACGAGAACGGCGGAACGTACCGGGCCATCTCCTCCGCGAAGATCAACACGACGCTCATCCGGGGCGGCCTCGCGTGCGTGGTTGCCACCGTCGAGGCGTTCACCGGTATCAGCATCGAATTCGCGGCGAAGGTCGAGATGGGCGGTGTCATCCAGATGTCGAACGCCGTCGGCGGTGTCGAGGTCTGCGTTGCCAAGGCTATCCGCGATCGTCAGATCGGGCTCTACCTCGACGCGGGCACGCACACGCTGGAGGGCTGGGAAGCCCAGCTGTTTCTCCGCAGCCGCTACGGCGTGACCGGAGGAACCGATGTCGCGCGCATCAACAACCAGTACGTGTTCCTGTCATCGCTCGTGCGCAAGGTCAAAAGCGACGAGGTGCTCGGCAACCCCCTCGCGGTGTACCAGCTCGCTCTCGCAGCGGCCGACAACATGCAGCTCTCGAACAGCCTGCGCAACATCAACACGCTCATGGCGATCGGCCTCACCGTCAAGGACATTCCGCTCGAGAACATCGTCTTCGCGCAGTACCCGACCACATTCGGCGGCGGTGGACTCGTTGCCAACAGGTCGATCGGCAATGTGCTCATCGATGCGATCAAGGCCGACCTTCCCGTGATGGTCGCCGGCACCGGTGCCGGCGCCGTTCTCGACGAGAACCAGCCCGTGCCGACGCCGAGTCCTTCCGCGTCTCCTGAGCCTTCCGGTTCGCCGAGCGCCGATCCGGTGGAGAGCTCGGCTCCGCCCGTCGAGGCGGTGGCCCTTCCCCACCAGATCACGGGCCAGAGCGCCGCGCAGAGCACCTGCAGCACCGGCCAGACTGCGGGGGGCTAGACCGCCGAGGGCCAATCCGTCGGGGGGGAGCCCGGACGCGGCCCCTACTCGAGCTCTTCGCGCAGTCGGCGCAGCAGCATGTCGAACTCGGCGGGCGCCTTCTCCAACTGCCCGCGTCCGACAGGCTTGCCGAAGCGCTTCTCCCGACCACTCGTGTTGACGAGATAGTGCTCGACGAGCGAGCCCCTCTCGTCAGGCACCACGCGATACTCCGCGCGGTACCACCAACCGCCCTGGGCGACCACGAGGCTTCGGCTTGCGTCTGCGAGAAAGTCGCTGCGCGCATCCGGACCGGGGTCGAGGATGCGTGTGATCGCCTCGAAAACGGGCTTGGGGCGTGCGCAGACATGGCCGTCGAATCGAGCCAGCACGACGGAGTGCTCGGGGCGCTCTCGGGGTGCTTCAGCCATGGTCTCGACTGTATCGCGTGTGGGTGCGCAGTCAGGTGTCGTCTCGGCGCCGGCGAGACACCAGCCAGTGCGTGAGCTGGTATCCGGCGTACAAGAACAGTCCCGTCGCGAAAACGGGGATGGCCCAGGCGCGAACCTCCGCGCTGACGAAATTGTTGACGTACCCGATCCACGGAATCGCGTACCACACCTTGCCTCGGATCTGAACCGGCTGAACGGCGGCAGCATCCGGGCTCGCGTTGTTATCGCCCTTGGTCAGGAACCGGCGGTCGCCGTCGCTGCTGCTGATGACCGAGACCACGCGGTGCGTGACGACCTCGGGCTTTCCCGACGCGATCTGGTAGGTGATGGCGTCACCGATGCGAATGTCGGCCTCGTCGATCGGCTTGACGATGACGAGAGTACCGGGCGGATAGGTCGGCTCCATGGAGCTCGTCAGCACGGTCATCGGCGTGGAACCGGTGACCGCGGGCACGACGATCGCAAGCGCACCCAGCAGGGCGACGAGACCGAGCAGGCCGATGCTGAGTCCGACGCCGAGGTAGTACAGCACACCGTGCTCTCTGATGCGGGTGCGGCGGCCGCTCATGCAAGATCCTCCTGATACTGCTGCTCTGCCAGTTCGCGCTCGTCGCGTCGTCGCAACCAGCCTGCCGCGACCCAGTGCATCCCAGCGCCGAGTGCGAGAGCGGTGAGCAGGATCACGAGAAGGTACTCCTCGTAGAGCTGCCACGTATTGGGAATGACGCCGAGACCCACGATGGTCGCGATGCGGTTGTCGAACGGAGTGAGCTCGATCATCGTGTCAGGGGAGCCGCAGTCGGTCGGTGGGACTTGGCCGAGTCCGGTGCCGCTGAGCTCGATACCCAGCCGAAACTGCGCCGTCGCGCCCTGCGCCTGCGTACCGCTCAGGTCGGCGAGCGCGAGCGTCGTAACCACGGGCACCGACTCGCCTTCGCCCAGTGCTCCTTCGAAGAGAACTCGACACGGGGTGGCCGTGCTCACAGCCGCCGCGGGCCCAGCCACGCCATCGACCGCGAGGGCGATGCTCAGGGCATCGGCGAACACGGGGTTCGTCGACGTGACGTCCTGCAGCACGATGCGCAAGAGGCCCGGCTCGTCTCCCGTGTTGCGTACGGAGAATTCGGCGCTCGCGCTCGACCGGGGCACGAGCGCCACACTGTCGAAGAGCGGCGCGCTGAGGTCCGAACCCCACGTCGTGCCGTCAGAGCTCACGGCGATCTCGCCCGCGGCGAAGGCGGGAGTCGCCCCGGGAACGGCCAGCATCAATCCGAGAACGAGCGCGGAGATTCCAGGTACTTTCCTCATGAGCAACCAAGGTTGTATCCGCTGCCCGCCGGGGTGATTCGAACGAATCCGTTAGCGGCTTCGGTCCAGATTCCGCCGTGAACGGATTGCTCAACACGGATCGGAAGCAAGCCCGTGCCATAGACCGCGGGGTTGAGGTGCCCGGAACCCGTGTAGAACTGCGCATGAGTCCAGTGACCGTTCAGGTGATCCATTGCGAAGATGTCGTTGACGTAGACCTTGTACACCGTCACATGCTGGTATCCCGCCAAGGGGGTCCAGCTGAAGTCGATGTAGTTCGTTCCGTTTCCCGTGCACTGCAGGATTTCTATCGGCGGCGTCGGGTCAGCGACGATGGCGATGGCGAAACCCTGCTTGACGTCGGCGTCGTTGCACGCGGTGAGCTGGATCTTCCACGAACTGGCCTGGCTATGCCAGGCGTTGGAAACGGCCGCGCAGGCGTTGTACTGCGGGCTCTTGATGCGGTAGGTGCCGTCAGGCCGCTGCGAGATTTCCCAGGATTGCGCGGGGCCGGGGTTGTCGACGGCGTGCACGACGTCGCCGTTCGACGACGTGCTGGCCCAGAACTGGTCAGGCTGATTGGGCAGGTTCCAGGCGAGTTCTATCCGATAGAGACCTCCCGCCAGTGGGTGAATCAGCCATTCCGTCAGCTGAGCATGACCACAGCTGAAGTTGTAGACCAGAATTGCGTCGTTCCACTGACGACCGACGCACAGGTCGCGGTTGGAGATGCTGTACCGCGCCCCGGTTTCGCTGAACGGTGACGGAGCCGATACATTCTGCTGGAATGTTGCCGCAGAGGTCGTGTCGTTCCAGCCCGACTGCACGGACGCGACCGTCGAACTCACGATCGAGCCCGTGAGGGCCTTGCCGCCGTGAGTTGCCACCGTCGCCATGACGGTCTGCACGCACACGGTCACGCTCGAGCCGGCGGCCAAGGCTGCGGGCGCGCTCGAGAGTGTGACGGCCGAGTTCAGCGTTCCCGTCACGGGAGACACGAGCGTGGTGCTCGGAGTGCACGCGGCGGCGTTGGCGACGACGGCGAGCCGGGCGGTGACGTGCTGACGAAGATCGGAGGCGGATGTCGCGCTCACCGCCACCGAGTACGCCGCCTCGCGATTGCCCGTGTTGGTCACGACCACGGCCTGCGCCGCCGCGAGGGTGCTCGCGGTGTAGGCGTGGTCGAGGCCACCGCCCACGGACTGCGAGACTCCCACCGTCGCGGCATCTGCCGTGAACGTGTCGAGACTCACCTGAGTCGACCACAGCGCGGTGGCCGTGCCCGTACCGATGAGGCTCAGGAACACGACGGCACCAGCAAGAAGCCCCCGGCGGAGCGGGGGGCGAAGGCTCGTTCGTGACTGGCTCATCAGGGTTCCTGACCGGCCGTGAGCGTCAGGGAGAAGTCGGCGTCGTCGCCCGGCAGTGCGGTGGCCGACAGCGTGACGTCCACGCACAGGTGCGACACCTCGCCCGGTGCCATGATGCCGAGACCCACCGTCGACCCGAGAGCGTCAGCACCCGGGATCGGCGAACTGCACGCATCGGCCTCGCCGACCAACTCGAGCCGCAGCTCGAACGAGCCTGGATCACCGCTGGTCTGAGCCGACAGCGCCGACAGGTCAATCGGGATGTTGCCGGTGTTCGTTACCACCACGAACTGAACATGGCGCTCGCCCGGCAGCAGCTTCGACCAGTGCGTCGACTCGAGAACACCCGACAACTCGACATCGAGCACGCCGGAGGTGACAACCGGCCCGTCAATCGCCGTGTCGTCATTCCAGAGCGCGTACGTTCCCCCGGCGCTCAGTACAGCGGCGAAGATCCCCACCGTGACAGCACACAGGGAGGTGAACACGCCCCTCAGGCTCACGCGGCGCCGTGGCGCGCGGTGGGCGGGCTGGCGCTGAGGGGCGCCAACCGAAAGGTTTCTGGGCATGATTCACCTCCCCGGGTGCTGTTCGGGCCAGACCAGTGGGTGGTTTCGAACTAGGAGATGACTGCTTTACTGCTGCTGCAGCACGAAGCTGACGGCGTTGAGGTTCACCGTCTGGTCCTGACCTTCCAGGTTCTGGACGCTGTTCGCAGGGAACGTGACCGTCACCGTGACGTCGAGCACTGCAGCATCGGCAGCCTCCGTCACCGTGTACGTGCCATTGCCGTTGTCCGTCACCCCGGCGACGGGCAGGCCGTTCACGGTGAACGTGACCTCAAGCGCGCTCGCGAACTCAGTGTTGCCAATACCGACGAGGCCCGAGTCGTCGACCGACAGGATCGCCGAAAGGTTGTCGCCGGTCGCCCCGATCGTCAGAGTTCCGTCGTACGTGGCAACGTCACCCGGAACCCACAGGTCCCACTCGTTGTCCCACGTGCCGCTGGAACCGTCGATGGTCAAAGTACCGGACGTGATATCGCCGGCCGTGATGCTGGCCGAGTCGTTCCAGAGCGCAAGAGTGCCGGCGCCGCCAAGAAGGAGGGCGATACCGGCGGCACCAGCGATGCTGGCCTTGGTGAGCTTGTTCATGGTGTGTGTCCTCTACAGGTCTGGACCCGATACACACACGAGACGGAGAGTGCGCCAAGCGCACTCGCCAAATCGCCCGCATTCGGGTCGCGGGTATTCATTGAAGATCGGCCTAGGGTTGCCGATCTTCGGATTCGACCTTGTTCGCTGCCTAGGGTTGCAGCGCCCACGGACCATCCAACTGGTGAGTTTACGCGGGAAAAACTCTGATCAATAGGGCGTGTCTCCACCCAAAACGGGGGTGAACAATCGGAACGCTTTCGTCAGTTAGTACAACAGGGTCGTCAGGGCACGACGTGCTGTGGCGACGCGCTCGTCCTCTGCTCCGACGATCTCGAAGTACTCGAGCAGGCGCACGCGAATGGAATCGCGCCCGGCGGCGTCGGCGGAGGGGTAGAGCTCCAGCAGTCGCGTGAACGCGTCGTCGATGTGGCCGCCGGCGACGTCGAGATCGGCGACGTCGAGCTGGGGGGCGACCTCGGTCGAGAGTTCTGCCGCCTTCGTTCGCACCGCCCCTGCGTCGAAGTGCTGCACCCGCTTGAGCAGAGAGACCTGCGCGAGCCCGGCCGACGCGAGCGTGTCACGAGGGCTCTGCGCAAGAGCCGTGCGATACGCGGTGATCGCCGCGTCGTAGTCTCCCTCGGAGATCGCATCGAACGCCTGCTGATGCAGCGGCGGCAACGGCTCCTCGGCGGCCTCCGCTGGCTGATCGCCGCTCACTCCCCCAGCGGCCTGCGCGACATCGATCGAGCCCGTGACACCGTTCTGTGCCGCCAACTGTGCGACCTGGTCGAGCACGCCCTGCACCTGCTCCACGGGCATCTCGCCCTCGTAGAGCGCGACGGGTCGCCCGGCGATGACCGCCGCGACGGTGGGCGCGGCGACCGCCTGAAACGCCGCCACCAGTTGCGGGTTCGCCGCTGTATCCACGGTCGCGAGCACGAAACGCCCACCGAGCTCGTTGATGAGCGAGACGAGCGACGCCGATGGCGTCCCCGCGTAGAGCTCCACGATCACCGGCACCTTCGACGACAGCTCGAGGATGCCGGAGAAGTTCGCGTCGGTTCCCTCGACCACGAGCGAAGGAGCGCCGCCCTTCGGGACGCTGCCCTGTGCCGGTGCCCCGGGCGTCGGCTCGCGACGCGGACGCGTGAGGGCGGAGAGATCCACCGCTCCCCTGAGGCTGGGCGGTGTCGGTTGCTGTGCCAACTACAACTCCCCTGCGCTGAGCAAATGGGTCGAGAACCCGATGAGAACGATCTTGCCGTCGCTGTTGGCCGGCGGAACATAGAAGAGCAACTGATCCCCGTAGGTCACCGTCGTGCCCCGGTGCGAATTGCTCACGCCCGAGAGCGTCTTGATGATGCCCTTGGTGTTGATCTGGGCACCCTGCTCGGTGGGCGTCACCGTCTCGGTCTCGGTGAGGTAGACCGCGACGAGAGCACCGGCATCCGTCGTCGACATCGCGATGGGGTCTGCCTCGCCCGGTGTGTTGGCGAAGCTGATCGTCGCGACCGCGGGCAACTCGTTCTTGATGGCATCCTTCGCCGCGGTGCCGATGCTCGGAAGCAGCTTGTCGTTCTCGGTGTCGAAGGCGTTCCAATGCTGGCTCTCGGCCCCGTTCAGCACGATGTCGCCATAGGCGAGAGCGAGCTGCTCGGGCGCCATCTTGAGCACCCGAACACTCGGCTGCAGCCGGGCCGTTCCGATGTCTCGAGCTGACAGCTCGGGAAGCACGATCCCAGCGCTCAGTGAGACCGCGTACGCGATCTTGAAATTGTCGCGCGGGGTCTCCTGCACCAGCACGAGAGCCTGCGGCGCCGCGACCGGCGTCGGCGGCGTCGGCTCGGTCGACTCCTCGACGGCACCGTCCTCCGCAGGGGCTGCCGACGGCGACGGGGTCACCGTCTGCAGAGGAACCTCCTGCACGATCGTGAACACCGTTCGCGGCCACTTCTCGGTGCGCTGCGGCAGCAAGACCTTGATCTCGGTGCTCGGGATCGCGGGCAGCGATGCCACGCTGCTGTCCTTCGCACGAACGGCATAGTTGGCCACGCGCATCTCGAGAGCCGGCCCCGTGAACCGCTTGGCCGCCAGCTCAGCGGAGCCTGCGGCATCCGCCTCGCTCACCGCGAGCGAGATCTTCGAGAGGATGCGCTTCATCTGCGACTCGGTGACCGCGGGTGGGATCGTCGGCGACTCGGTACCGGACTCGCTCGAAGGAGAGGCGGACGGCGCCGAGTTCGTCGAGAACAGGGCGTCGCCGGTGGCACAACCCGTGAGAACGATGGATGCGGCGACGAGCGACGCGACGACCGCCGCGGACTTGCCCGCGGCGCGTCGCCCCTTGGTGGGGGTGGGAACCGGATTCATAGCGTTGGGTGCCTTAGGTGCTTTGATCTTGGGCCGTTTGGGCTGCTTCGGAGGTTTGGGCGGCTTGCGGCGCGGCCCACGAGAGCGATTGAGGTGCGTCAGCGCCCACACATAGAGGCCGATGCCCATGAGCAGGAGCAGCACTCCTCCCACGATGAGCGGGCCCGACCACGGCGTGCGATTGTCGAGGGGCCACGAGATAGAGAACTGCGTCGGCGCAGGATTTATGCCATCCGTCAGCAGCACGAGCGAGACATCCTCGGGCGCATTCATGACGAAGCTGAGACTTTCGGCCCTCGAGTACTCGTCGAGCCATACGTCGGCTCCCCGAGGATCGGGAACGAACGCCTCGGCACCCGACACCCGCCTCGTCGAGATCGCGCGCTCTGCCCCGTCGAACTCGACCGCGTTGTAGGAGGCGTCACCGATCCAGGCGAGAACGTCGGCAGTGCGGCCGTAGGCGGCGAAGACATCACCCGTTCCCGATACCTCGATCTTCTGTCGGCCATCGAGTGTGTTGAGCACGGATCCGTCGATGAAGGTGATGGGAGCGGACCCGCTCACGGTCGCCTCGGCGAGCACCTGATCGGGTTCGGCCCAGATCGTTCGCTGGGCCACGCCCAAACCGATCATGGTGAACGCAAGAAGAAAGCTGAAGATCGCGACAATGAACCGCAACGACCACTCCTTCCTCGTTGTCATCGGTGGAATCTGTGTCGACACCCTTCGCGGGCGACGGTGGTCGCGCGACACGGTTGCGGTCGGCGGTGGGCGCCGAGCGCACGGTGACAACAGTCAAAGACAGTCCAGATTATCGTAACCATCCCTGTGAGCCGCCTCGACGGCCACTGAACGGCACGTTCCGCGGCGTTCTCCGCTGTTATTCACGCACCTTCGGCACGCTAAACTCGGGAACGGTCGGCCGTGCAACGGTCGGGTTCCTCGACGTTTGCCCTACTGAGTGTGCAGGGAGAGATTGTGCCACAGGACGACGAAGCCTTCTCGACAGCGATGCGCGGGTACAACCGCGACGAGGTCGACTCCGCCCTCCAGAGCATTCGCCGCGAGCTCATCAAGGCCAACCAGGACAAGACCGAGGCAACGAAGGAAGTCAAGCGTCTCAGTGCGACGGTCGCCGACCTTCAGGCGGAGATCGAAGAGACCGGTCGCCCCACCTACAGCGGGCTGGGCACGAAGCTCGAGAACGTCTTGCGCGTCGCGGAGGAGCAATCGACGCGGCTCGTGAGCCAGGCCGACATCGATGCCGAGAAGCTGCGCAACGCTGTGCAGGCCGAAGCGAACTCGCTGCGCGTCGAGTCGATGGAGAACGCCGAGAAGATCGTCGCGCAAGCCAACGAGCAGGCAACGGCCATTCTCACCGCCGCTCGCGAGGAGGCCGAGGAACTGCTCGTTCGCACGCGCAATGAGGCCGAGTCCCTGAACAACGACGCGCTTCGCGAGACCGCGGCGATCCGGGGGGCTGCTGCCACGGAGTCCGCCGAAGCTCGTGCAACAGCCAAGCGTGAGTCCGCGGCGTTGCGCGCCGAGGCCGAGCGTGCCGCCGCCGAATTGCGCGTCGTCGTCGAGCGCGAGACCGAGGAGACGCGCTCTCAGGCCGCAGCGCTCGCCCGGGACACCGAGCAGCAGCGCACCGAGTTCGACGCGGAGTACGAGAAGAAGTGGTCGGACCTTGGGCGCGAGACCGAGAAACTGCGCACGGATGTCGAGCGCGAGGTCTCCGCAACCCGCGAGGAGCTCGCCGCTGAGACAGCGCGTGTTCGTGCCGAGCTCGCCGCCGAGACGGAACGAGTGCACGGCGAGCTCACCGTGGAGTCCGAAGCGACCCGCGCGCGACTCGATCGTCTCGTCACGGAGACGACAGCCAGCACCGAGGCGGCGGCAACCGCGGCGCGCGCCGATCTCGACCGTGAGATCGAGCAGCGCCGCTCCGACCTTGCCCGGGAGATCGAGCAGCGCCGGGCCGAGCTCACGCACGAACTGGCCAATGTTCGTGCGGACTTGAAGTCCGAAGTCGAGTCGGCTCGCAAGGCTCTCGCCGATGAGGTGGGGCAGGCTCGCACCGACCTCGGTGTGGAGCTCGCGGCACGTCGCGACGAGGCCGAGAAGGAGCTGCTCGACCGGCACCAGCAAGCCGTCTCACAGACGCAGAAGTACCTCGACGAGGCGGCGGCGCAGCTCAGCGAGGCAACGACCCGCGCGGCCGAGAAGCGGCGCGAGGCAGACGAGCTCGAAGCGAGTTCCAAGGCTGCTGCGAAAGCGGCCAAGGAAGACGCGCGGGCGACGGCGGCGGAGATCCTGGCCAACGCCGAAACACGAAGCAAGGCGATGCTGAAGGATGCCGAGAAGCGCACGACCAAGCTCGTGTCGGATGCGGAAGACCGACTCTCCAAGATTAGGATTGAGCGCGAAGCGGTCGCCGGTTACTTCGAGAGCCTGCGTGGCGTTCTGGGTGCCGCTGAGAAGGTAAATCTCGAGAACTCTTAACCGCGTCAAGGGAGCCGTGTGAAGATTCAGAACGCTTTTCGGTTCGGCCTTTTCGGTGGCCTCGGCGTGCTGCTCGCCATCGCCATCGGGTCGGCGATCGGGTCTCTCGCGACCATCCTGACCTACATCGGAGCCGCGCTGTTCCTGGCCCTCGGGCTCGACCCGGCCGTCTCGTGGCTGGAGCGTCACCGGTTTCCGCGATGGGCGGCCATCCTCACGGTGGTCGTCGGGGTGCTCGGCATCTTCACGGGCATCATGTTCGCGATCGTCCCCGTCATCGTCGAGCAGATGACGAACCTCGTCAACAGCCTCACTCCTCTCATCGCGACGCTGACCAGCCCTGGCGGACTCGACTGGATCGCCGACGTGCAGTCCCGGCTTCCCGACTACATCGACCTTCAGGAAATCCTTGCCACCGCCCTCGACTGGGTGCGCAACAATGTCACCCAGATCGGCGGGGGCGTGCTCCAGGTCGGTCTCGGCATCGCCAGCGGACTCTTCGGCGTCTTCATCGTGCTCATCCTCACGCTCTACTTCGTCGCGTCACTCAACACCGTCAAGCGGGGCATGTACCAGCTCGTGCCCGCAAGCCGCCGCGCTCGCTTCGCCGACATCTCGGAGCAGATCTCCGGCTCGGTGGGTCGCTACGTCATCGCGCAGGGCACGGTCGCTCTCTGCAACGGCGTTGTGAGCCATCCTGCCTCACGATCATCCAGGCGCAGTACCCGCGCTCTTCGCGTTTTCTCGCTTTCCTGTTCGCGCTCGTGCCGCTGGTGGGAACGATCACCGGCAGCACGCTCATCACGCTCGCGTGCCTGCTCTTCAACGGCGTCGAGACCGCGATCGCTGCGGGAATCTTCTACCTCATCTACATGCAGATCGAGGCCTACGTCATCGGCCCGAACGTCATGCGCCACAACGTCAAGGTGCCTGGCCTCGTCGTTGTCATCGCCGCGCTCATCGGAGGAACCCTGCTCGGCATCCTGGGCGCCCTCATCGCGATCCCCGTCGCCGCGAGCGTGCTCATCATCATCAACCAGGTGATGATCCCGCGTCAGAACGAGCTCTAGCCGGTCGTTGCCGAGCCTTACGTCGGCAACGGCCACTCGGTGGGCAGCGGCACCGCGGCCGGGTTCACGCGTGCCGTGATCTCGCTGAGCACGCGATAGGTCTGCGCCTCGCCCACCCACAGGTGCTTGCCATCCTCGACGGCGACGAACTCGACCTCGGGAACGATCGCGAATCGCTCCGCCGCTTCGGCGGGCCGAAGGTAGTCGTCGAGCTCGGGGATGATCGCGACGAGTCGCCTACCGCTGCCCGCCCAGGCGGCGAGCTCGGGCTCGGTCGTGCGGTGGAGTGGCGGAGAAAGCAGGATCCCGCCGACGATCGGATGCCGCAAACCGTACTTGAGCGTCACCTCGGTGCCGAACGACCAACCCACGAGCCACGGGTCAGGAAGGCCTCGCTCGGCGACGAACGCCATCGCGGCGGCGAGGTCGTGCTGCTCATCCACGCCGTTGCCGAACTCGCCCTCCGAGCGCCCTCGGGGCGATGTTGCCCCGCGAAAGTTGAACCGCAGCACCGCGATGTCGGCGAGCGCAGGCAACCGGGCTGCCGCCTTGCGGATGATGTGCGAATCCATGAAGCCCCCGTGCGTGGTGAGCGGGTGCAGCGCGACGATCGTGGCCACCGGTTGCGTCGACTCGGGAAGCGCCAGCTCGCCGACGAGCGTCAGGCCGTCCACCGTGTGCAGCTCGATGTCTTCACGGCGCGCGGGCAGCTCAATGCCGGCTCTGATCTCCATGACTCTCCTTGGCTCACTCCGCTCGGGGCCGGTTGCCCTAGGCGATCTTCCAGCAGTGCGAATGCCAGTGCCGACGCTGCGACAGGTCATCCGTCTCACCCATGAGCCCGTCGGCTCGCCACGCGACGACATGCGCAGTTCCGGGTGCGACGTCAAGACCGCAGCCGGGACACACGTAGGACTTCAAGGCACCCGTCGCCGAAACGGGTTGAACGTTCCAGAGACCGTCACGCTTCGACTCTTGGCGTTTGTATCCGAAGAGCGCCTTCGACAGGTCGAGCTCGTCGTGCTCCTCGCTTGCGCTCGCGCCGCCACGCGCGCGCGAGGCGCGCGATGGTCGCGGGCGGTTGGAGCGGGGCATCCATCAAGAATACCCGCAGGGGTTCAGTACCAGTTCTTCCTGAGGAAGTGGTCCCACGCGCCGCAGGGAGTGCCGTAGCGGCCCGCGATGTACGAGAGTCCCCACACGATCTGCGTCTGCGGATTAGTGCGCCAGTCGTCGCCCGCTGTGGCCATCTTGGAGCCGGGCAGCGCCTGAGGGATCCCGTAGGCACCGCTCGATCTGTTCTCGGCGTAGACGTTCCAGTTCGATTCCTTCGTCCACAGCGCGACGAGGCAGTCGTACTCGGACTCACCCCATCCTCTGCCCTGGAGCAATCCCCAGGCGATCTCCTTCGCGGTGCCGGGATCGGGTCGACCCGCAGACGGTGCCACCGCCGGCTTGGGTTTCTCGGTCGCTCCGTACGAATCGCGGCTGACCGTGTGTGCCCAGTCTCCGGACACGGTGAACTGCTGCGCAGCGCCCGCCGGTCCCGGAGCGGAGAGGGTCAGCGCATCCGCTCGCGAGTCCGGAGCGATCGTCGATACCAGTACGATGCACACCGCCACCCAGAAGGCGAAGATCGGCACGGCGTGGGGATTACGCACGTGACGCTCGTCAAAGGTCGCCTGCACGCGCGCGATTTGCGCGTAGGCGATCCGATGGCGTGATGTCCCCCTCACAAACACAGGATCGTACTGCACCGAGCGTCAAAAATCTGCTGAACGCAGGACAGAATCACTTGACGGCGAGCATGACGCCGATGACGGCATCCAGCACGAGATCGACCTGGGCCTCGCGATAGCCTCCCTTTTTCGGCCGGAATGCGACAGCGCGCACGTCATCGATGGTGAGTGGCTTGTTCTCGCGAAAGTATCCGAGCAGACGGTTCGCGAAGGCATCCACCTGTTTGCGGTCGTAGCCGTCACTGAGAAGACTCATGCGCTGGAACTTCTGGTCGTGGGGTCGATCGAGGCGGTCGATGATCTGCTTCGCGGTTTCGCGAACCTCGGCCTCCCAGGCGGCATCGTCGAGTCGACGCCTCGCAGTCTCGCGCTCCCTCGCAGCGAAGGCGTCTTCGAGTCGTTCCAGGGCGCGGTCCACGTGATCGGGAGCGTAGCCACCCCGCGAGATGCGAAAAGCGGTGTGCCGGATGGCGTCGGAATCGAGGGCGCTGGCCGAGCCCGGCTCGGCGGAGTAGGCAACACGAGCGCTCTCGAGAAACTCCTCGACCTCGTCGATGTTGTAGCCCCGCTGCGAACGCCGGACGCGCGGAAAGGTAGTAGACACCAGACCATTGTGCCGTACTCGCACTGAGTGAACGGCAAGAGTCAGGCGAGTCAGACGAAGATCACGAACAGGATGTAGGCGGCCGCGCAGCTCGGGAGGATCGAATCGAGGCGGTCGAGGAATCCGCCGTGCCCGGGAAGCCAGCTGCTCATGTCCTTGATGCCGATATCGCGTTTGATGAGCGACTCGGTGAGGTCGCCGATCGTGGCGGTGCCGCACAGGGTGAGGCCGAGGATGATCCCCATCCACCACGGCTGGCCCAGCAGGAGCACGGCCAGCAGCACACCCGCGATCACCGCGCAGAGAACGGAACCCGCGAAGCCCTCCCACGTCTTCTTCGGGCTGATCCTCGGTGCCATGGGGTGCTTGCCGAACATCAGGCCGCTCGCGTACGCGCCCGTGTCGGTGGCGACGACGATCACCACCGCAGCGAGCGTCCACCACTCCCCGCCGGGTTTCGACGACAGGAGCACGGCGAAACCCGCGAGGAACGGCACGTACACCTGCACGAAGGCCCCCGCAGCGAGGTCCTGTCCGAGCGTGCGTCCAGTGTTTCGCCACTGCGGGAAGGCGAACTCCGCGATGCGCCAGAGCGCGACGAGCACGACACCCGCGAGCATGACCAGCCACTTGCCCGGATCGCTCAGATAGAACGCTGCGGGGATCGTCGCGACGGCGACCAGGACGATCGCCGTCCGAGGAACCCGGTAGCCCGCGATTCGGAGTGCCGTCGCGAGCTCGAAGCTGCCGAAGGCGACGATGATGGCCGTGAAGATCATGAAGAGTTCCTTCATGAAGATCAGCGTGAACACGACCGTCAGACCCAGGGCGAGCCCGATGGCGATCGCCGCGATGAGGTTCCGCCCCGTACGAGCCTCGATAACCTCGTTGGCGGCCTCGAACTGATGCTTGGTGGCCTCGAACTGCGCCTGGAGCTCTTTCACGGTCGCGTCGGCACGAGCCTCCACGTCAGCCCGTCTGAGTTGCCACCACCGTTTGGCCGGTGCCGGTGAAGGCCCTGCGAGGTCGTCGGCCATCAGACCTCGAGGAGTTCGACTTCCTTCTTGCGCAGAGCCTCGTCGATTGCGTCGACGAAAGCCTTCGTGACGCTCTCGAGCTCCTTCTCTCCGCGAGTGACCTCGTCTTCGCCGATCTCGCTCTTCAACCCATCCATGTCGTCTTTCGCCTTGCGACGGATGTTGCGGATCGCGACCTTGGCGTCCTCGCCCTTCGTGCGCACGAGCTTGACGTACTCCTTGCGGCGATCCTCCGTGAGCTCGGGAAGCGTCGCACGAATCACCTCGCCGTCATTGCCGACATTGGCGCCGAGATTGGGGTTCGCCACGAGAGCCTTCTCAATGTCTTTGAGCGCACTCTTGTCGTAGGGGGTGATCAGCAGCGTGCGAGCATCCTGATTCTGCATCCCGGCGAGCTGCTCGAGCGGCGTGGGGGCGCCATAGTACTCGACGAGGACCTTCTGGAACAGGGCCGGGTTGGCGCGACCCGTGCGCACGTTCGCGAAGTCGTCTTTCGCGACCTCAACGGCCTTCGACATCTTCTCTTTGGCCTCAGCCAGTACGTCGCTAATCACGCGAACTCCCTTGCAAGTCTTGGAAAGAGCTTAGTCAGTTGCTGACGCGAGTACCGATGGGCTCTCCGCGCAATGCCTTGGTGATGTTGCCCGCGGGCTCCATGCCGAAGACGACCATGGGCATCCCGTTGTCCATGCAGAGGCTGAACGCCGTCGAGTCGACGACCTTGAGGCCCTGCACAAGAGCCTCCTGATAGGTGACCTGGTCGAGCTTCGACGCGTTCGCGTTCTTGCGGGGGTCGCCGTCGTACACGCCGTCGACACCGTTCTTCGCCACGAGCACGACGTCAGCCGAGATCTCGAGCGCGCGCTGGGCAGCGACCGTGTCGGTCGAGAAGTAGGGCAGACCGACACCCGCACCGAAGATGACGACGCGACCCTTCTGCAGGTGGCGCTCCGCGCGCAGCGGAATGTACGGCTCCGCGACCTGCTGCATGTTGATGGCGGACTGCACACGCGGCGCGGCACCCGCCTGCTCGAGAAAGTCCTGCAGCGCGAGGGCGTTCATGACCGTGCCGAGCATGCCCATGTAGTCGGCTCGGCCACGATCCATCCCGCGCTGCGAGAGCTCGGCGCCGCGAAAGAAGTTGCCGCCGCCGACGACGATCGCGATCTCGACATCGTCGGCGGCAGCAGCGATCTCTTTCGCGATGCTCGCGACAACATCGGGGTTCACCCCGAGCTGGCCACCGCCAAATGCTTCACCGGAAAGCTTGAGGAGTACGCGTCTCTTTTTCGTGTCGGTCATCGATGCTCCTCGCGGCTCGGCTGGCTATAAGCGTAGTTAGGCGCCCACCTTGAAGCGAGCGAAACCGCTCACGGTGATGCCGGCATCGTCGACCACCTTCGCGATCGTGAGCTTGTTGTCCTTCGCGTAGTCCTGCTCGAGCAGGGCGACCTGCTTGAAGAAGGCACCCAGGCGACCCTCGACGATCTTCGGGAGAGCGGCCTCGGGCTTGCCCTCGTTGCGCGAGATCTCGGTGACGAGCTCGCGCTCCTTTTCCACCGCGTCGGCGGGAACGTCGTCCTTGCTGAGGTACAGCGGGTCGGCGAAGGCGATGTGCTGAGCGATGCTGCGCGCGGTGTCAGCGTCGGAACCCTCATAGGTGACGACCACGCCGACCTGAGGGGGAAGGTCCTTGCTCGTGCGGTGCAGGTACACCTCGGAGTGGGCACCGACGAGTCGAACGACTCGACGAAGCTCGAGCTTCTCACCGATGATCGCGGCCTGATCGTCGATCAGGGCACCGACGGTCGTGCCGTCGACGGCAGCGGCCAGCGCCGACTCGAGAGAGTCGGCCTTGGCTGCAGCGACGGCGGCGAGCACGGTGTTGCCGAGTGCGACGAACTTCTCGTTCTTCGCAACGAAGTCGGTCTCGCTCGCGAGCTCGATCATCGTCGTGGCGTCAGCGTCCTGCTGCGCGGCAATGAGCCCCTCGCTCGTGGAGCGGTCGGCACGCTTGGCGTTGCCCTTCGCGCCCTTGAGACGCAGGATCTCGATCGCCTTCTCCATGTCGCCTTCGGCTTCGACGAGGGCGTTCTTCGTGTCGACCATCCCCGTGCCGAGTTGCTCGCGCAGGGCCTTGATGTCGGCCAGGCTGATGTCTGCCATGGTGTGTGCTCCTTCTGAGCTTGAGTTCGTTGACCGGGTCCGGCTTGTGGCCAGGGGTCAGTCGTCGGTCTTTTCTGCTTTAGCGGCAGGCTTCTTCGCGGCGGGCTTCTTCGCTTCGGTCTCGGCAGCGTCCTTCGCTGCCGGCTTCGCGGCGGCGGCCTTCGCTGCCGTCTTGGGTGCAGCCTTCGCTGCAGCCTTCGGGGCTGCCTCGGCCTTGTCTGTCACCGTCTCTTCGGCCTCGCTGTCAGCCGTGGAGTCGACAGTCGGCTCCGCCGCGGGCGTCTCGGCTGCCGACTCAGCAGCTTCAGCCGGTCCGGGCTCTGCGGTCGCAGGCTCGGTCGCCGCGGCGGACTGACCCAGGAGCTCAGCCTCCCACTCGGCGAGCGGCTCCACCTCCGCACCATCGGCCTCGGGCTTCTGGTGGCGCTGAATCTGCCCCTCGGCTGCGGCATCCGCGATGATGCGGGTGAGCAGTGCGACGGAGCGAATCGCGTCATCGTTGCCCGGAATCGGGTAGTTGACCTCGTCGGGGTCGCAGTTGGTGTCGAGGATCGCGATGATCGGGATGCCGAGCTTGCGCGCCTCGTCGATCGCGAGGTGCTCCTTCTTGGTGTCGACGACCCACAGCGCCGACGGCGTCTTCGTGAGGTTGCGGATGCCGCCGAGGCTCTTGTGCAGCTTGTCGAGCTCGCGCTTCTTGATGAGGAGTTCCTTCTTCGTGAAACCCTTGGTGGTGTCGTCGAAGTCGATCTCCTCGAGCTCCTTCATGCGAGCGAGCCGCTTGGAGACTGTCTGGAAGTTGGTGAGCAGACCACCGAGCCAGCGCTGGTTGACGAAAGGCTGGCCGACGCGCTGCGCCTGCTCGGCCACGGCGAGCTGCGCCTGCTTCTTGGTGCCGACGAAGAGGATCGTGCCGCCGTGGGCGACGGTGTCCTTGACATAGTCGTAGGCCTTGTCGATGTAGGCGAGCGACTGCTGCAGGTCGATGATGTGGCTGCCCGAGCGCTCCGTGAGGATGAAGCGCTTCATCTTGGGGTTCCACCGGCGGGTCTGGTGCCCGAAGTGAACGCCGCTGTCGAGCAGCTGGCGAATGGTGACAACGGCCATTGCCGTCTCCTTCTCTGGCACCATGAGTGGTGCCGTTTCAGTTCTTCTCGCGACCGGATGGCGGCGAAACCTAGTGCCCGACACACTCCCGCCCGCGGTTGCGAGACTGTTGGGATTGATGCCGCGACCTGCTGGTCGCTCATGGGCACGCGTAGTCATCCCGATTCCCTCGGGATGCGTCGACAATCTTAGCAGTTGTGGCCGGGGTTTTTGACCGGATGCGCGGGCCGCTCGCCCCGCTGATCAGCGGTATCGCGAGCTCCTCCACCGACGGACCGGATAGGCGGTTTCGCACCGCTGTGTCGGTGGACGGGTTCCGGGCACCTGACTCTCGGCGATGCTGACCCTGTGATGCTGACCGTGACGGCCTGGGCGACTCGAACTCTGGGGTTGCTGGTCATGATCATGCTGCTCGGAACGATGCTCTCCGGACCGAACGCGGTCGCCGCGAGCGGGCCCGCGGAGACGATCACTGCGTCGCCGCAATGGGAGTGGCCCATCGGACCTCCCTTCCGCATTGTTCGACCATTCATCGCCCCGCCGACTCCCTATGCAAGCGGACACCGCGGCATCGACATCGGCGGTCGCGTCGGGATCGAGGTTCGCGCTCCAGCATCCGGAATCGTTCACTACGCCGGCTGGGTCGTCGATCGTCCCGTGCTGTCGATTCGACACGGTGACGGACTCATCTCGAGCTTCGAACCGGTGGCGAGCTCGCTCGTCGCCGGCGAACCCGTCGCCCGGGGCCAGGCCATCGGCACGCTCGAAGCGGGTCACTGCGCGGCGGCCTGCCTGCACCTCGGGGTGCGACGGCACGGCGAGTACGTGTCGCCACTTCTGTACCTCGGCGGCATCGAACGGTCTGTGCTCCTGCCCACGCGGTGGATCGAGGAATAGGTGGAGCTAGGCGCGCGGGTGCGCGACCCGGTAGCTCTCGCGCAGGCGCTCGGTCGAGACGTGCGTGTAGAGCTGGGTCGTGCCGAGGCTGGCGTGACCGAGGAGTTCTTGAACGGCCCTGAGGTCCGCTCCCCCGTCGAGCAGGTGGGTGGCAGCCGTGTGGCGAAGCGTGTGCGGACCCGAGGGGCCCGAACCGGGAAGCTCCGACAGTAGGCCCGCGACGAGTTCGTACACCGTTCGCGTGTTGATGCGCGCACCGCGAGCACCGAGGAAGACGGCGTCGGTTGCTCGAACAGTGGTCGTCGCGGCGCGGCGCGCGGCGAGAGCGGGGCGGGCCCGGGTGAGATAGCGACTCAGCGCATCGTGGGCAGGCACCCCGAAAGGCACGACTCGCTCCTTCGATCCCTTGCCGGTCACCCGCACCGTGAGGCGGGCGGCATCGACTCGTCCCAGATCGAGGCCGACGAGTTCGCTCACCCGGAGAGCGGATGCGTAGAGCAGCTCGACGATGGCGAGGTCGCGGAGCGCGACGGGATCGTTCGACTCCGCGGCGGCGACGAGCGAATCGAGGATGCCGTCGACCTGGGTGCGGGTGAGCACGCGCGGGAGGGTGCTGGATGCCTTGGGCGCGCGAAGCCGCGCACCGGCATCCGTCGCCGTAATGCCCGTGCCACTGAGCCACCGTGTGAAGCTGCGCACGGTCGAGGACCGCCGCGCGAGACTCGCGGGTGCGGCCTCGTCGACCGCGCCCTGCCACTGCCACTGCCGCAGCAGTTCGAGATCGAGCTGGTCGGTGTCGTGCACCCCCTTGCTCGCGGCGAAAGCCGCGAACGCGGCGAGGTCGGTGCGATAGGAGCGCGCCGTCGCCTCGCTCAGGCCCTGCACGGGGCCGAGCTGACCGACGAAGTCGTCGATGGCGCGCTCGAGCTTCACGACTCCATCGTGACGCACCGCGCCACCGATCGGCCGCAACACGGCGGGCTTTTGCGCGCTAGCTTTCGTCGCTGCTGTGAGCGGACTCGCGCTGGTTGAACGGCGAGTTCTTCGCCGAGAACATCTCGTGGCGCTGTTCGGGAGTCATGGCCGCGATCTGCGCCCACGCCTCGGCGGGCTGCGAGAACACCTGTGGCGGCGCGCCCACGGGAACGACCGAGTGCACGATGCGATCGGGGTAGGTGTGCACGAGGTTGATGGACTGCCCGAAGTCGACTCCGGCGAGCAGTGTGTCGGCGGCGGTGAGGTCAAGGGTGTAGCAGGTGGCTGCGGCAACGGAGACCGGAACGCCGGCGAAGGTGCTGTGGGTGGAGTAGTGCAGGTGTCCGCCGAGCACAGCGCGCACGTCGGTGCCGCGGATGACTCGCTCGAGGCGTGTCTGATCCTGCAGCTCGAGCATCCCCATGGCCTCGAGTAAGGGCGTGGGGACGGGCGGGTGGTGCACCGCGAGAATGGTGCCGTCGGGTGCGGGGGTGGCGAGTTCATCCGCGAGCCAGGCGAGCTGCTCGTCGGTGAGGTCGCCGTGGTGATAGCCGGGCACCGTGGTGTCGAAAGAGATGACGCGCAGGCCATTGACGTCGTAGACGCGGTCCTGGGGGTCGGTGGTGGCAGGCTCGTCGAAGAGACCCTGCGCGTAGGGTGCGCGCTCATCGTGGTTGCCCATGACCCAGATGATCTGTGCGCCGAGTTTCTCGGCGACGGGCTCGACCATGGCGCGCAGTCGCGCGTAGGCGTCGGCCTCACCGAGGTCGGCGAGGTCTCCGGTGAAGACGATCGCCTCGACGTCGACGCCGGACGCCGTGAGCTGGGCAAGCGCTTGCTGAAGGTTGCTGTCGGTGTCGACCTGGCCATAGAGAGCGCGTTCGCCCCCCAGAAAGTGGGTGTCGCTGATGTGGGCGATGACGTGGCTGGGCGCGGGGTGCTGTCCGAGTTGAATCACGCGACCAGCCTAGGGTGTGCGCGCGGTTCGGTCACCCGTGGATGCGGCTGCGGTGGTCGCTGTCGATCACCAGAACGACCAGACGCGCATCGTGAAGGTCGCACACGATGCGATATTCCCCGAGGCGGCAGCGCCACAGCCCCGACAGGGGTCCGGTTAGCGCTGTGCCCCTGCTTCGCGGGTTATCGAGTGCCGCAATTGCTCGCAGTGCGGCACGGACAGGTCGGGTGACCTGCGGATCAGCTTTGCGAAGCCACTTCGCTGCGTCGGGCGACAGCTCGACTTGCCAGCTCACTCGATCTCATCCAGAACGCTGGCGTCGACCGGAACATCGTTCAGCCCGAGCTCGCGCTCGACGACAGCGAGGGGCACACTCTGCACTCGACCCGAACAAAGATCCGCAGCGCTGGCGATGAGGCGGTGCTCCCACTCCAGCTCCGACAGGTCGCGCTCGAGAACCTCCCGAACGATGTCGCCCAGGCTTCGCCGGGTCGCTGTGGCGAGCGCTTCAAGCCGCTCGCGCAGCTCTTCGGGAAGCCGAACGGAGATGGGTCGCCCGAGGGGTGCTGACGCGCTCATGTCCACATTGTTAACGATGTCTACAATCGGCAACATAGCTCGTTCCTCTCCCTCAGCCACGCGTGGAGGGTGCGCTCGCGCGGACCCAGCCGTCCTCGCGCTCGCACACGGCGGCCTCCAGTTCGAGCCGTCCCAGCACCGACTGCACCGTTGCGATGGCGAGACCCGATCGGCTCGCGACGTCGCCGACGTCACGAGCAGAGCGCGCACTCATCGCGTCGAGCACCCGCACCGCATCGGGATCCTGCGCCGCGCTTCGACCCTCGGAGTCTTCGTTCACTCCGATGGGGGCGGAGTGAGTCGTGTGTTGCGGCAGCGGTGCGAGCTCTGCCATCTCGGCCGCGGTCGTCACGAGCGCGGCATCCAGCTCGCGGATGAGTCGGTGGCAGCCCGCGGAGGCGGCGCTCGTCACCGGGCCGGGCACGGCACCGAGTGGTCTCCCGAGCGAGAGAGCGTGACCCGCGGTGTTGAGCGAGCCGGAGCGCCAGCCGGCCTCGAGCACCACGGTCGCCAGGCTGAGGGCCGCGATGATTCTGTTCCGCTGCAGAAAGCGCCACTTGGTTGGCGCCGTGCCGCAGGGCACCTCCGACACCACGGCGCCCTCGTCGACGATGCGGTTCAGCAGCGCCTCGTGCCCGCTCGGGTATAACCGGTCGACTCCCCCGGCCAGCACAGCGATGGTCTGACCGGAGCTCGCGAGAGCGGCGCGGTGGGCCATGCCGTCTATGCCGTAGGCAGCACCCGAGACGATCGTGTAGCCACGGTCGACAAGGCCGGCGGACGCCTCCATCGCCATATGCTCCCCGTAGCCGGTTGCGGCCCGCGCCCCGACAAGAGCCATCGATGGTGCGGATGCCGCGAGCGTCTCGAGACGACCCCGCACCCACAGTGCGTGCGGGGCGTGGGGGCCGAGGTCGTCGAGCGATTCCGGCCACACGTCATCATCGGGCACGGTGAGATGCACGCCGAACCGGGATGCCTGGGCGATCGCCCGAAGGATCAGCTGCGACTGCAGGCGTGGGTACCACCGTGCGAGAGCGTCGGCGACCTCACGCTCGGTGACGGCCGCCCCGACTCGCCTGGCGATGGCTGCGGCATCCTCTCGCGCGATGATCGTTTCGAGGGCACCGCGCACTCCGAGCGCAGCGGTCAGCTCGCCCGAGATGCGGTCACCGGGCTCAGCGATGAACGACCACGCCGCATGGGCGAACCGCGCAAAGAGCTGCTCATTGCTGTGCTGGTCGCCCGCGACGGAACGAATATGCGTTGCGACATCGGTCTCGGTGAGTCCGAACACGGTCATGAGGCCAGTACCTTTCTCATGAGGAGAGCGCCTTTCGCAGGTAGAGCGCGCGACCGAGGTGGTCGGCGGTGGGATGGTCGGCATCGTCGAGGTCGGCAAGCGTCCAGGCGACCCGCAGCACGCGGTCGTAGCCGCGCATGGTGATTCCCCCGTGTTCGAGCGCGCGGTCGAGCACGGAGGTTGTGGCAGTTTCGAGGCGCGAGTGCGGCGCGCGAAGCCACGATCCGGGAACCTGGGAGTTGAGCCGCCATGGTGTGCCCGCCAGTCGCGTGGCCGCTCGCTCCCGCGCCGCCACGACGCGCTCACGCGCCTGGGCCGACGTCACGCGTCGTTCGCCGTCGGAGACCCGCAGCTGCGCGCTCGTGATGCGCGGCACGCGCAGCTGGATGTCGACGCGATCGAGCAGGGGTCCCGACATCCGCCCGAGGTACTTGCGTCTCGTGGCGGGGGTGCACACGCACTGCGCGTCGGGGTCGCCGAACTGGCCGCACGGGCAGGGGTTCGCGGCGAGCACGAGCTGAAAGCGTCCGGGGTAGTGGGCGACGGCGCTCGCGCGGTGAACGCTGATGACGCCGGATTCGAGTGGCTGCCGCAGCGCGTCGAGCACGGAACTCGAGAACTCGGGGGCCTCAACCAGAGATCTTTGTTTCAATAGTGATTGATCGGAGGTCCGACCGTGACGAAGAAGGCAGCCGTCTACCTGCGCCAGTCAGTGGACAACGCTGAGGGGATCGAGCGTCAGCGTGAGAGGTGTACCGCGCTTGCGACTGCACGGAACTGGTCGCTCACAGCAGAGTTCGTTGACAACGAAGTCCGTGCGTCAAAGGAACGAGGCGCGGGCACCGCTTGGGATCGCATGCTCGACCGCTTGCCGGAGTTCGACGTGGTCATCGCCGTCGACCTAGACCGACTGCTGCGATCCACACGCGACCTGCACACGCTGATCGACCGAGGTGCCAGCATCGTGACGGTAGACGGCGAGATCGACCTCTCGACGGCCGACGGGGAGTTTCGCGCGACGATGCTGGCTGGCATCGCTCGGTTCGAGGTTCGTCGCGCAGGCGAGCGGATCAAGCGCGCTGTCGACCAGCGCGCAGCGAACGGTGAGTGGCACGGTGGTACTCCCCCGTTCGGCTACCGATCCGCGAACACGAAGCTGAAAGTGAGAGATGACGAGAAGGCGCTGATCTTGTACGCGGCGGAGCGTGTCCTCGAAGGCCACTCACTGCACAGCGTCGTCAAGACCTGGAACGACAACGGGGTGAAGAACCGCTCAGGAACACACTGGCGCCAGTCGAACGTCCGAAGCATCCTGCGGAACCGGTCTCTGCTCGGCGAGACCAAAGCCGGGGTCGTCGGGTGGGAACCGATCCTGACTACCGACCAGTTCGACCGTCTCGACCGCATCTTCTCGGACAACTCCCGCAAGGTCACGCACTCCCCCGGTGTGCTCAGCACCAAGTACGCGATGGGTGGCGGCATCACCTTGTGCGGTGTCTGCGGCAAGCGGATGACGGCGATGAAGCACCACACTTACGTCGGACTGACCTGCCTCGCGCGCGTGAACGGGTCAGACCCGGTGAACCACCCCAAGGTCACGAGGACGTTCACCCACCACTTCGACGATGAGGGCGAGCGCGTCACGCTCACGCAAGCACGAGAGATGCGGAAGGCGGGCGCTTTCGTAGAGAGTCGCAAGGTCACCGCCGACTACGACTCGAACCGGGTCACGGTGAACCACGACCGGCTGGAGTCTCTGGTGCTAGAGAGCGTCCGGCTCCGCCTGGAGAAGGACGGCTGGGAGAGCATCGCAGGCGAGCACTCTCCGGAGACCGACAGCCACATCCGCAAACTTGAGAAGGAGTCTGACGCGCTACTGGAGCGGCAGCGCAAGGTCAACGACCTCTTCCTCTCGGAGGCGATGGACCCGGAACAGCACACAACTGAGATCGGCCGCATCAAGTCCCGCCGTGAAGAGATCTCCAACGAGATCTCCCAACTCCACGGCATGCCCGTCGTCGCGGGGCTCATCAGCGAAGGGCTCGACTTCGACAACACAGATCTATGGACCTCCGAGCGCAAGCGCGCTCTGTTGAAGGGGCTCGGAGTGCGTGTGTATGTGAACCCGTGGCCGGAGGGTGTGCCGCACAACCCGAGCAAGCGAGCCGACGAGAGCGACGATGAGCGCGCAGATCGACTGGAGCGGCACCACCGCGAGGTGCTGATCAGCCGCGTCCGGATCGAGTACCCCTCGGGGACGCTAGATGCGACCCAGGCGTGACTTCGCTGAGAGGTCAGCGGATCCGACCGGCCGGGGCGACTCGACACGTCTGAAACGAGTTCTCGGTAACCGCACGGTCGATTCCGCCCAAGACTGACAAAGCCGTTTATTATCGCTGTCGAAGGTGCAAGTCGCATCCGACCGCACTCCCCGCCCACGCTGGCGGGAGCGAGACTAGGCGGACGAGCCCCACACCTCCGCTGCAAGCATCCTGAGACACGGGCCACTCGCGGACAGGGACTCCAGTTACGAACTGGAGCATTCCCTTGTCTCGATTCGGGTTGCAGCCTGCTCGTCGTGCTCTCTACGACGAACGGTGGAGCATCGCTCGGGCCGCCGAGCAGATCAACGTCCCTCCCCGACACCTGGCCGGAGCCGTGTACGGGTCCATCCCGCCTTCGCAGCCGGTCCGCGACCGACTGCCGATCCTTTTGCACCAGCCCCTGTCGGCGCTGTTCACCGAGGACGCCCTCGCAGCGACCTACCAGCCGCAGACCGGCCGCAACGCTCGTCAGCGCAGGGACGCCGCCTGGTTGACGGGGTGGGACGCACGATGAGCGCGAGCGAACCCCTGCCCGTGATCATCCTCGACAAGCCCTTCCCTCGGGAGGCGGTCGCTCGCGCGGTGGCACTCGTCCGCAACGCGAGCCAAGAGATCGAGGCCAGCGATGACAACGCTTGAGAACGCGAGTGGCGCGGCCCCGGATGAGATGGGGCCGCGCCAGGGAGAAGAACACTCGCTCACCAAGCAGGAGGCTCGCGCGATTGACAGTAGCCCAGAACTCTCCCCGCTCGGTGCGTTCGCCGTGCAGTATGCGGCGGCGGGCCTCGCGGTGTTCCCCCTGTGGCCCGACAGCGCGCGACCCCGGGTCACCGAGTGGCCCGACCGCGCGACGACCGACACTGCCACAGTCGCGGCGTGGTGGCGTGAGTGGCCCGAGGCCGGCATCGGCATCGTGACCGGCAAGAGCGGGCTGCTCGTGGTCGACGTGGACGTGAAGAACGACCCGTTCGGGGCGAGCGGCTACCAGTCGCTGCTGGCGTACCTCGAGGACCACCCGCACCTCGAAGCGCACTTCCGCTCATCACTGCTCGTGCACACCCGCTCTGGCGGCGCGCACCACGTATGGCGGCTACCCGAGGGCGCGGAGGTGACGACGGTGCGGCAGTGGCTGCCGGACGTTGACCTGCTCGCGAGCGGCAACTTCTTCATCGTCGCTCCCCCGACCCCTCGCGAGTTCGAGGGCCGGGAGTCGTCGTACCGGGTCGTGCGCGGCGACTTCGCCTCGGTCCCGGTCGCGGACCCTACCCTGCTGGACGCCCTCCGAGTCAGGAGGGCTCGGTCGCGCAGCGGCGGCGAGCGCGAGTGGGCCGCGCCTGGCCACGCGCTGCCGTCGGACTCGGAGGTACTCGCGCGCGGGCTCCCACCCGGCAACCGCAACAACTTCATGCACGCGCTCGCGTGCCGGTGGTGGCGAACGTACGGCCTCGCGAACGAGTCAGCCGTCCGGAGCCGCGCGTACCAAGTGTGGCTCGCGACGCCGGGTCACGACACCTTCCCGTGGTCTGAGGCGCTGGGTGCAGTCCAGAGCGCGGAGGCGTACATCGCTGAGCGCGTCGACCTTGAGACTCGCGCGGTCAGCGCGTGGATGAGGGCGAGGTTCCAGCGGTGAGCGAGCACGACGAGGCGGCGGACCTCGCCGCCGGTGACGCCATGTACGAGGCGCAGGTCGAGCGCGAGGTGATGAACCTCATGGCCCGGCAGGAGGCCCAGCGTCGAGTGCGCGAGCGCGACGACATCCAGCGGCAGGGTCGGGCACGGCTGCGGCCGGGTGGTGACTTTGTGTTCGACGAGCCCGACGTCATCCCCTCCCTCTGGGGTGCGGGTGACCGCGTGCTGTGGGCCGCGGGTGAGGGGCTGATGATCGCGGGCGGGCAAGGGCTCGGCAAGACGACGATCGCGCAGCAACTCGTCCTCGCCCGCCTCAGCCTCCGCGAGCCGTCGTTCCTGGGCCTGCCCGTGACTCCCGGCGAGGGGCAGGTGCTCTACCTGGCGATGGACCGTCCCCGGCAGGCGGCGAGGTCGCTGAGGCGGATGGTGACGGAGCCCCAGCGCGACGTGATGAACGAGCGACTGGTGGTCTGGTCCGGTCCCCTGCCCGTCAGCGTGACCACATCAGCGCAGGCGCTCGCGGACTGGGTGCAGGACGAGTGCCCCGGCGTGGACACCCTCGTCGTGGACTCGGTGAAAGACCTCGCGCCGGGGCTGTCTTCGGATGAGGTGGGCGCAGCGATCAACATGGCGTGGCAGGAGGTGATCGCTCGCGGGATCGAGATGGTCGTCCTCCACCACGAGCGCAAGGCGACATCGGGCACGTCGTCGCGTGGCTCGTCTCTCGATGACGTGTACGGCTCGACCTGGCTCACGGCAGGGCTCGGGTCGGTGGTGCAGGTGATCGGCAAGCGGGGCGAGCCGCAGGTGGCGCTGCACCACTTGAAACAGCCCGCCGAGGAGGTCGGACCCCTCACGGTCGAACACGACCACTTCACGGGAACCTCCACGGCCGCGAGCGTGCTCGGCGTGGAGGACCACCTGGTCATGTGTGCAGCGCGTGGCGAGACCCAGACCGTCGCGCAAGTGGCGGTCGCCGTGGGCATGACCGTCGACAAGGTTCGTCGTCGCATCAAGTCGCTTGAGCGCGAGGGCAGGGTCGCGGAGGTGGAACCCGAGCGCAACACGCCCACGGGCAGGGTCGGCGCTACGTACATGTGGCGCGCGGGGGCGTGACCGGGGACCGGCCTCGAAAGCCCAGTTGCACGACTTTGGGCTTCGAGGCCGGTAAGCCCAGGCGGGAAGCCCACCTGCAGCCCAGTTGCACGGATCGGGCCGAGGGTCGTCGAGGGC
>JAHBSW010000029.1 GCA_019638935.1 Cryobacterium sp.
CGTTCTGTTCGTCGGTCCAGGCCGTCACCTCGTCGGTGACCCGGCCCATGTGATCGGGATCCGCGTTGTCGCCCTCCAGCCACCGGTAGTCGTCGGTGTACTCGCGGCCGTGCAGGACCTCTGTCACGGGCTCCTTGCGGGTCTGCGGGGGAGTGCGTTCGTCGCTCGTGCTCATCGTGGGTCAACGATAACCGCGTGTCAGGAGTAGCGGTGACGCGCTGTTAGCATCGGGCTCATGACCACTAGGCGGCTGGCGTGGCAGCGGATCCTGGCCTGGCTCAACGACTGGCTGCTGATCCTGATCCTCCCGGCGCTGATAGTGCCGGTGGGGTTCCTGATGGCGCGCGCCGGGGTCGAGCTGGGCCAGCGCGGCGCCAACCTGTTCGGCTTCTTCGCTCTGGTCGTGCCGGTGACGCTGTGGCTCGCATGGCGCGAGGCGGCGCCGCGCTCGGCCACACCCGGCAAACGGCTTCGCGGGCTGCGAGTGGTCGTGGCCGCCAGCGGCGCGGCGGCAGGCTTCGGTACCACGCTGCTGCGCAACACGCTCAAGGTCGCCGTGCCGTGGCAGCTGGGACACCAGGTCGCGTTCGGGTTCGCGACGCTCGGCGACGGCGAGATCGGCCGAGGGCTGATCGTCGTGAGCGCTACCTGTTACGCCGTCATGGGCGTGTACTTGGCCGGCCTTTTCATCGGTGAAGGACGCCCCTTGTACGACCGGCTGAGTGGGACGAAGGTTGTGCGCTCCTAGCGAGGTCGGGCGGCCCAGCAGCTCTGCAACAGGATGCCTACTTACTGGGCGGTCGAGCATGCACCTCATCGAAACGTGTCCTCATTACGGAACAATCGTTCCAAAACCGTGCTAACCTCGTGAACGATGTCACGACCCCGCCAGTTCGATCACGACCAGGTCGTCGGACTAGCCGCGGAGCACTTCTTGCTCAACGGCTTCGAGGGGGCGTCGATGCGCGACCTGATCGCGCACACCGGCCTGTCGAGCTCGAGCATCTACGCGGCGTTCGGCGGCAAGCGCGGGCTCTACCTGGCTGCCCTCAAGCACGCGGGGGTCGAGGAGCGTGCACAGGTGGAGGCCGCCCTCGCCGGACCCGGTGGCGTCGCCGGCGGGCTCAGGGTCCTCTACGCCGTGCTCATCGAGCGGCTGCTGAGTGGAGCCGACCGCACGGTCTCGTTGAGCGCCCGCGCCGCGCTCGAGTCGAGCGACGGCGATCCAGAGGTGATGGCGCACCTCAAGGCGCATGTCGAGGACCTTCGCAGCCTCGTCGCCGCGCGGCTGGCGGAGGCGCAGGCCGCGGGCGAGATCAGGCTGAGGCAGGAGCCTCGCGACCTAGCACTCTTCCTGCTTCTCTCCGCCTTCAACCTGACGTTCGCCATCAAGCTCACCCGCGACAAGAACTCTCTGGAAGCCTTCGGGGCGGCCGCGCTCAGCACCATCGAGGATGCTGGGCAGGTGCACGACCCTCTGCAGGCGGAACGGCACTAGATGCTCAGACTCGCAACCCTAACGACCTCTCGTCCCAGGCTCTTCATCGCGGTCTTCGCGGTGTTGACGGCTCTGGCCGCCGTCGGCATACCGCGCGTAGGCATCAACGCGACCGTCGCCGCCATGTACCCGGACGAGTCGGCGCACTCCGCGACTCAGACGTTGGTGGAGGAGACCTTCGGGGCGGGGCAGCTCCTGATCGTGATGCTCGAGGGCGACGTCTACACGCCCGCCGCCATGGAGGCGCTGCGGGGGCTGACGTCCGAGCTCTCGAAGGTAACCGGCGTCAAGCGCGTCACCAGTGCTACCAACGCCCAGCGGATGGAGGACGACGACGGCTTCTTGCTGATAACCGACCTCCTGCCGGCGAGCGGCTCGATCACGCCGGAGCAGGTGTCCGCGGCCAGGGCGTACCTGGAGACGGCGCGGATGTACCAGGGCGGCGTGCTGGTCGCGGAGGACGGCGGCTCCGCCAACGTGGTGGTCGAGGTCGACCCCAACGGCGACTCGGATCGGGTCGTGGCGGCGGCCCGGCGCGCAGTCGCGGCTCATTGGACGGAGCCGAGCCTCGGCTCCGCCTACTTCGTCGGCAGCCCAGTGGTGAACACCGCCATGCGCGGCACCCTCGAGCGCGAGATGCCGCTTCTCGGGACCATCGCGGCGCTGCTGCTCCTGGTCATGCTCTACCTGAACTTCCGTAGCCTGCGCGGCGCCCTGCTGCCGGTCCTTACCGTCTCGGTCGGCATGGTGTGGGCGTTCGGCGTGCTCGGCTGGCTCGGCGGCTCGTTCACGACCATGACCTCCATCGCACCGGTGGCGATCCTGGCAGTCGGCAGCTCGTTCTCGCTGCACCTGCTCGGCCGCTACAGCGTCGAGCTGGCTCACGGAGCTCAGAAGATGGCTGCCATCCGCACCGCGGTCACTGAGACGGGCCTGGGCGTGCTGATCTCGGGGATGGCCATCTCCGCCGCCATGCTCACCTTCACCCTCTCCGGCATGCCGGCTGTGCGTGCGCTGGGCATGCTCGTCGCGGGCGGCGTCCTCGCGTCACTGCTCGCCTCGCTGCTGCTACTGCCCGCCGTGCTCAGCCTGCTCAAGCCGCCTAAGCGCGTGAGCGACCCTGAGGCGCCCGGCGCCATCGGAGGCTTGCTCAAGCGACTCGGTGTGCTGGTCGACCGGCGCCGCAATCTCATCCTGATAGTCAGCCTCGTGCTGGCCGTGTTCGCCGTCGTCGGTGTCCTGCGCATCGAGGCGAACACCGCCGTGCTCGACTACTTCCGAGCCGACTCGCCGATCCGTCAGGACTACGAGCGCGTGGAGCGGGCGTTCGGTGGTTCGAGCCAGGTACAGCTAGTCGTCACAGGCGACCTCGGCGATCCGGAGGCCATCAGAGCGATGGCGAGGTTCCAGGAGCGCGCGGCCGAGCTGCCCGGCGCCGGACCGACTAGCTCGATCGCCACCGTCATCGCGGCGATACACGAGACGCTCACCGGCGAGGACGGCCTGCCCGCCACCCGCGAGGCCCTTGCGCAGGAGCTGCTCATCTACCAGCTCTCGGGCGACGTGCAGCACGTCAGCCAGTTCATGACCCTCGACTCGAGCATGGGACTCATCGAGATGTCGATAAAGACCGGCTCGACGCGCGAGCAGCGCGCGATGGTCGAGCGCATCGACGCGTTGGCAAGCTCCGAGTTCACAGGGCTTCTCGAGCACTCCTTCGCCGGCGCCACGCCGCTGCAGATCGACATCGAGGACTCGCTCATGCACGACTTCCTCATCAGCCTCTCGCTGGCTGTGGTGCTGGTCATCATCATCGACAGCCTGGTGCGCTCTCTTGCTGCCGCGCTCGTCACCATCGTCGTGCTGCTACTCACCATCCTCTTCCAGTACGGCCTGCTCGGCTTCCTCGGTGTGCCGCTCGACCTCGCCACCATGCTGCTCGGCGCCCTGGCGATCGGAGTCGGGGACTACGCCATCCACCTGACCGTGCGCTACATGGAGCAGCGCAGAGCCGGCGATCCGCCCGAGACCGCGATGGGCCGGGCGATCCTCACCTCGGGACGCTCGATCCTGTTCACCGCCCTGACGCTCGGCGCCGGCTTCGGCGCGCTCATCGCCAGCGAGTTCGTGCCGATACGCACGCTCGGCTCGCTGATGGCTTTCACCGTGCTCTCCGTCGGCCTCATCTCGCTCACCGTTCTACCTGCCGCCTGCCTGGTGTTCCTGCGCCAGCCGCGCGGCTCGATCAACCTCGCAACCAACCTCGCAACCAACGTCGCAACCAACGCCGCAACTGCCAAGGAGGCACCTCCCAATGTCTGATGGCCATACACCTGCTAGTAGACGACCCGCACGCGCCCGCCGGCTGACCCTGGCGCTAGGAACGCTGCTCCTGCTGAGCTCGCTAAGTTCGGCGCTAGCCCAGCGCTACTCCACCGGCCAAGAGGTGATGGACGCTGTCGCCGACCAGAACGCGCCCAGCACGACGATCGCGACGTTGAGCATGACGATCACCGCCGCCAGCGGGCACTCGCTGACGCGCGAGATGCAGATCTGGTCGACGACCGAGGGTCCGCGTCAACTGATCAAGTTCACGGCTCCGGCCGACGTGCGCGGTTCCGGGTTCATGTCCATCTCGACCGCAGGCGGCACCAGCGAGTCGTGGATCTACCTTCCCGCACTTGGCCGCGTCAGGCGCGTCGCCGGTGGTCAGGAGCAAGACGCCTTCTTCGGCTCCGACTTCTCTTACGAGGAGATTAGCGGGCTCAGCAGCGGCTCGGACGACGACTTCGAGTACGAGCTCCTGAGGATCGACGACGGTTTGGTCTATGTCGTCGCCGGCACGCCTGCTGCCGGCTCGACGTCTAGTTATGACCGGATCGTGTACTTCGTGCCGGAGGAGTTGCTCCTGCCTACGCGCATCGAGTTCTATGTGGGCGGCGTGCTGCGCAAGCTGATGACGATCTCTGACACCGTCCTGCAAGACGGCTTCCTGCTGCCCACCACCATCCGCATGGAGACGGTCGCGGCCGGCTCCTCGACGACCCTGGTCCAGACAGGCTTCCAGCTTGACGTGGAGATCCAAGATGAAGTCTTCAGCGAGCGCTTCCTCAGCCGCTGATAGGAGGCGGGGCGCGAGGTTCTCAGCCCGCGCCCTCGCCGTCGTGGCATGCCTGGCGTTCTCACCGGGCGCCCTCGCTCAGGTCAGCTTCGACCTCGGCGGGACGCTCAGCACCGCGCTCGGCGTCGACGTCTCCGGCGACTTCACCGTCGCCGCGGTGTGCCTGGCGCTCGAGGGCAGGGGCGAGGTAGGCAGCGGCTTCTTCCCTGATGCCGCGTTCTTCGCCGAGGTCGAAGGCTGCTACGACGCGGCGCTCCGCGCTGGACCGAGCGGTGAAGACCCGACGGACCTGAGCGCCCTGCTCTACGGCAGCCGCGACCCGTTCAGCGTCAGGCTCGGCAGCGCCTACGCGACTCTCTACCGGCCGAGCTTCGACCTGTCGGTAGGGCTGCAGAAGGTGTCGTGGGGCAGCGCCGACGCGCTTGCGCCGCTCGACGTCGTCAACCCCACCGACCTCAGCTACCCGATCGCCCCTCCCAGCGACCGCAAGCTAGCCACCCTGATGGTGAGAGCGCAGGTCGCTGCGCCAGGCGAGGGCGTCTCTCTCGACATGGTCCTGGTCCCGCTGTTCGAGCCGTCCGTCGTGCCGGGTGCAGCTTGGCAGCCCGCTGTCGTGCTGCCGAGCTTCCCGCCGGAGGCAGGGATAGTCGGCCTGGTACCACCCTTCGACGACCGCCCCGAGGCTAGTCTGCGCAACGTCCAGTTCGGCGTGCGCGCCACCTTCGACCTCGACTTTCTCGATGGAACCGATGCCAGCCTTACCTACTTCCGCGGCTTCAAGAAGCTGCCGACCGCTTCGTTCCGGGTAGTCCCGACAGGTGAGGCGCCTGGGACGTTCTATCTGCAGCCGGTACTGAGCTACGACCGTGTGCACGTGCTCGGCTTCGACTTCTCCAGTGTGGTGGGCGCCTACGTATTTCGCGGCGACGCCGCGATGACGTTCACGAACGACCCTGACGGTGTTGATCCCGCTGTCGGCAACCCGAGCTTCCAAGCGGTGCTGGGTGTCGAGCGCTCGCTGCCCGGCGGCGCCTACCTCACCGCCCAGCTCACCTACGAGCGCATCTGGCCAGACGCGGGTGCCGAAGCTAGCAGCGACTTCGCCAGTGTGCTTGCCTTGCGGCTCGAGCCTGACGCGCGCACCACCGCGCAGGCCGCGTGGCTGCACGATTACGTAGACGGCAGCGGTGTGTTCATGCCTTCTCTCGACTACAGGCTCGCAGACGGCGTGACCGCCGGCGTCGAGGGCGTGCTGTTCTACGGACGTGCCGGCTCGCGCTACGGCGACTGGCGTGACAACAGCCAGCTCAGACTGGGGGTCGAGTACGCGTTCTAGCCGCCTGATCATCGCGCTTGCCCTGGCGACTCTCGTCCTGATGCAGACCGCGCAGCAAGACGTCACCGCTCAGAGCGTCCCCTACCGCGACGTGCCCGGCGGTCAGCAGTGGGAGGCCGGCGACTTCGCGGCCGCCTACGCGCTGGCGGTCGAGTCGGGCACGGTGGAAGGTCAGCTGCTGGCCGCCCGCTCGGCCGCCGATCAGGCGGTCTACCGCGAGACCGGATCGGACGCCTCCCTCGCGTGGCTGGAAGCGTCGGAGACTGCCGCGCAAGCGGCGCTCGCGCTGCAACCGGACGGCCCCCTGGCGGCAGCGGCCACCATGGCGCTGGCGCGGGCCAAGGGCGAGGCGGCCCTGCACCGCGGACTGCTCGCCAACTCGCGCTTGCCTGGCGAGCTGCGGACGCTGTTCGAGCGCGTGCTGGAGCTGCAGCCCGGCAACCCTGACGCCCTGGTCGCGCTCGGCGCTTGGCATCTGGAGCTGACCGAGCGCGGCGTCGGCTGGCTCTACGGCGGCCGGCGCGACGACGTGCTGCCGCTCATCGAGCGCGGTGTCGCCGCGGCCCCTGAACAGATCAACCTGAGGGTCGAGTACGCCATCGCCCTGCGTGCGCTCGGACGCGCTGATGACGCGGCAGCGGAACTCGCCACGGCTATGAGCCTGACCGCCGTGACGGCCGTCGACAAGCTCGAGCAGGAGCGCGCGGCGCGGCTGCTCGATGGCGGTGACCCACCCCGCTAGCGCCTTCGCTGACAGCTAGTGCCCCGGGTCGATCTCCGCAGCTCCGACGGCACTTCCCGAGCTCGACCTCTCGGCCCATAATGTGGCGAACTCAGTACGGTTCGGATAGCGGGCTGCCTCGCACTCTGGCGACGGTCTCCGTTGCGACGACCTGACCACGAGTAGCTGCTGCCCACGGAGGACGACATGTCGCTTCCCGAGGTACGGCTCTCCTCGGCTTGGTCGCGTTTCTTGTCGCGCGTGCTGCTGCCGGCTGTTTTACCGGCTGTGCTGCTCGCCGTGCCGATGACCGCCACGGCCCGGGCGCAGAGCGTTCCGCCGCTGCAGGCCGGCATGCGCGTCACCTTCTACTCCTCGAGCGCGAGCGTCAGAGGCTCGACGCAGCAGGCGGTGTTCAAGCCCAACTGCGACCCGAGCAAGGAGGACTGCTGGGTCGACGGCAGCGGCCGCAGCATCGGCCTCCAGGACGTGCCTACCGCCTCCGGCCAGGGCTACGCGCAGCTCGACGTGCTCTACCTCGACCAGCAGACCTGCGTGCTGAGGATCACGATCTACACCCTCGACCCCGGCAGCGGCGCCGTGGCCACCGCGGCCAGCGGCGGCACGGTCAGCACCGAGAGCAACTGCGAGGACTACTGGTTCTCACCGGCCAGGCTGCAGCAGCTGCCGACGCAGGACACCGGCGGCTTCAGGGTGCTGCGCGGGCCGTACACGATCGGCAACTTCAGCTTCGACTCGGTGAGCATAGGCAGCTTCGGAGGCGGCTCAGCCAGCCATAGCAGCTACGACGCGGCCAGTGGCCTACTGATCGTAGCGAGCACGCGCTCGCAGGGCGGCGCCGTCCCGACCATCGTGGGCAACACGGTCACGCCTGGCGCCGGCAACACGCAGCTGACCTACACCCAGTGGCTCAACTCCAGGTCGCTGCCGGCTTCCGGCCTCCTGGAGCGCCTGCCGGCGCACGTTCAGGGCACGACGCGCCTCGTCTACTCCTGCGTGCAGGTCACGACTCTGCCGGGCAGCGGCGCGGTCCAGATCCCGTGTCATTACGAGCTCGCTCTCGGCCAGCGCAACGAGCTGTGGGTGCGCGCCAGAGGCACGTTGCAGGTCTCAGACGGCATCACCAACATCCCCAGCGTCACCGAGTCTGAGCACGTCATCGCTGCCAGCGGTCACGGCGGCTACCTGGCCTCGCCGACCTGGCTCGCGAGCCTGCAACAAGGAGGCGTGCAGCTCGACAGCGATCCGGTGACAGGCGTGGTGGCGTTCGTCGAGAGCGTCACCGACGACGTCGTCGTGATCGTCGAGCGCAGCAACGCCGAGCTGAAACGCTTCGCGTACGACCGGCGCACCGGCTGGCTGAGGCAGGTGTCGCTCGAGCAGTCGAGCGGGCTCGCCGTCGTGAGCCAGTACTACGAGCTGACAGGGGTGCAGTGAGGCGGCATGCGGTGGCTGCCGTTCGCGAACCACCGCACGCGACTCAGCTACTCATAGCGCAGCGCGTCGATCGGATCGAGCCTGGCGGCGCGGTTCGCGGGCAAAGTGCCGGCCAGGAACGCGATCAGCATCACCAGCAAGATGACCACCACGACAGCTATGGGGTCGAAGGACAACAGCCGCAACCCTTGCAGGTCGCTCAAGAGCCCGTTCGCCAACACCTCACTGATGACCGACCCTAGCGCGATGGCCACCAGCGAGCCGATGGCGCTGCCGAGGAACCCGATGAACACCGCCTCGGCGGAGAAGAGCGCGAAGATCTTACCGGCGCCCAAGCCCATCGCCTTCATCAGGCCGATCTCGCGAGTGCGCTCCTGCACGCTCATGAGCAGCGTGTTGATGATGCCGAAGCCGGCGGCGATGAGCGCGATGATCGCGAAGGCATTGAGCACTCCGACGATTCCATCGACGACCGTTTGGAACGAGCCGATCTGATCGGCCACGGTCTGCGCCGTGTAGCCCTGTCGGGCGAGATCGTCTTTCAGGGCGGTTATCTGCTCGTCGGTCGCATCCGGATCGAAGTGCGCGGTCGCGGCGAAGTAGCTGTCACCGATCGCCGCCGGTCGCCCGGTCGCGGCGATGTCGGCCAGCTCGTCGGTGAGACTCGAGTTCAGGCCGACCCCCGAACCGAAGAGGGTCTCGTTCTGCACCCCGACCACCGTCGCACGCACCTCGTGCATCTCGGCCAGGTAGTCGGTGGCGCCGATCGTCACGGTCGTGCCCACGGCATCCTCGGCGTCTGCGAATCCGAGACTGCTCAGGTACGAGGTCGGCAGCAGAATCTCGTTCTCGCTCGACGAGTTCGACAGCTGGCTTCCGGTCAGCAGGTCGGCGGTGGTGAGGGCGGCGGTGGCGTTGACGCTGAGCTGATACTTTCCGTTGCCGTCGTGCTCTATCCACGCCGCTGCGACCTGCGCGGTCGGGCTGACGTCGAGGATGCCTTCGACGCCCGCGATCGTATCGAGGTCGTCGCTCGTGAGCATGCCGCCTGCGCCGGGCAGTCCGCCTGCACCCGCGCCGGGAAAGCCTCCCGTGCCCGTGGCGAGCGCGTCCGGATCGTAGGCAGCGGGGCCGTCGTCGGCTGACACGGCATCGTCGGGAGATTTCGTGACGGTCAGCACGTCGCTCGCACCGATTGCCGCCAGCTGCGTGTTGATGTAGGCGGAGACACCCGTTCCGATCGCGCTCGTGATGGTGAGGGTGAAGGCGCCGATGAAGATCGCGATCACGGTGAGCGTCGTGCGCAGCTTGCTGCGGAAGCTGTTGGTCACCGCGGTCCTGAGAACGTCCAGCATGCTCATGTCGTCGCCTTCCCCGAAGCCGGGGCCACCTCTTCGAGCCCATCGCGGAGGAAGAACTGCCGGTCGCATCGGGCCGCGAGCTCGACATCGTGGGTGACGATGACCAGGGTGATGCCGCGCTCTTTGTTGAGCGAGAAGAGGATGTCCTCGACGAGCGCTCCGGTCACGGTGTCGAGATTGCCGGTGGGTTCGTCGGCGAAGATCACCGTGGGGTCGTTGATGAGGGCCCGGGCGATGACGGCTCGCTGCTTCTGCCCGCCCGAGAGGTCGGTGGCCTTGTTGCGTGCCTTGTCGGCCAGTTCGAGCTGCTCCAGCACTTCCATGCCGCGCCTCTTGCTCTCTCGAGCGCTCACGCCGGCGATCTTCAGGGGCAGCACCACGTTCTCGAGCACGGAGGCATTGGGAATGAGGAAGAACTGCTGGAAGACGAACCCGAAGTCGGCGTTGCGCAGTCGGTTCAACTCCTTCGTGCGGAGCTTTGCCGCGTCGGCGCCCTCCACCAGGAGCACGCCGCCGTCGGGTTTGTCCAAGAGGGCGAGCAGGTGCATGAGGGTCGACTTGCCCGAGCCGCTCTTGCCCACGATCGCGACGCTCTCACCGCGGGCGATCTCCAGGCTGACGCCCTTCAGCGCGTCGAAGCGGCCATCGCCCCGCCCGTAGGACTTTCGGATGCCGGTGGCGGAGAGCACTGATGATTGCGATGTCATGACAAAAGTATGCAGTGACTGAAATTATTCTGCAACTGCACGATTAGCGCGATCGGGCAGGCTATAAACCCTCGCGGCGCGCGAGCCTCTCGACGAAGTCGCGAATGCGCCGCTCCCTGGTCTCCGGTCTCTTGGCGTTCAGGAGGCGAAAGACGAACGGAAAGCGCTTGGAGCGGCCCAGTGTCGCCCAGAACGCCGCGGCCTCGGGGTTCGCGTCGATAGCAGCCTGGAAGTCGGGGTCGGGCTCGGCCGTGCTCATCCGGTAGGCGGCGTCCCAGCGGCCGTCTGCCTTGGCCCGCTCGATCTCGGCGAAGCCGCTCGGTCGCATCCGACCCTCCGCGATCAAGCGCTCGACGTGCTCGCGGTTGATCTGCGACCACGGGCTGCGAGCGCGCCGTGGGGTGAAGGCCTGCGCGGTGTAGTCGTGGTCGTACCGCGCCATCTGCCCATCGATCCAGCCGAAGCAGAGCGCGACATCGAGTGCCTCGGAGTAGGCGATGCCGGGTGCCGACGAGCTCTTCTTGCGCAGCAGCAGACGGATGCCGTCGACCGGTGGTTCATCGGAGAGGAACTCCTCCCACTGCTGCACGGTCAGCGGGCCGATCAGGGGTTTGTCGGAGAAGGCAGCCATGCGCCCTCAAAATACCAGCAGTCGGCGTGCCGGGGACACGGGATCGGATGGCCTTCCGCCGACTGTCAGATCGAGTCGCGGGCAAAGAGTCGCAGAATCTCTCCGCCGAGGGTGTTCCCGGTCGCCTCGCTCGGGAGGCTTGCGGCTTCGAACCCGTCGCGCGCGACGAGCAGGGTCGCCACCCAGGCGGCGAAGACCGCCGCCGCGCGTGCGCGCGGGTGCAACGACTCCGGGGCAAAGCCCCCGCGAGCCACAGCATCTCTCGCGATCTCGTCCTGGGCGCGCACCCAGCTGTGCATGATGTGTCCCGCGATCTCGGGCGGACCGGAGCCGAGGAACTCCACGGTCGGGTGCGGTCCCGGCATCTCGCCGTAGCTGTGGTCGTCCCAGCCCGATGCCGTCATGTGCTGCAATGCGGCTGTGACCGCATCGGCCACGGGCTCCTCGATCGGGCGCGCCACGACGGCGAGAACGAAGGCGTCGAGCCATGAGTCGAAGGAGGCCAGGTGGATCGCCGCCTTCGACGGAAAGTGCAGGTAGATCGTGCGGATCGCGATGTCCGCGGCGTCGGCGATGTCCTCCATCGAGGTGTTCGCGTAGCCACGCGTCGTGAAGAGCCTGTCGGCGGCGGTGATGATCCTCGACCGGGTGGCGGCCTTTCGACGGGTCATCCGAGACGGTGGCGCTGCCGACTGATCGGACCGACCTGACGTTTCCCGCAATGGACTCACCCCCGGCACCCGTTCAACATCCGTGCTGCCATCATTGCATCACGTCGAAGCCTCGACGTCACGTGTCCGAGGAGTTCGCCGACCGTGGAGACCCCAGCGTCAGCGTTCCGGCGGGTAGGACTGGTGGTGGCGCGGAAAGACGCGCACGGCGCCATCGACCGTGACAGCCACCCGGGCACCCGGGGCGGGGAACGCATCCGGCCCGAGCCGTGCGAGCACGACTTCGCCCGAGTCGAGCGCGATCTCGGTGAGACCGTCGTGGCCGAAGTAGCGGGTCAGCCGTGCGAGCCCGCTCGCCCCGACGCGTGCGGAGGTGTGCGCGGTCGCCGTGAGCCGCAGCTGCTCGGGTCGCACGAGCACGGATACCGGTCCGGGCACGCCCAGGTCATGGGGGAGAGCGCCGAGCGGCGTCAGCGTGACTGCTCCGTCGCTCTCACCGTCGAGAACGTTCGCGTCGCCGATGAAGCGGCCGGTCCAGAGATCGGCCGGCATGGCATAGACCTCGCTGGGGATACCGGTCTGCCGAACGCGTCCCTCGGCCAGCACGACGAGCTGCGTCGCGACGGAGAGCGCCTCGCCCTGGTCGTGCGTGACGAGCAGGGCCGTGGTTCGGGTCTCGTCGAGAGCGGCACGTACGCCGTCGGCGACCTCAGCGCGCAGGGTCGCGTCGAGCGCGGAGAACGGCTCATCGAGCAGCACGAGCCGTGGTGCGGGCGCGAGTGCCCTGGCCACTGCGACGCGCTGTGCCTGACCTCCGGAGAGTTCGTGCGGCAGCCGCTTCGCGAAGGGGGTCAAGCCGAGCAGCGCGAGCATGTCGGCGGTGCGGCGGCCTCGACGCTCTGTACGCGGAAGACCGAAGTCGATGTTCTCGGCGACGGTGAGGTGGGGGAAGAGCGCACCATCCTGTGGCACGAGTCCGACCTGTCGACGTTCGGGCGGCAAGCCGTCGAGGCGGTGACCGCCGAGCCGGATGACGCCCGAGGCATCCCGATGCAGCCCCGCGATGGTGCGCAGCAGGGTTGTCTTTCCGCTTCCGCTCGGCCCGAGCACGGCACCGAGCGCTCCGGACGCGAGAGCGATCGAGACGCGATCGAGCACGGACGATCGGTCTCCGCCGGTGCCGTGCCACGCGCTCAGTTCTTCGAGGTCAAGGTTCATCATGCTCCGCTTTCGAGAGGAGGTAGGCGGGGATGCTCGCGACCAGCACCAGTGCGATCGCGTACGGTGTGGCGGCCGCGTACGCGGTCATCGTGGTGTGCTGCCACAGCTCGGTGGCGAGCGTGTTCGCCCCGGTGGGGAGGAGCATGAGGGTCGCGGGCAGCTCCTTCATCGCGGTCACGGCGACCAGGAGCCCGCCGGCGGCGATGCCGGGAGCAGCAAGGCGGGCGGTGACGGTGGCCCAGGTCGCTGGGGCGCTGCGACCGAGACTGCGCGAGACATCCTCGAGTGAGGGCGGCACCTGTTCGATGGCGGAACGGGCCGAGCCGATCGCCTTGGGCAGAAAGATGACGGCGTAGACGAAGCAGAGTGCGAGCGCCGTCTGGTAGAGGGCCGGCACGACGTTGAGGGTGAAGAACACCAGCGAGAGCCCGACGACGATTCCGGGAACACCGTTGCCGAGGTACGCGGCCGACTCGAGCGCGCCGGCCATCCGGAGCCTGTAGCGAGCGGCCAGAGCGGCGATCGGCAGCCCGAGCGTGACAGCCAGCAGCGCGCCGCCCAGGCTGAGACCGATCGTGGTGCCGGCGCTCTCCAGCAGACGAGGCCAATCCACTTCGGTGGACCGGCCCTCGAGTGCGCGGCGCAGGAGGGCGGCGGCGGGGAGCCCGAGGGCGGCGGCGGCGACCGCGGACATGCCGACCACGGCAACGGCCCGGGCCGGCAGCGACGATGTGCGTGCAGCGATGACGAGGGCTGCGTCGGGAGGAGCGCCACGTCGCGCGCGCGAGCGCACGAAACGCTCCACGACGACGAGAAGCAGGGCGAGGGCGACGAGCACCGCAGCGGTGGTGGCGGCGAGGGTGCGGTTGATGCCGCCCTCGAATGCGGCGTAGACCGCCCAGGTGAGGGTTTGCACGCGCAGCAGCGAGGGCGAACCGAAGTCGGAGAGCGAGTACAGGGCGGCGAGCAGCGCTCCGGCCAGCGCGGCGGGTGCGATCTGAGGGAGTGTTGCGGCCCGGAAGGCGGCGAGGGGACCGCGACCGAGGGTGCGTGCGACCTCGCCGGGGCGACGATCGGCGAGCCGGAAGGCCGCCGCGACCGGCAGGGTGACGTAGGGAGTGCAGGCGAGCACCATGATCGCCGCGAGGGGCCAGAACCCGTTCAGGCCGGGCCACGTTGCAATCCACGCGAACGTCGACACGTAGGAGGGGATGGCGAGCGGCAGCGCGGCCAGCACCGGCCACAGCCCACGGATCGGGAGCCGGATGTGCGTGAGCGCCCACGCGGTGGGGATGCCGAGCAGCAGGCTGCCGAGTGCGACCGTGACCGAGAGTGCGAGCGAGGTGAGTGCGAGTTCGAGCGTGCGGGAGCGCAGCAGTGCCGCGAGCGTGTCGGCGACATCGCTTTCGATGATCCGCACCGTGAGGTAGGCGATCGGCAGTGCAGCGAGCGCGGTGCTCGTCACCGCCGCGAGCACTAGGAGCAGGGGAGGCCGCCGGCGTGGCGACCTCCCCGTTCCGGGGTCTGACTCTCGACTCAGATCAGGCCGACCTTTTCGAGCAGCGCGATCGTTCCATCGAGGTCCGCGAGCGTGGAGAAGTCGATCTCCGGGCCACCGAGGTCATCGAGGGTGGGCACGTTGGCCGGGCTTGCCGAACCCGGCACGAGCGAGTACTCGGATGTCTGCTCGACGAAGAACGCCTGCGCCTGGGCCGAGACCAGGAAGCGCACGAACTCGAGCGCCTCGGTGGAGTTCTCGGAGCCCACGAGGATTCCCGCGCCGGTCACGTTGACGAGGGCGCTGACCGTGCCGGGTTCGCCGAACTTCAACTGGGCTCGCATTGCGTCAGGGCCTCCCGCCTCTGCCGCGGCAACGGCCCAGTAGTAGTGATTCAGCAGCCCGAGCTGCAGGGCGCCGGTGTTGACGGCCTCGAGGATCGGGTTGTTGCCGCTGAAGATCTGCGGGTCGTTGGCGAGCAGTCCCGTCAGCCACGCTTCGGCTGCAGCCTCGCCTTCGAGCACGCGCATCGCGGTGACGAAGGACTGGAACGAGGCGTTGGTCGGAGCGATTCCGATCTGTCCGCGCCACTTCGGGTCGAGCAGTTCGTTGACGTCGGAGGGGGCGTCTTCGGCATCGACCTGCTCCGAATCGTAGGCGACGATTCGGGCGCGGCCGGTGAGGGCGACCCAGGAGTCGTCGGCGGCGTTGTAGTGCGATGCGACCGCTCCCGTGACATCCTCGGGCAGCGGAACGAGCAGGCCGGCGTCTTTGAGCGCGCCCAGTGCGCCCGCCTCTTGCGAGAGGAAGACCTGTGCTGGCGTGCGCTCGCCCTCCTCGAGCAGCTGCGCCGCCATCTGGATGCTGTTCGCGTAGCGAACCTTGACGGTGATGCCGGATGCCTCCTCGAACTGCTCGATGAGCGGTCCGATGAGGGACTCGGAGCGTCCCGCGTAGACGACGAGTGTGCGCTCCTCGTCGGTGGTGGGGTTCTCTTCGGTTGGTGCCGTGGCGCATCCGGAGAGGAGTACGGCGGGAACGACGAGTGCGGCGAGCACCGCTGCCAGTCGGGGTTTTGTGAGCATGGTTGTGCGTCCTTCGTGCTGTGTATCAGGAGTGCCAAGTTTGGCTAAGGTAAGGCTAAGCTTCCTTACGCGCGCACGAACCCCTAAAGTTAGGGGGTGCCCACTCCCGTGCTCGTGGTGGACGACCATCGGACGTTCGCCGAGCTGATGCGCCTCGGGCTGGACGCCCAGGCTGACTTTCACTGTGCCGCGATCGCCTACGGGGTCGGCCACGCGCTGCGGGTTGCCGCTGCGGTTCCGTACCGTGCGGCGATCGTCGATCTCGGTCTTCCGGATGGCGATGGCGCCGACCTGGTCGGCGAGCTGCGCCGACTCACTCCCGAGGCGCGCGTGGTCGTGCTGACCGCCCATCCTCGATCCGATGTCGCCCGCCGCGCGCTGTCTGCAGGCGCTCACCGGGTGCTGCCCAAGCGCGGGCGACTGGACGAAGTCTTCGACGCGCTGAGACACGTCGGCACCGACATCGTCCCAGCGGCAAAGAGTCTCCTGACGCCGCGGGAGACGGCCGTGGTGGCCCTCCTTGCCGACGGAATGGACGTGCAGGGCATTGCGGCACGGCTCGAGCTCTCGCCGTACACGGTGCGCGACCACGTCAAGTCGGTGCTTGCGAAGCTCGGTGCACGCACGCAACTGGAGGCCGTGGTCATCGCCGCGCGCGAGGGCATCGTGGTGATGGAGCCTCGATGAGCGAGGGCATGTCGGCGCGACGCGCATCGATGTTTCATGCGACGTCCACCATCGTCGTCGCCCTCGGGGTCGCCCTGGCAGCCTTGGCCGCCTCGGCAATGGTTGCGATCGAAGAGGCGAGGATCGATGCGGCAGCGATTGCCGGCACCGTCGCGCAGGCTGTCGCTTCGCCGCTCACAGCGATGGACATCGCAGACGCTGATCCTGGCATGCACGAGGTAGTACTCGAGGGGCTCCGACCGTTCATCGACAGCGGCATCATCGATCGGGTCAAGGTATGGCGGGTCGACGGCGATGAGGCGGTTGTGCTGTTCTCTGACGAGCCGCGCAACGAGGGGACGAGGCGGCCCTTCGATGCCGCGCTCGCCGCTCGACTCGACAGCGGTGAGGTCGTCGTGTTCGACGTTCCCGACGATGCCGAGCATCGCTACGAATTCGGTCGGACAGGCACGCTGGAGGCCTTCATCGGCTTCAACGACGCCACCGGACGCCCACTGCGCCTCGAACTGTACGTCGCTTCTGCCGCGCCCGAGACACTGGGGCGCTTGTTCGGGGCGACTCTTCCGATCGCGCTGCTCGGTCCGCTGGTGCTCGGGGCTGCCACCCTGCCGCTGTCGCTGCGCTTGGTGCGGCGCGTGGCAACGCATGAAGAGCAGCGTCGCCGCCTTCTGCAGACCGCCCTCGCCGCATCCGATCGAGAACGACGTCATCTCGCCGGTCGACTGCACGATGGCATCATCCAGAGCCTCGCGAGCGTGGGTCTCACCCTCGAGGGTCTCGAACGAAGCACTGAGCCCGGCAGCGACCAGCGGGCTGCGATGCTGAGCCGGGCGAGCATTCTCGTCGATGAGGATCTCGCGAAGCTGCGGGCGCTGCTCACCGAACTCGCGCCGCCCGAGCTCGACGGTTCGCTTGAGACGGCATTGCGCGATCTCGCGGAGGACTACGCAAGCGCGGCCATGCTAGTGGACCTCCGGATCACCGCCTCGGTCGAGGTATCGGGGGCGGTCGCGGCCCTGCTCTACCGCGCGGCGCGAGAGCTCGTGCGCAATGCGATCGACCACGCTGCGCCACGACGCATAGCGATCGAGCTGGATCACACGGATGGCGAGCTCATACTGCGGGTGATCGACGACGGCCGCGGGTTCGACCCCGACGAACCGGTTGCCGAGGGGCACCTGGGACTGAGCCTCATCCGTCAGGCTGTGATCGACAGCAACGGCGCAATGGATCTCACCACGAGCAGCGACGGCACCTGCGTCGTGGTTCGTGTGCCGGTTGATGTCACTGAGCGTGTATTGCGGGCCAGTCGGACCATGGTTTAGCGAAGCCCGACAGCGCGAGGAATAGGAGCTCTCGCCCTACTCGACGAGCTTGCCCTCGGTCGAGACTTCCGTCATGAGCGCCGCGATGTCGTCGGGGATCTCGGGGATGCCCTCGCGCAAGACCCCGGTGGACGGCGACCAGACGAGGTTCACCTGCAGGGCGGGGTCGAGGTCGGGGTAGTCGGAGCGGTTGTGACAGCCGCGGGTCTCCCGACGCTCCAACGCCGCCTCAAGGGTCGCGCGGGCCGCCAGTGCGGCGGATTTGAGATCGAAGGCGTGGGCGAGATCCTGATAGCCGGCGATATCGGGATGCACGCCGATGTGGGCGATGCGTTTCTCGATCGCGTCGAGTTCCGCGAGTCCGGCGAGCAGGCCGGTCTCGTCGCGAACGACGCCGGCGTGCTCGGTCATCGTGTCGCGGATGGCGCGCTGCAGTGTGCGCACGTTCTCCTCGCCATCGGAGGCGAGCAGCGCGTCGACCTCGTTCCGGGCCTGTGCCACCGCCTCGTGCGAACGCTGCTGGGCGCCGAGGCCCGCCGAATACGCAGCGGCAGCCTGGCCGACGATGCGGCCGAAGACCAGCAGCTCGATGAGCGAGTTTCCGCCGAGCCGGTTCGCGCCGTGCAGCCCGCTCGACGCCTCGCCGATCGCGTAGAGGCCGGCGACGTCGGTGCCGTGGTCGTCCGGACGCACCCACACCCCGCCCATCGAGTAGTGCGCGGTGGGCGCGATCTCGATCGGGTGCTTCGTGATGTCCAGCATCTGCAGCTCGAGCAGCGTCTGGTACACGCGCGGGAGGCGACGCATGATCGTCTCCCGGGGCAGGTGCGAGACATCCAGCCACACCCCGCCGTTCGGGGTGCCGCGGCCCTCCTTGATCTCGGTGTAGCAGGCGAGTGCGACGCGGTCGCGGGTGGAGAGCTCCATCCGCTCCGGGTCGTACTTCGCCATGAACCGCTCGCCGAGCGCGTTGCGCAGGATGCCGCCCTCACCGCGTGCGGCCTCGCTCACCAGGGTTCCCGCGGCATCCGGGGGATCGATGATGCCGGAGGGGTGGAACTGCACGAGCTCCGGGTCGCGCAGGCGCGCCCCCGCCTCCACCGCGAGACGGAAGGAGTCGCCCGTGTTCTCGTCGCGGCGCGAGGAGGTGCGGCGCCAGATGCGGTTGTGCCCGCCCGCCGCGAGGATGATCGCGTCGGCGTGGATGAGGTAGCGGGTGCCGTCGTTCAGGTCGAAGCCGTAGGCGCCGAACACGGCACCGTCGGCGACGAGCAGACGGGTGATGTACACCGTGTCGAGAATCGGAACCGCCAACTGTGCCGCCCGATTGACGAGGGTGCGCTGAATCTCGAGTCCCGTGTAGTCGCCGGCGAAGGCGGTGCGACGGTACTTGTGCGCGCCGAAGAAGCGCTGCGAGATGCGACCGTCGTCCTCGCGGGCGAACGGCATGCCGTAGCGCTCGAGGTCCTCGATTCCACGCGCCGCCCCCTCGGTGACGGTCTGCACGATCCGGGGGTCTGCGAGCAGGTAGCTCTCTTTCAGGGTGTCGGCGGCGTGCTGCTGCCAGGAGTCCTCGGCGTCCATCGTGGCGAGCGCCGCGTTGATGCCGCCGGCCGCGAGGGAGGTGTGCGCATCCCGTTTCGGGCGCTTGCCGACCGCCAGCACGTCCGTGCCCCGTTCGGCGAGCTCGATCGCGGCGCGCAACCCTGACCCTCCCGTGCCGATGACGAGAACGGACGTGGACAGGCCTCGCTCGGTGGCCGGGTTTTCGTTGCTCATACGGTGATTCTCTCAGCTATCGTCTGGTCGGCTCTCTGTGCCGCGGGGGAGCTCCGCGATCAGTCGTGGTGCGGGTGGTGCAGATGGATGCGGTCGGCGAATCGCGCGAGGTCGCAGTACAGTCGGGTCACGCGCTCGCTTGCCGAGCATCCGATCCACATGATGTACGGCGTTCGACGCTCACCGTGCTGCTCCGGAATCCACTCGGCAACCCAGGCGTCGACGGCGCGCGCGACGAGCTCACCCCGTGGTGCCACCGCGCCGAGGGTGCTGGAGGCGCTGTCGCGGCAGAGCCAGCTGAGCGACATGCGCTCGGGCACATCCCACTGCCGGATCTGGGTGGCGGAGGCCACCTCGATGAAGATCTGCCCGTAGGCATTGAGCGGGAGCCTGTCGACGGTGGTTTGCAGCGTGGAGAGGTCGGTGCTGTCGCCGACAAGAAGGAAGTGTGCACCGCTCGTCATGGCCACAGTCTAGACTTTCCGAGGTAGGCAAGCCTAACCTAATCGAGTTCCCGTGTGCGCTCCCGTCGCACCGGTGAAAGCTGAGACGCGGTGAGGGATTCACCGCCGCGGAAGGAAACTGATGGCCAAGCGAGGTTTCACCGGAGCGATCACGCGCGCGTACGGCGCGCGGGATCACGAGGCGACGGTGACGGGCACGACCTCGCTTGCACCGAACTACCTGCGCGTGCGGATGACCTCGCCGACCCTGTTTCAGGACGTCGTGGTGTCGCCGACCGCGTGGCTGCGATTCTGGTTCCCCGACGCGAACGGGGCGGATTTCGAGCACCAGCGCGGCTACACGCTCTCCGAGGTCGATGAGGTGAGCGGCGAATTCGCGGTGGACTTCGTGCTGCACGAGCCGGCCGGCCCCGCGTCGGCGTGGGCGCAGCGGGTCACCCCCGGTACGACGGTGCAGGTCACCTCACTCGGCTCTTCGCACTTCGACCTGCCCGATGAGCTGCCGGCGGGCTACCTGCTGATCGGCGACTCGGCGGCGATCCCCGCGATCAACTGGATCCTGCAGACGGTGCCCGCAGACGTGCTCCTGGAGGTCTACCTCGAGGAGCATCAGGAGGGGGATCGGCAGATCCCCCTCGTCGACCATCCCCGTGCCACCGTGCACTGGGTTCCGCGACGCGGCGAGGCATCGCTCGCCGCGGCGATCGAGTCGCGCGACTGGTCGAACTGGTATGCGTGGGTGACGCCCGAATCCGGTTCGCTCAAGCACCTACGAACGCGACTGAGGGACGAGTTCGGCTTTCCCAAGTCCGAGATTCACGCGCAGGCGTACTGGTACTACGGTCGAGCGTTCGGTTCCAACCGTTCGAAAGCCGCGCCGGAACCCGAATTGGTCGAGGCCGCGCCCTCGAACGAGCCATCGATCCCGCCCCCGGCGGTTGCCCCGCCCGCGGGATCGGCGCGCGGCTCGTGGCGGGCTCAGGCCGCGGGCCGGCTGCTCGCACCGCTGCGGACGACACTGATCGCCTCGGGCATCCTGCAGGCGATCGTCACGCTCGTTCAGCTCGCTCCCTTCGTGCTGCTGGTCGAGCTGACCCGTCTCATGCTGACCGGCGCCGAGGCATCGCAGCTGTGGACGCTCGGCATCTGGGCAGTGGTGCTGCTCGGCGCGGGAACGCTCCTCGCCGCCGTGCTCATGCTGTGGCTGCACTCCGTCGACGCCCGGTTCGAGCGCGACCTGCGGCAGCGGCTGCTCGGCAAGCTCGCGCGGCTGCCGCTGGGCTGGTTCAGCGCGCGCGGCTCCGGCTCGGTCAAGCAGCTCGTGCAGGATGACACCCTCGCCCTGCACTACCTGGTCACCCACGCAGTGCCCGATGCGGTCGCGGCGGCGATCGCCCCGGTCGCGGTGCTCGTCTACCTGTTCGTGGTGGACTGGAGGATCGCGCTGCTGCTGTTCCTGCCGATACTGGTCTATGTCGTGACCATGGTCGTGATGCTCGTGCAGTCCGGGCCCAAGACCGCTCAGGCGGCGCGCTGGTCGGAGCGGATGGGTGGCGAGGCCAACGCCTATCTCGAGGGTCAGCCCGTCATCCGGGTGTTCGGCGGCGCAGCGGCGTCCACCTTCCGCACACGGCTGGACGAGTACATCGCCTTTCTGAACGACTGGCAGCGGCCCTTCACCGGCAAGAAGACGCTCATGGATCTCGCGACGAGACCCGCGACCTTTCTGCTGCTCATCACCTCGTTCGGCACGCTCCTCATCGTCTCGAGCGGAATGGAGCCGGTCGCCCTGCTGCCGTTCCTGCTGCTGGGGACCACGTTCGGGGCTCGACTGCTCGGCGTCGGCTATGGACTCAGCGGTCTGCGCGGCGGCCTGCTCGCCGCTCGCCGCGTGCAGAATGCTCTGGACGAGTCCGAGCTCGTCGTCGGGCCCACCGACACCGATGACGCCCTCAGCTCCGATCCGGCGGAGGAGGCGACGGATGCCGCGCCCGCCTCGCCGGGAACCGTCGTCTTCGACCGCGTGGGCTTCTCGTACCGGCCCGGCGTCCCCGTCATCGATGGGGTCTCGCTCACTCTCGAACCCGGAACCGTGACCGCCCTGGTCGGACCGTCGGGCTCGGGCAAGTCCACCCTCGCCGGCCTGCTGGCGCGCTTCCACGATGTCGAAGCGGGCGCGATCCGCGTCGGAGGAGTCGATCTGCGCGAGCTCAGCGCGAACGAACTGTACGAGAGAGTCGGCTTCGTGTTCCAGGACACCCAGCTCGTGCACGGCACGGTGCGCGACAACATCGCCCTCGCCGTTCCCGCCGCGACGCATGCCGAGGTCGAGGCCGCCGCGCGTGACGCCCAGATCCACGACCGCATCCTTCGGCTGCCGCACGGTTACGACACTGTGCTCGGTCCCGACGCCGCGCTCTCCGGCGGTGAGCGGCAGCGGCTCACGATCGCACGGGCGATCCTCGCCGATACCCCGGTGCTCGTGCTCGACGAGGCCACCGCGTTCGCCGACCCCGAGTCGGAGTACCTCGTGCAGCAGGCGCTGAACCGGCTCACGGCGGGTCGCACCGTGCTCGTCATCGCCCACCGCCTGCACACCATCACCGCGGCATCCCGGATCGTCGTTCTCGACCACGGTCGCGTCGCCGAGGTCGGCACGCACGACGAGCTGATCGCGGCTGGCGCGCGCTATCGCCGACTCTGGGAGGCGGGCCGGACCGTCGCCATCGACAAGGAGCGAGCCGTCGAGAAGAAGAAGGAGGTCGGTCGATGATCCGCACCCTGCTGAGCCTGCTGCCCGCCGACCGACGCGTCCGCGTCTCGGGCTATGTCGTTCTCGCCGTCATCGGCGTGCTGCTGCGCGCCGCCGGTGTCGTGCTGCTCGTGCCCCTCGTGGCCGCCCTGTTCAGCCCCGACCCCGCCGATGCGGGGCTCTGGCTGCTCGCCCTCGCCGCCGTCACCATCGTCGGCTGGGTCGTCGACGCCGTGGTGGCCCGCATCGGGGCCGACCTCGGCTTCGCCCTGCTCGAGCACGCCCAGCACGGAGTCGCCGAGAGGCTGACGCGCATCCGTCTGGCCTGGTTCACCGCCGAGAACACCGCCACCGCGCGCCAGGCGATCGCGGCGACCGGACCCGATCTGGTCGGTCTGGTCGTCTACCTCGTCACGCCGCTGCTCGGGGCGATCCTGCTGCCGGTCGCCATCGCGTTGGCCCTGCTCGCGGTCTCCTGGCCGATCGGACTCGCCGCACTCGCCGGAGTGCCCGTGCTGCTCGGCGCATTCTGGGCCGCGGGTCGCATCAGCCGCGGTGCCGACGGGGTCGCGGCAGCGACGAACAGCGCGCTCACCGAGCGGATCGTCGAGTTCGCCCGCACCCAGCACGTTCTCCGTGCGGCGCGCCGGGTCGAACCGGAGCGCAGCCATGCGGGGGCCGCGCTCGCCGCACAGCACAGCGCCACCATCCGTCTGCTGCTCATGCAGATCCCCGGCCAGCTGCTCTTCAGCATCGCAAGCCAGCTCGCGCTCATCCTGCTGGCAGGCACCGCGACCTTTCTCGCGGTGCGCGGCGATCTCGGCATCCCCGAGGCAATCGCGCTCATCGTCGTCGTCGTGCGCTACCTCGAGCCGTTCACGACGCTCAGCGAGCTTGCGCCCGGCGTGGAGATGTCGACCGCCACGCTTCGGCGACTCCGAACGGTGCTGAGCGCTCCCGTGGACCGGGCAGGCACGACCACTCCGACCCGTTCGGGAGCCCCCCTTCGCGTGGAGCTGAGCGGTGTCGGATTCCGCTACGCCGCCGACAGTGCCGAGGTCATCGATAACCTCGACCTCACCTTCGAGCCGGGCACGACCACCGCGATCGTCGGCCCCTCGGGTTCGGGCAAGAGCACGATCCTCGCCCTGCTGGCCGGATTGCACGAGCCGACCGCCGGGCGCATCCTCGTCGACGGAGTGGACACCGCGGAACTGGATGCCGACGTCCGCCGCTCGCTCGTCAGCGTGGTGTTCCAGAATCCGTACCTCTTCGACGGCACGATCCGGCAGAACATCCTTGCCGGCTGGCCGGATGCCGCACCGGGCGCGCTCGCCACGGCGACAGCGCGCGCACAGGTCGACGAGATCGCCTCCCGGCTGCCCGACGCCCTCGACACTCGCGCGGGGGAGGCCGGCTCGGTGCTCTCGGGCGGTGAGCGCCAGAGGGTCTCCATCGCCCGCGCCCTGCTCAAGCCTGCGCCACTGCTGCTCATCGATGAGGCCACGAGCGCCCTCGACACCGAGAACGAGAGCGCCATCGTGCACGCTCTCGGTGCCGATGACGTGCCGCGCACCCGTGTCATCGTCGCGCACCGGCTCGCCAGCATCCGCCGCGCCGACCGTGTGATCTTTCTCGAGGACGGCCGCATCGTCGAAGACGGGACCGTTGACGAGCTCACCGCCGCGGGTGGCCGGTTCGCGGAGTTCTGGCAGCAGCAGCACGAGGCATCGGGCTGGCGTATCGGGGGCTAGGAGGCCGCCTCGCGTCGCGCGCTCGGTGTGCGCTGGGCCGGTGCGACGAGTGTCGTGAGGTCGGTGGCGACGGGCTTGTGACTGAGGCCGCGCAGCGCGGCATCGACGTGCAGTGCCATATGATGCGCGGCCTTCGCGACGTCGCGGCCGCGGATCGCGGTGAAGAGACGGTCGTGCTCGTCGATGCGCACGGCGACATCGATCGACGCCGCGATCTGGTCGGCGAGCCCGGCGGTCTCGAGCGCGGTCGAGAGGCTCGCATCGAGGTCGGACAGCAGGCGGTTGCCGGATGCCTGTGCGATGGCTCCGTGGAACCGTGCGCAGTGAGTGCCCCGGCCCTGCACTGCGGCGACTGCGCGGCGCGCGTGCTCGGTCTCTTCGCGGAGTGCGGACTCCATGGCCTCGAGGTCGCCGTCGGTCCAGTGCGCGGCGGCGGACTGCGCGGCCTCGACATCCAGCGCCCGTCGCAGACCGATCAGCTCGGCGGGTTCGTAGGCCGAGAGCGCGTTCACGAGCAGGGTCGGGGCGGGTGTGGCGGACCGCACGAAGGTGCCTCGCGCCGTGAGGGTCTCGACCATGCCGAGCGTCGCGAGCGAGCGGATCGCCTCGCGCACCGTGGAGCGCCCCACGCCGAGCAGCTCGCTCAGCTCGGGCTCGGTGGGGATGCGCGTTCCCACCGGCCACTCGCCCGAGGCGATGCGCGCGCGCAGGCGCGCCAGGGTGGAGCGGGCGAGCGAGCTGCCCGATGGTTCGCTCATGCCCTGCTCCATTCGCTCGATTTCACTTCATCAGATGAAGCGAGTAACTTCATCTGATGAAGAACCGTTTCAGCCTAACCTAGGAGACCCCCACGTGGCACCCCTTTTCGCCTTTCCCACGCCCTCACCGAGAAGCACACGATGACCGCGGAGATCGGCGTGATCCTCGGACAGGTGGGAACGCCAGCGAACCTCGAACGACCCGAAGTGCGCCGCTACCTCAAGGAGTTCCTCTCCGACGACCGCGTGATCGACCTGCCGGGGTGGCGCTGGAAACCCATCCTCCACGGCGCCGTGCTGCCCACCCGGCCCAAAGCCGTCTCGCACCACTTCGGTGAGATCTGGACCGAGAAGGGCTCGCCGCTGCTCGTGCTCTCCGAGGCCCAGCGCGCCGGCATCCAGGAGCGCCTCGGCGATCGCTACCAGGTCGAACTCGGAATGGCCTACAGCGCACCGACCATGTCCGGTGCGGTGACACGGCTCGAGGATGCTGGCATCCGCAAGATCGTGGTGCTGCCCCTGTTTCCGCAGTACTCCAACAGCACGACCGCAGCCGTCTACGACGAGGTCATGTTCACCGCACTCGGACGGCATCGCCGCCGGGGCCTGCCGAAGAAGAAGTTCTCACCGACGCTGCGGTTCATCCACCCCTTCTACGATGACCCCGACTACATCGCCGTGCTCGCGGCGAGCGTGAAACGGCAGCTCGCCGAGGGGGAGAGGCCCGATCGCATCATCCTCAGCTATCACGGTCTGCCGCAGCGCTTCGAGGACGAGGGCGACCCCTACGTGGAGCAGTGCCGGGAGACCACGCGTCTGCTCGCTGAGGCACTGGGCTGGCCCGCCGACTACGTCGAGATGGCCTACCAGTCGCGCTTCGGGCGCACCGAGTGGATCAAGCCCTACCTGCAACCCCGGCTCGGCGAGCTGCATCGCGACGGCATCGAGCGGCCCGCCATCATCTCGCCCGGCTTCACCACCGACTGCCTCGAGACCCTGCACGAGCTGCGCATCGAGGGACGCGAGCTGTTCGAGGCGGGCGGAGGAGACCCGAGCGGATATCGCACGGTCGCCTGTCTCAACGACGAACCGGCATGGCTCGACTACGCGGCCACACTCATCGAACGGAATGCCGGTGGCTGGTAAGCGCCTGCTCTTCGGGGCGATCGGACTCGCTGGTACGGGTCTCGCCGTGCTCGGGGTGTGGCTGCCGGGGCTCCCGACCACTCCCTTCGTGCTCATCGCACTGTGGGCATTCACCCGGTCGAGCGAGAGCCTGTCGGCCTGGCTGCGCCGCATCCCCATGCTGCGGGGCGCGATCGCCGCCGCCGACCAGTATCAGCGGGAGCGCACCCTGCCGCTCGCGGTCAAGGTCATCGCGCAGTCCGCGGCGTGGCTGGCGGTGCCGATCGTGTTCCTCGTCACCGGCTCGACCTGGATCACGGCGGCCGTGGTCGCGGCGGCACTCGGCTGCACGGTGTTCATGACGCTCACGCCGACCCGAGGCGCGGCCTCGACCCAGGCGAAGGCCGCCACGGCACCGTCACTCGAGGTGCGGTCACTCGAGTAGGGCGGTGTCGGCATCCGGAACCCCATCGTCGTTCATATCGGGGCGCCGCACCCGGTGAGCGTCCCAGCGCAGCGTGACGGCGGCGAGCACCGCGGCGAGCAGTGAGGCGAGCAGCACCGCGACCCTCGCTCCGTCGGTGTGAGCGCCGTCGGCGAACGAGAGCTGGGCCACGAGCAGCGACACCGTGAACCCGATGCCGGTGAGAAAGCCCACGGGAAGCAGATCGCGCAGGCCGATCGCATCGGGAAGGCGCAGCGGCGTCAGGCTCGTCACCAGCGCGGTGGTGCCGAGCACACCGAGCAGCTTGCCGAGCACGAGGGCGAGAACGATCGCGGCCACGACCGGTTGGGCGAGCACGGATGCGGGTCCCGACCCGTCGACCAGCGTCACCCCCGCGGCGAAGAACGCGAACACCGGCAGCACCACGCCGGAGGTGAGGGGACGCAGCGCCGCATCGAGGCGTGTCGTGCGCGGAGTCGTCTCCCCGTGCACGACCCGAGCGGGCACGCTGAGTCCGAGCAGCACGCCCGCGATCGTCGCGTGCACACCGGAGCTGTGCATGAACCACCACGCGACCGCCGCGATCGCGAGCAGCACCCACCACGGCGCCCGCCGCATCCGCACGATGACGGCGAACAGCGCGACCGCGGCGACGGCCGCGAGCAGCGCGACGACATCGAAACCGCTCGCATAGAACACGGCGATGATGACGATCGCGAGCAGGTCGTCGACGACGGCGAGCGTCAGCAGAAAGGTGCGCAGGGCACGCGGCAGACCCCGCCCGAAGACGGCGAGCACGGCGAGGGCGAAGGCGATGTCGGTCGCCGTGGGGATCGCCCAGCCGTGCAGGGCCGTGCGATCGTCGAGCGCAACGATGACGACGGTGTAGAGCACGGCGGGAACGGCCATCCCGCCCACCGCCGCGAGCACGGGCACGGATGCTTCGCGCACGTTCCGCAGGCTTCCCGCGACGACCTCGTGCTTGAGCTCGACCCCGACCACGAAGAAGAACACTGTGAGCACGGCATCCGTCGCCCATGTCGCCAGCGAGAGGTCGAGGTGAAGCGCTGCCGGGCCGATGACGAACCCGGAGAGCGCGGAGTAGCCGCCACGCCACGGCGAGTTCGCCCAGACAAGCGCTATCACGGCGGCGGCGAGCAGCAGCGCGCCGCCCGTGGTCTCCAGCGTCACCCAGTGGCGCAGGCGGGTGCGTCGCGAGAGGGCGACGGATGCGTCGGCCGGTTCGATCGTGGACATGGGACTCCCTGGGCTCTCACCCGCGAGCTGGCGCGCCCGACGGGTCGTCGACCAGGCTTCCCGACACTCCGCCGCCCAGTCTAGCGGGCACCCGGGCGCGACTCATCGCAGTATCCGCCGAAGAGCACTCGCGGTCCGTCAGGCGAGCTCGATCACGGTCATCCCCGGATGCCGAGCTTCTGCCATCTCGGCGAGCGCCTCGGGTGCCTCGTCGAGACCGATCGTGCGGCCGACGAGGTCGAGCGGTGCGAGCTCGCCACGGGCGATCGCAGCGAGCATCGCCGGGTACTCGTGCGCGGCCATGCCGTGGCTGCCGAGCAGTTCGAGCTCGTTCGCGATCACGAGGTCCATGGGCACGCGCGCGAGCGAGGCGTCGCCGAGCATGAGCCCCACCTGAACGTGGCGGCCGCGTTTGCGCAGGCTGCGAACCGAGTTGTCGCTCGTCACGGCGCTGCCGAGGGCATCGAGGGAGAGATGAGCACCACCGTCCGTGAGTTCGCGCACGGTGGCGACGACCTCGCCGCCGCCAGGCACCGCGACGGCACCCAGTGCCTCCGCCCTCGCGAGCGCGTCGGCGGAGACGTCGACCGCGACGACCCGGGCACCCGCCGCGACGGCGATCATGATGGCCGAGAGACCGACCCCGCCGCATCCGTGCACCGAAACCCACTCGCTCGCCGTGGCCCGCCCCTGAGTCATCACCGCTCGGTACGCGGTGGCGAATCGGCAGCCGAGCGAGGCGGTCTCCACGAAGCCCAGTTCGTCGGGAAGCGCGATGAGATTGGTGTCGGCCTCGATCACGACGACGTATTCGGCGAACGAGCCGGGGAGTGTGAAGCCCGGCTGCTCCTGGTTGTCGCACACCTGCCCGTTGCCGCCGGTGCACTCGGCGCAGCGTCCGCACGCGTACACGAACGGAGCCGTCACGCGATCGCCGACCGACCAGTTCGTCACCTCGGCACCGACCTCGTGCACGATCCCGGCGAACTCGTGGCCGGGCACGTGCGGCAGGCGGATGCTGTCGTCGTGTCCCATCCACGCGTGCCAGTCGCTGCGACACAACCCCGTGGCATGCACCCGCACGATCACGCCGCGCGGTGGGCAGACCGGAGCGGCGACCTCGACCAGCTGCGGCAGGGCGCCGAACACGTCGAACCGCACCGCTCTCATGCCGGTGGCTGGCGCGTTTCGGGCGGGTTGTCGTCGGAGACGGGCTCGGTGCGCGACGATTCAGCGGAATCAGGATTGTTCTCGCGGCCGTGCACATGCCCGAGGTCGGGCAGGTCGATGACGCCGCTCATGGGCTGGCTGTCGATCGTCGTCTTGAGCGGGATCTCGTCGACGAACGCGAGCAGGATCACGGCGATGACCGCGAGCGGCACCATCCAGAGGAACAGCGGTGCGAGCGCGTCGTTGTAACCGTGAACCACGATGTCGTGCAGTTCCGTCGGCAGGTCGAGGACGAGGTGCGGAGTGAGCGACGCGATGTCACCGACCTGATGGGCCTGCTCAGTGGTCAGGCGTTCGCCGAGCAGCTGGATGAGCCGCACCGTGAAGAGGCTGCCGATCACGGCGCTGCCCAGTGAGGCGCCGATCTGGCGGAAGAAGTTGTTCGCGGCGGTCGCGGTTCCCACCACGCGGTTCGGAAACGAGTTCTGCACGATGAGCACGAGAATCTGCATGTTCACGCCGAGGCCGATGCCCATGACTCCGACGTAGACACAGAACAGCCAGAGGGGTGTCTCGGGCGTCAGAGTTGCGAGCAGCCAGAGGGAAGCCGTGATGAGCGCCGCACCGGCGATCGGCATCCACTTGTAGCGTCCGTACGCGCTCACGAGCCAGCCGCTGCCGAGCGAGGAGACGAGCATCATGCCCATCATGGGCACCATGAGGATGCCCGCCACGGTCGCATCGGCGCCGAACGTCATCTGCAGGTGCGTGGGCAGGTATCCGATCGCACCGAACATCGTCACGCCGACGAGCAGGCCCGCGGCTGTCGTGAGGTTGAAGTTGCGGTCGCGGAAGAGCGCGGGCGGGATGATGGGTTCGACCGCGCGTCGCTCGGCGACGACGAACAGCACGGAGAGCACGACCGTGGCGACGATGAGGCCGATGATGACGGGGGAGTCCCACGCATAGTCGTTGCCGCCCCACGAGGCGACGAGAATGAGCCCCGCGGTGGCGCCGGCCATCGTCATCATGCCGAAGATGTCGAGCACGGGCTTTGACGTGGTTCCCTTGGGCAGCCGCAGCAGGAAGATCGCCGCCAGCAGAGCGATGGCGCCCAGGGGAAGGTTGATCCAGAACGTCCAGCGCCAGTGCACCGCCTCGGTCAGCCAGCCGCCGAGCAGCGGGCCGGCGACCGACGACACCGCGAAGACGGCGCCGATGATCCCCATGTACTTGCCGCGCTCGCGAGCCGGTACGACGTCGGCGATGATCGCCTGCGACAGGATGATGAGCCCGCCGCCGCCGAGGCCCTGAATGACGCGACCGATGATGAGGATGCCCATGTCGGGGGCGAGTGCGCCCACGATCGATCCGGCGACGAAGAGAAGAATCGCGGTGATGAGGGGAGACTTGCGGCCGATGAGGTCGCTCATCTTGCCGTAGATCGGCATGGTGATGGTGGAGGCGAGAATGTAGGCGGTCATCACCCACAGCATCTGGTCGACGCCGCCGAGTTCGCCCACCATGGTCGGCATGGCGGCGCTCAGCACCGTCTGGCTCAGGGCGGCGAGGAGCATCGCGAGGATGAGGCCGACGAACAGGAGGATTATGCCGCGCTTGGTCTCGTGCGAGTGCGGGCGAGCAGAGGTAGACACTTGGTCTAGTGTCTCATAACGGTCGCGCCAAGACCGGGCACGTCACGCACCGGGAACGTGCCGATTCGGTTCTGCCCCTACCGCGCAGTGTCCTTGGCGGAGCCGGTCGTCGGGCCGTCGTAGCCGTAGAGCAGGCAGAGGATCTCGCGGTCGCCCTCTGCCCACGAGCGCACCGAGGGGAAGTAGTAGGTTGGCTCGTATACGCCCTCGCTGTCGTACGAACCGCCGACGTATTCCTCGAACGCGGTGAAGCATTCGTCATCGGCCTGCGCCATCAGCACGGAATCGGCGGGTCGGGTCTCGCCCTCGAGGATGATGCTCTTGGTGGCTTCGAGTTCGTGCGATTCGGAGCAGTCCACTTTCTGCACCGACTCGATCTCCTCCTGTTCGCTGTTGAAATCACGCTCGTTGAAGCATTCGCCGACCTTGATGCTGAAGGGGTCGTCGCCGCCGCCGAGAAGCGACCCGATGGCCCCGCAGCCGGCGAGCGTGAGCGCCAGTGCGACAGCGACTGAGGCGCCGATGACGCGCCGGGTGACGGGGGTGTGCGTTCCGCGAATCACGATCTCTCCTATGGGGTCTTGAACAACTCGATAAGGGATGAGTGAAGCCTAGTGTTCGTTGCCAGTGCGGAGCCATGCCAGGGGCCTGCTTCGCCATCGAGCGAGGTCATCTGGCCGCCGGCCTCTTCGACGATGGGGAAGAGCGCCGCCATGTCGTAGGTCTGCAGATCGAGCTCACCGGCCGCGTCGACAACCCCCTCGGCGACGAACATGTAGGGCAGCGCGTCGCTGTAGTCGCGGGTGCGCCACACACGCCGCGTGAGGTCGAGGTACTGCTCGAGGCGTCCCGCCTGGTCGAAGCGGTCGATGCCGCTCAGGGCGACGGATGCGTGCTCCAGCTCGCCGACATCCGAGACCCGGATGCGTCGCTCGCCCCCGTCGAGATCCCGCGTGAACGCGCCCCGCCCGGTCGCTGCCCACCACCGTCGGCCCAGAGCGGGCATGCTCACGATGCCGAGCACCGGCGTTGCGTCCACGGCAAGCGCGATGAGCGTCGACCACACGGGAACGCCGCGCAGGAAGTTCGCGGTGCCGTCGATGGGGTCGATGATCCACTGACGGGGGGAGTCGCCGACGGTG
>JAHBSW010000003.1 GCA_019638935.1 Cryobacterium sp.
GCTTCTCGATGCGCTCGATGCCGCGCTTCGACCCCATGGCGCGGCGCAGCAGGTCGGCGTCCTCGCCCGTGCAGTTGCCGACCGCGACCGCCATCTGCATGAGCTGCTCCTGAAAGACGGGGATGCCGAGCGTGCGTTCAAGCGGTCCTCTGAGCTTGGGGTGCGCGTAGGTCACGCTGCCCGGATCGGCGCGACGGCGCAGGTAGGGGTGCACCGCGCCGCCCTGAATCGGCCCGGGGCGGATCATGGCGATCTCGATCACAAGGTCGTAGAGCTTGCGGGGCCGCAGGCGCGGCAGCAGCCCCATCTGGGCGCGCGACTCCACCTGGAACACCCCGATCGCGTCGGCGCGGCACAGCATGTCGTAGACGCCAGCCTCCTCCTTGGGGATCGTCGACAGCTCCCACGCCTCGCCGAGGTGGTCGCGCACGAGGTCGAAGCAGTGCTGCAGCGCCGCCAGTATCCCGAGCCCGAGCAGGTCGAACTTGACGAGGCCCATCCACGCGCAGTCGTCTTTGTCCCACTGCACGACCGTGCGCTTGTCCATGCGGCCGTGCTCGATCGGCACGACCTCGCCCACCGGCCGATCGGTGAGCACCATGCCTCCCGAGTGGATGCCGAGGTGGCGCGGAAACTTCAGCACCTGCCGCGCCAGCTCCATGACCGGCCTCGGGATGTCGGTATCCGAGCCGTCGGCGAGGCTGTAGCGCTCGATCTGCTTCGACCAGGCATCCTGCTGTCCGGGGGAATGACCGAGGGCTTTCGCCATGTCGCGCACCGCGTTCCGCGGCCGATAGCTGATGACGTTGGCCACCTGGGCGGCCCTGTCGCGACCGTAGGTGTCGTAGACGTACTGGATGATCTCTTCACGCCGATCGGAGTCGAAGTCGACATCGATATCGGGCTCCTCGTCGCGCATGCTCGAGAGGAACCGCTCGAACGGCAGGTTGTAGAAGATCGAGTCGACGGCCGTGATGTTCAGCAGGTAGCACACCGCAGAGTTCGCGGCGCTGCCGCGTCCCTGACACAGGATGCCGCGACTGCGTGCCTCCCGCACGATGTCGTAGACGATGAGAAAGTAGCCGGGAAAATCCTTCTGCTCGATGACCGTGAGCTCGCCCTCGATGCGCTGCCTGGCGTCTTCCGTGAGGTCAGGATACTTGTCGGGCACAGCGCTCCAGACGAGGTGCCGCAGCCAGCTCATGGGGGTGTGCCCCTCGGGCACGCGCTGTTTCGGCAGACCGGGTCTGAGGCTGCGCAGGCGGAACCCGAGGTCGTCGGCGTATTCGACCGTGCGCTCGATCGCACCGGGGTAGCGCGCGAAGCGGGCCGCCATCTCGGCACCACTGCGCAGGTACGCGGCTCCGGACGCCGGCAGCCAGCCGTCGAGATCGTCGAGGCTTCGCCGTGCGCGCACCGCCGCGAGAGCACTCGCAAGGCGATAGCGCTCGGGCGTCGCGTAGTGCACGTTCCCCGTGGCGACGACGGGGAGCCGGCGCGCAGCCGCGAGCTCGGCGAGGGCGTCGTTGCGTGCGTCGTCCAGGGGGTTCCCGTGGCTCGTCAGCTCAACCGCAACACTGTCCCTGCCGAAGAGGTCGACGAGCCGGTTGAGCTCGGTCGTCGCTGCCGCCGTGCCTCCCCGCTCGAGCGCCTGGCGCACGGTGCCTTTGCGGCATCCGGTGAGCACCAGCCAGTGACTGCCGGCCGGGCCACCCGCATGGTCGGCGAGCCGCTCGAGGTCGTAGCGAGGCTTGCCCTTCTCCCCGCCCGCGAGCGCGGCCTCGGTGATCGCGGCGGAGAGCCGGTGGTAGCCCTCGTGCCGCCGTGCGAGCACGAGCACGTGACTGCCCTCGGGGTCGGCCGCACCGTTCTGCGGCTTCGTGAGCCCGAGCGAGAGCTCGGCGCCGAACACGGTTCTGAGCTGCGGATGCGATTCGGCCGCCTCGGCCATTCGCGCGACCCCGTAGAAGCCGTCGTGATCGGTGAGGGCGAGGCCGTGCAGCCTGAGCCGTGCGGCCTCCTCCAGCAGCTCCTCGGGGTGGCTCGCCCCGTCGAGAAAACTGAAGTTGGAGTGCGCGTGCAGCTCGGCGTAGCGGACGGTGAGTCCGCTCGGTGTCGGCCCGAGCTCAGCCGGAGGCACATAGGGTTCGCGCTTGTGCGAGCGCGGTGTGTCGTTTTTCGCTGGTCGAGTAGCCGCCGTCGGCGGCGTATCGAGACCTGCCCCACGTCCAGACAGGGTGGCCTCGTATTCGCGCCAACTGTTGGAGGGATTATTCCAGCCCATCAGTCATACCTGCCCTCGATCCACCAGCCCTGATCGCGCAGGGACAGCAACCACGCGGTTCCCCCGGAGTCGACCACCTGAAAGCGGCTCGAGCGCGAGGCGGAGTCGGCATCCCACCAGTGCTCATCGCTCGTCCACGGGCCTGCCCACGCCTGCACCCGCAGGGTGCCGCGAGCCCCCGTGAGCGTGGCGAGCGGCGCAGAGAGCGCGCCTCGCTCGTTCACCGTGACCTCGGTGCCCGATGCCGCAAAGACCGTCACAGGGTGCGGAGGCTCGAACACGGTGCTGGGGGCGAGCGGGGGCAGTCGACCGGGCCACGGTCGCTCCGGGGGGCGAGGGTGCAGCATCCGTTCGCCCCACGGAGTGTAGGTGACGCGGTGGGCAAGGGCGCGGCCGCCGCCGACCGCCGCGGTGACGACCGCGGAGTGCCCGAGCATCGACTGCAGGCGGGAGAGTGCGTGGTGCACGCGCTCGTCCGGTCCCGACCCCCACAGCCCCGCCTCGTGGTTGCCGATCGAGTCGACGCCCGCGGGCACGATCCGCACGCGGACGACCCCGGAGGTGAGACCCGTCTCGGTCGATCCGCCCTGCAGCTGCCAGCGCACTCGGTCGACCACCTCGGACGCCGTGAACGAACGGGGGTGCAGCCACGTGCGCTCCGAGTGCTCGCCGCGCTCGGAGTCGACCTCGACACTCAGCGCGGTGCAGACGAGCTTGGCGCCGACAAGACCCTCCACGAAGCGGTCCGCCGCGGCCCGAACCCCGAACGCCACCTGATCGACACGGTCGAGAGCGGGCTCGAAGTCGACGACGGTGTCGAACTCCTCGGGGCGGATGCGGGGGAGCACCGGCTGGGAGTCGAGCCCCGCAGCGAGAGCACGCAGTCGGGCACCGCCCGGGCCGAAGCGGTCGAGCACGGTGCCGGGGGAGAGTGCTGCGAAGTCGGCGAGTGTGTACACACCGAGCCGCCGCAGGAGGGTCGCGAGGTTCTCGTCATCGAGCACCGCCACGGGCAGGGGGGCGAGAAACTCGGCTGAGCCGCCCGCCGCAACGATCCTGAGCCGCTGCGGTTTCGCTGCCCGCGCCGCGTGCAGCGCCGTGAAGACGCCGTCGGCGACACCGACCCGACTGCTCGGGATGCCCAGCTCATCGACGTGGTCGAGCAGCCACAGGGCGGCCTCTTCCTCGCTGCCGTAGTACCGCGCCGGCCCTCGCGCCCGGATGACGCATACCCCGGGACGCAGCGACTGCACCCCCGACACGGCCTCCTCGATCGCGGCGAGCACAGGTTCGAAGGCGCGGGCGTCTTCGTCGGCCTTGTAGGGGTGCACGAGCAGCTCGGGGCAGCGGGACTGGGCCTCCCTGAGCCTGAGGCCGCGTTTCACTCCCTGCGCACGGGCTGCGGCCGAGCACGCGAGCACCGCGCCCGACTCGACGACCGCGATCGGAGCGGCCGGGGGAAGGCCGTGCAAACGGGTTGCTGCCGTGACGGGCCAGTCGGGGCACCACAGCACGAGTACTCGCTCGGGCGCGGTCCTGTGCGCCTCGGGGCTCGTGCTGCGGCGCTTCATTCAGTCAGTATCGAACATATGTTCTAGTAATGCAACGCACGCAGCGAGCCCTGGGTTGTGACTCGAAGCGGGGTGGGCGATTGCTGGGGCGATTCGCGAACCTGGAGTGAGGCATCCGGCAGCCACAGTCGGGTGGAGCGAGGGCGTTGTCCGGTGCGGCTCGTGACGGTCACGGTGGCCTGGCGCGCGGCAAGATGGCCGTGGCCGTCACCGATGCCGTGCCAGTCGGCCCGCTCGAGGCTGAGCATGGCCTCGCTGTGGGGCCATGCACCGATCACGATAAGCGTCGTGCCGCGCTGCCGCAGGCGGGCGGCGAGGCGCGAGACGCTCGAGTCGCTCGCGCGCTGGGGCGGGCGGGTGACGACAATCCCCATCACATCGGCGATGGCGGCGGTGGCCGCGAGCCACTGATCTCCGGGACGCGGTACGAGGGCGAGCCGATCGAGATCGATGCCGAAACCGCGAGCGGCTTCGATGCCGAACTCGGGCACGCCGACGATGCCGCTCCACGCTCCCGCTGCGCTCGGCGCTGCGAGCAGCGCCATGATGAGCGTCGTCGAGTTCTGCACCGAGTAGACCGCGCCTCGGCGTAGGGCGCCACCCGGCAGCAGCTTCGCGATCGCTGGATGAGTGGGCAGGCTCCGCGTGTCAGGCCTGGCCGCCTGCAGCTGCAGAATTCGCTCCTGCAGCTCACGTGCGCGCTCGCTCACCGACTCCCGGATGGGGGAGTCGTCAAGTGCTACCGCTGCCGATGCCACACTCTAAGTATCGAACATAGATACGACACTGACAATCGGGCGCTGTCGATCTCGATACGCGGGCTTCGCACGCTACTCGATCACCAGAACCCTGCTCCGCTGGTCGAGTGCCGCCGTAGGCGGTGTATCGAGACCCGACTAGCGCAGCGGGTTGAAGTGCTCCAGCACGGGGTCGGGCTCGCCCAGAATCGAGCCCGCGAGTAGGCGACCGGTGAGCGGCCCGAGCGCGATGCCCCACATTCCGTGGCCGCCGCCGACGAAGACGCGCGGCGACTTCGTGGGGCCGATCAGGGCGTGACCGTCGGTGGTCACGGGACGTCCGCCGACCCACTCTTCCTCCCGCTGCTCCCAGTCGATGCCCTGGAAGACGGGCTTGGCCGTCTCGACGAGCAGCTTGATGCGGCGGGGGTCGGGCGCGGCATCCACCGGCTTGAACTCCATCATGCCGCCGATGCGCAGGCGGTCACCGAGGGGAGTGCACGCGAGGCGCTCGTGGGGGAAGTAGATCGGATGAGTCGGCATGACCTCGGGTTTGACGCTGAAGCTGTAGCCGCGGCCGGCCTGCACGATGGCTTTGACACCGAATCTGCGCGCGAGCCTGCCCAGCCAGGAGCCGGTGGCGATGACGACGGCATCGCCCGAGATCACGTCGCCCGTCGCCGAGACGACCTCGGCGCCGTTGCCGGTGTCACGCACGTCGACGACGTCAAAGCCGTCGGTGATGGTGCCGCCGCGCTCACGCACCGAGTCGGCGAGCGACTCAGCGTACAGGGGCGGGTTGATGAACCACTGGTCGCGCAGCAGCACGCCCGCCTTGACGCCGTCGCTCAGGGTGGGCTCGATCGCGCGCAGCTCGTCGCCGGTGACGAGGTCGTAGTCGACCGTTCCGCCGCTCTGCTCGACGACCTCGAACTCGTGGATGAGGCCGCCGCGATCCTTCTCAGTGCGAAAACCGGCCAGGAACGGGTCGGCGAGCTTCACCTCGCCCTTGACGCCGCCCGCGGTGAACTCGTGGAAGGCATCCATCGCGAGCGGGTTGACCTTGGCGAAGATCGAGATGGACTTCTTCCACTGCTTCGGCAGCGAGTGCCACGCGAAACCGGTGAGGAAGGGGATGAGTCTCGGGTTCATCGGCACATACAGGGGAGAGGTGGGCTTCACGAGCTGCCACGGACCCGCCACGAGCATCGACGGCTCGCCGAGCGGCAGCGTCAGCGCGGGGGTGAGCCACCCCGCATTGCCCCACGACGATCCGGCGGCAACACCCTTGCGGTCGACAACGGTCACCGTCACACCGCGTTCTTGCAGGTGCCACGCAGTGGCGAGCCCGATCATTCCGGCACCGATGATGACGACTTTTTGGGGTTTCATGCCCTCAACTTTAGTGTCGGTGCATGCTGCGGAATCCGTCGTATCTGTAGAGATTTACGTTCGATTGCGGAGGTTTCCCACAACATTCGTGCGAGATCAGCGGCCTCCCGCGCGATCACCGGGCGTGCTCAGGGGACCGCGCGGAATCTCGCAGACGCGTGTGCTGTTGTTAGGGGTATGACCACAGAAACCGGCATCGCAGACAGCTATGACCTCGTGCACGTGCCCGAAGAGAGCACCTACGAGATTCGCGACGGAGACAAGGCGGCGGGCGTTGCCCACTATGTTCAGGGCGAGGGCAGTGTCACGTTCGACCACACGGTCGTTCTTCCCGAGTACGGCGGGCAGGGTCTCGGCGGGCGACTCGCCCGCTTCGCACTCGATGACGCCGTCGCCAAGGGGCAGCGAATCGTGCCCGTCTGCCCCTTCATCGCCGCCTACGTCACGAAGCACCCCGAGTACGAGGAGCACCTCGACTGGCCGGCAGAGCAGGCGCACTGAGCCGCACCCGAACGGCCAGCGTCGCACACAGTATGACCGCGGCACCGCCGATGACGGTGGTCCAGGTCAGTTCCTCTCCGAGCAGCCACGCGGCCCAGAGGATGCTGAGCACGGGCTGCACGAGCTGCACCTGACTCACGGTCGCCATCGGACCGATGGCGAGACCCCGGTACCACGCGAAGAATCCGAGGAACATGCTCACGACCGCGAGATAGGCGAACGCCGCCCACTCGATCGGCGTCGCCGAGGGCCACTGCTCGAGCGCCGAACCAGCAGCCAGGGCGATCATGAGTGGCGCGGACAGGACGAGTGCCCACGACACGGTCTGCCACGATCCGAGCTCGCGCGCGAGCAGCCCGCCTTCGGCGTAGCCGATCGCGGCCGAGATGACCGCGCCGAAGAGCAGCAGGTCAGCCCACGAGACGTGTGCGATCCCGCCGCCGTGCACGATGGCGAAGGCGACGGCGACCACTGCGCCGAGTGCTGCCATCGCCCAGAACGAGCGTGGCGGCCTTTCGTGCCCTCGGATCACGGCGACGGCCGCGGTCGCCACGGGCAGCAGTGCTATGACGACCGCCCCATGACTCGCGGGCACCACGGTGAGCGCGTACGAGGTGAGGATGGGAAAGCCAGCGACGACACCTCCCGCGACGACCGCCAAACGGAGCCACTGGACGCCTCGGGGTAGCGGCTGACGGGAGACCGCGAGTGCGATGGCGGCAAGTGCCCCGGCGACGACCGCACGACCTGAGCCGATGAACAGGGGGGAGAGCCCGCCCACTGCGACGCGCGTGAACGGAACGGTGAAGGAGAAGGCGATGACGCCGATAAGGCCCCAGGCCAATCCCGCACGCGAGCGCAATAGCGGCGTGGACGATTGCACAGTAGCGCTACTCTTAAGACTCATGAACAACGATAGCAGTTCGCTCATCGTCGCCGAACTCGCCGAGTGGATCGCTCGCGCGGCTCCAGGCGTTCAGCTCGCGTCCACACGCGAACTCGTCGCGCGCTTCGAGGCGAGCCCCGTGACCGTTCAGAAAGCTCTGCGCACCCTCGGTGCCCGCGGCCTCATCGAGACCCGACCGGGCGTCGGCACCTTCGTGCGTTCATCCCGGATGCCGCAACCACTCGACTTCGACTGGCAGACCGCCGCCCTGCACGGAACGCCTCCTCCGGGCCGCTCGGCATCCGCAATGCTGCGGGTGGCCCCGCAGGGCGCCATCGCACTGCACTCCGGATATCCGGATCGGTCGCTGCTGCCCGAACGCCTCGTGCGTGCCGCACTCGCGCGGGCGGCACGGACCGATGCGGCGCTCGCACGCTCGGCCGTTTCGGGACTCGCCGAGCTTCAGTCATGGTTCGCCCGTGAGCTCGAAGAGGCCACACCGAACGGGGTGACGCCGCCGTCGGCGAACGACGTCATCGTTCTCCCGGGAAGCCAAAGCGGCCTCATCGCAGCGTTTCGCTCTCTCGTCACGCCGGGGCGACCGCTGCTCGTCGAGTCGCCCACCTACTGGGGAGCGAGCCTTGCCGCTGCTCAGGCGGGCGTGCTCGTCGTTCCGGTTCCGAGCGGGCCCAACGGACCCGACCCGACCATGCTCGATCGTGCCTTCGAGGAAACGGGCGCTCGCGCCTTCTACGCGCAGCCGAATTTCGCGAACCCGACAGGTGCCCAGTGGGATGGCGAGCTGACGCAGCGGGTGCTCGATGTCGTCCGCGCCCGCGGTGCGTTCCTGATCGAGGACGACTGGGCGCACGACTTCGGAATCACCTCGAACCCCATTCCCGTCATGGCGCGCGACGATGGGGGACACGTCGTCTACCTCCGCTCGCTGACCAAGAGCGTGTCGCCCGCTATCCGCGTGGCGGCGATCGTCGCACGCGGACCTGCTCGTGAGCGCATCCATGCCGACCTCAGCGCGTCATCGATGTATGTGAGCGGTGTGCTCCAGACGGCAGCGCTCGATGTCGTCACCCAGCCCGCGTGGCGCAGCCACCTGCGCGGCCTGCGGCAGCAGCTTCGCGCCCGCCGCGACCTGCTCATCGACAGCCTGACCGAGCATGTGCCTCTGGCCCACCTCACCTCCGTGCCCCGGGGCGGTCTCAACCTGTGGGTGCGTCTGCCCGATACCACGGATGTCGCGCAGCTCGTGGCCGAGTGCGAGCAGTCGGGGGTGCTCATCGCACCGGGGGTCGAGTGGTTCCCGGCGGAGCCCTCGGGCCAGTTCATCCGCCTCAACTACGCGGGTGCGAACCCCGAGTCCTTCCCGCAGGGCATGCGTGTTCTGGGCGAGGTGCTTGAGCGTGTGGTCTGAAGCCTCGTTCGGCAGGAGCCGCATCTATGCCCTGGTCGATAAGACAATCGACGAGAACAGGATTCCGGTCCTTGACCGGCGGAGTGCGTAAGCACTTTGCCGACAGACTTTCCACGTGGGGGAATGGAGTGTTTGTGACCTTTCCACACCACCGTTGTGAGCGTTTTTGTAACGGTACGATTCCGGCAACTGGACGGAGTTGTGCTTGTGGGGCGATACTGGCGGAAGCATCCGAAGAAGGAGCTTGAGGCGCTTCTCGGGGAGTTTCATGAAGCGGGCTGGCGAATCGAGAATCCGCCAAAGTACTACACCGTGTACTGTCAGTGTCCGTTGCGGCACAAGACGTACGTGCACTTGACTCCGAGCAGTGGTTTCTACGCGAATCACAAGCTTCAGTGGCTGTACAACCGAACCTGTTATAAAGACTCTGAGGGAGGGTCAAACCATGTTGGTTAGCGTGTCGGGCGTGTTCCGGGTCGACAACCTCGCCTCCCTTGACGCACAGACGGATGCTGTCATGGATGCTCTTCTTACCGCTGAGGCAGCAAGTGGTGGGGTAATCCGTGATCCCGACGTCGAGGCGGTCCTGGCAGAGGGGTTGGTTCGGATCTCGGTGGTGGTGGAAGCTGAGTCGATCGCTGCTGCCCAAGACATAGGCATCATGACGATCGAGACGGCGATTATTGAGGCTGACGGCAACGTCGTCAGTATTGCTCACCCTAGATCGACGGTGACAGGTTTCGTCGAAGAGTCGCGTCAGGCCGAACTGCTTCCTGCCTAGCTTGGGCGGTCAATAAATCCCGACGACTGAAATACTGTGCATCCGGAATATCGCGTAGATTCGCTCACATGACAAAGAAGCAGGTTCTGGAGCAACACATCGCCCTCTTCGGCGAGAGCGGTAGTGGTAAGACAGTAATGCTTTCTTCCTTCTTCGGCGATGCCCAAGAACCGAAAACGATCAAGCGGACTGGTTTGAATGTGATCGCGGAGAACCCCAGTCAGGGCACGCTTTTGAGTCAGGCGTTCCTAGGTATGAAGCGCTCTGCGACACCACCGTTGCCTACACGTTTCACATCGACTGCTTACTCGTTCAAGATCACTGTGAAAAATGCGGGCGCGCAGAAGGCTAAGAGCTCGGCGGGGTTTGACGCGCTGAGGCTCGTGTGGCATGACTACCCGGGTGAATGGTTCGAGCAAGAACCGAGTGGCGCGAAAGAGTCGCAGCATCGCGTCGAAACATTTAGGGCGTTGCTCGAGTCGGATGTTGCACTGTTACTTGTCGACGGACAGAAACTCTTGGATCACGTGGGCGAGGAGGAACGGTATCTCAAGTCGTTACTAACTAACGTGCGGAATTCATTGTTACTTCTCAAGGACGAAATCATCGCAGACGGAGATCTGCTCACTGCTTTTCCGCGAATTTGGCTGATCGGCCTCTCGAAGTCCGATCTGATACCCGCATTGGCGGTTCAAGATTTTCGTGAACTCCTGTTGGAAAAGGTCGGAGCCGACATCGTCGAGCTTCGTGACACGATAGCTGGCTTCATCGATGGCGACGATGCTCTCTCAGTCGGCGAAGATTTTGTTATCCTTTCGTCGGCAAAGTTCGGTGAAGGCGCAATTGACGTTTTCCAACGCGTCGGTTTGGATCTCGTTTTGCCCATCGCATCTGTATTGCCGTTCGAACGGCACGTGCGGTGGGCCAATTCCTTGGAGCTTCCTGCGAAAGTTGCGGCTGAGTTGTTGAAGAATGCGAAGTTTGTTGCAGCGGTGTTGGGACTAGTTGGCAAGTTTGCCGCCTTTCTGATCGGCAAGAAGTTCAAGATGGCCGGGGGAATCGTGTACTGGCTTGCAGATGTGAGCCCGGAAGCAATCGAAAAGGCGGCGGTGAAGGCAGAGACATTCAAAGAGACCGTCGCGGAGAAGGGCAAGTCGATCTCGTCAGTGCTTCTAAGTTTCAATGAAGATCTTGAGCGTGCTGAAAGGGAAGGCGTCTTGTCCCGGAGTCGTCAGTGACATTAATCTGGGCGACCCGCGGACGAACATGGGGATTTCGATTCCTGCTTTCAGGAGGTCTTGAAGATCCGCTCCCCGAGTACGAGCGAGCGTTCGCGGCTGCAGGCAATGATCGTGAGATGTGTCGTCGAGACGGATACCGTGTCGCGTTGAGGTTGCAGGATCCCATGGGCAGGCGGGATGAGGCGGGCAGGATCATTCCGCACGAGTTCGTAGTTTCCGGCGACTTGGCTGGCCGTTTAGATGGAGTCGAGGATGGCCTAGAACTCGTGTGGCCTCTTGTTGCAGAAACCTTCAGTCGCGTATGGGATCAGCCCTCTCCAGACTTACCCCAAAATTGGCTCTCCGACACCGACTAGCCGAACCCTGTCTTCACCTCACGCAGCTGCGATAGCCCCGCCGCGATCACTCTGGTCAGTTCACGAGACGATCCGGCTTCGCCGGATCCCTCAACCACCTGACATCGAGATTTTGTGTCCGAGGGGGGACTTGAACCCCCACGCCCTATACGGGCACTAGCACCTCAAGCTAGCGCGTCTACCATTTCCGCCACCCGGACAGGGTGATGTGGTGCCGTGCACCGAAGATCGAGAATAGCACGAGAGAGAACCCTCCGTTGCCCCACAATGACCCCTGACGGGTAGCGTTGGAACATGACCGCAGAACCAGACCTCGCGCAGCTCGATGAGACAGCACGCGTCGCCCGCGACCTCATCCGCATCGACACCACCAACTGGGGCAACGGCAAATCCAACGGCGAGGCTGAGGCCGCCGAGTACGTTTCCGCGCGGCTCGCCAAACTGGGCCTCGACCCGCAGATGTTCGAGAGCGAGAAGGGGCGAGTCAGTGTGGTTGCGCGGGTTGAGGGGCACTATGGATCGGGTCTCGATACGCCGCCGGAGGCGGCTACTCGACCAGCAGGAGGCGCGAGCGAGCGGCCCGCCCTCGTCGTGCACGGCCACCTCGACGTGGTTCCCGCGGATGCCACCAACTGGAGTGTCGACCCCTTCGAGGGCGTCATCAAAGACGGCATGCTCTGGGGCCGCGGCGCCGTGGACATGAAGAACATGGACGCCATGATCCTCACGAGCATCGAAGACATCCTGACCAGTGGCAAGCAGCCCGCGCGCGACCTGGTCGTCGCCTTCTTCGCCGACGAGGAGGACGGCAGTCGTCTCGGCGCGGGCTACGTCGTCGACAACCATCCCGAGGTCTTCGCGGGCGCAACCGAAGCCATCAGCGAGGTCGGCGGCTACTCGGTCGACCTCGGCGGCACGCGCTCCTACCTCGTGCAGACGGGGGAGAAGGCCCTTGTCTGGGTCAAACTCATCGCGCGTGGCACCGCAGCCCACGGCTCGCGCCTCATGCGTGACAACGCCGTCACGAAGCTGGCCGAGGCCGTCGCCGCCATCGGACGCAGGGAGTGGCCCATCCAGCTCACCGACACGACCACCCAGCTGCTCGGCGAGATCGCACGCCTCATGGGAGGCGACGTGCAGAAGGTCGGCCCCGATGCACTGCTGCTCTCCACCGGCAATGCCGCGGGCTTCCTGCTCGCCACCCTGCGCACCACGAGCAACCCGACACTGCTCACGGCGGGGTACAAGCACAACGTCATTCCCGACATCGCCGAGGCCCTGATCGACATCCGCACCCTTCCCGGTGAAGAGGATGCCGTGCTCGCCGAGGTGCGCGAGCTGGTCGGCCCCGACATCGAGGTCGTCACCGTGGTGCGCGACATCGGACTCGAGACCTCCTTCGACGGCCCCCTCATCGACGCGATCACGACGACGCTGGGCGCTCACGACCCCGGCGCACCCGTGCTGCCGTACCTGCTCTCGGGCGGCACCGACAACAAGGCGCTCAGCAGGCTCGGCATCACCGGCTACGGCTTCGCGCCGCTGCAGCTGCCACCGGAACTCGACTTTCCGAGCATGTTCCACGGTGTCGACGAGCGTGTGCCGCTCGACGCACTAGTGTTTGGCAGGCGGGTACTCACCGACCTGCTACTGAACTACTAGCTCTATCTCGCTCAACCAGCAGCAATCGATCGGCAGGCATCCGTGGGTTTCATCGAAGCGCTCATTCTCGGTCTCATCCAGGGGCTCACCGAGTTCCTGCCGATCTCATCGAGTGCGCACCTGCGCGTCTTCGCGGAGTTCTTCGGCTGGCAGGAGGATCCCGGCGCCGCCTTCACCGCGATCACCCAGCTCGGCACCGAGGCCGCCGTGATCGTGTTCTTCTGGCGCGACATCGTGCGCATCATCGGCCGCTGGTTCCGGTCGCTGGCGGGCAGGATCCCGCGCAATGACCCGGATGCCAAGCTCGGCTGGTACATCATCCTCGGCACGATCCCCATCGTGGTGCTCGGTCTGCTCTTCCAGGATCAGATCGAGACGAGCCTGCGCTCGCTCTGGATCGTCGCGACGATGCTCATCGTCTTCGGCCTGCTGCTCGGGCTCGCCGACTGGCTCGGTCGCCGCGTGCGCACGCTCGACACCCTCACCTGGCCGCACGCGATCGTGTTCGGGTTCGCCCAGGCGCTCGCCCTCATCCCCGGCGTCTCGCGCTCGGGCGGAACGATCACCGCGGGGCTCTTCCTCGGCTACGACCGTCCCTCGGCCGCGCGCTACTCGTTCCTGCTCGCGATTCCCGCGGTGCTCGGCAGCGGCTTCTACCAGGTGTACAAGGTGTGGGGGCGCCCCTGCGAGGAGGCGTGCGTGCCCGAGGTCTTCGGCCCGCTCGAGACGGCCACGGCAACGCTCGTCGCCTTCGTCGTCGCGATCGCCGTCATCGCCTTCTTCATGCGCTACATCTCGAAGCACTCGTTCCTGCCCTTCGTGATCTACCGCGTGCTGCTCGGCGGTCTCATCCTCACCCTCCTGGCGACGGGAGTGCTGCAGTCGTGAGGTCGTGGCAGGTCCCCGCCCCACCCGCGTTACCCGGTCACGGCGTACTTCCTGAGCTCATCGACACCCCGACCGGGGAGCGTCGCCGTGTCGAGGCGACGGACGGTGTCGTCTCGATGTACGTCTGCGGCATCACCCCCTACGACGCCACCCACCTCGGTCATGCCGCCACCTACCTCGCCTACGATCTGCTCGGCCGCGTGGCTCGGGATGCCGGTGCCACCGTCCACTACGTGCAGAACGTCACCGATGTCGACGACCCGCTGCTCGAGCGCGCCACCGCCACGGGCGTCGACTGGCGTGACCTCGCCGAGCAGCAGATCGACCTGTTCCGCGGCGACATGGAGGCCCTGCGCATCCTGCCGCCGGATCACTACGTCGGTGTCGTGGAGTCCGTCACGCAGATCGCGGATGCCGTCGCCCGCCTTCGCGACGCGGGTCTCGGCTACGAGGTTCCGGTCGGTGACGGTGCTGCAGCATCCGATGCGGTGGATCTCTACTTCGACATCGCTGCGGCAGAGCGCTCCACCAGCTGGCGACTGGGACAGGAGAGCGGGCTCACCCGCGATGAGATGGCGCCGCTGTTCGCCGAGCGCGGGGGAGACCCCGACCGCGCGGGCAAGCGCGACCCGCTCGATCCGCTGCTGTGGCGCGCCGAGCGCGTGGGGGAGCCGGCGTGGGATTCACCCGTCGGGCGGGGTCGCCCGGGCTGGCATATCGAGTGCTCGGTCATCGGAATGCAGCACCTGCACGCGCCGATCGGCGTCAACGGGGGCGGGCACGACCTGCTCTTTCCGCACCACGAGTTCAGCGCCGCGCACGCGACGGCGCTCACCGGGGAGCGCTGGGCACGCGTGCGCACCCACGCCGGCCTGCTCTCCCTCGGCGGAACCAAGATGAGCAAATCGCTCGGCAACCTCGAGTTCGTCTCGCGCCTCGTGGCGGCGGGTGTCGACCCCCGTGCCATCCGCCTCGCCCTGCTCTCGGCGCACTACCGCGCGCACACCGACTGGACGGATGCGCGCCTCGCCGACGCCGAGGCGCGACTCGCCTCGTGGGCGGAGTGGTCTCGATACGCGGGCTCCGCCCGCTACTCGACCAGCAAGAGTGAAGCCCGCCGGTCGAGCGCCGCCCTGAGGCTCTCGAAGGGTAGCTCGCGGAGCGAGCGTATCGAGACCAGCGCACAAGAAACCGCGGTGCTCGCCGCCCTGCGCACCGCCCTTGCGGACGACCTCGACGCCCCTGCGGCACTCGCCGTCGTCGATGCGGAGGTCGCCGCGAATCGTCCCCCGAGCCGCACGACGCTCGACGCGATCGACGCGCTGCTCGGGGTCAGGCTCTAGCCCTCAGGAACGCGGGTCGGACTTGCCGCCCTCGTGGCGGCGCAGGTACTTCTCGAACTCCTCCGCGATGGCGTCACCGCTCGCCTCGGGGGAGTCGACCGTGTCGCGCGCCCGCTCGAGCTGCTCGATGTAGTTCGCCATGTCGTCGTCTTCGCTCGCGAGCTGGTTGATGCCCGCCTCCCAGGCCGCGGCTTCGTCGATGAGGCTGCCCCGGGGGATGTCGACGCCGACGAGTTCCTCAAGTCGGCTGATGAGAGCGAGCGTCGCCTTGGGTGAGGGTGTCGCGTGAACATAGTGGGGCACGGACGCCCACACCGAGACGGTCGGGATGCCCTCGCGCTCAGCGGCATCCGCGATCACCGAGAGGATGCCGACCGGCCCCTCGTAGGTGCTGCGCTCGAGCCCCAGCTCCGCGCGAAACGCGGCATTCTCACTGCTCGTGAAGACCGAGATGGGTCGACTGTGCGGCACATCGGCGAGCATCGACCCGAGCGTGACGATCGCCGTGATCTCGCGATCCTGCATGATCTCCAGCACGTCGTCGGCGAAGCTCTTCCAGCTGCGTGAGGGCTCGGTGCCGAGCAGCACGTGGATGTCGAGGTTTGGGTCGCCGACGGCGAGGCGCGCACTGTCGGGTGCGAAGAAGGTCACCGTCGGCCACACGATGGAGCGCGAACCGTCGTCACCCGTTGTCGCCTGCGGGCGGTTGAACTGATAGTCGAAGTAGTACTCGCCGTCGAGCTCGGCGATCGCCTCGAGCTCGAGCGAGTCCTTGAGTGTGCGCGCGGCGCTGCTCGCCGCGTCACCCGCATCGTTCCAGCCCTCGAAAGCGACGACGAGGATGCGTCCATCGAAAATGTTGGGAGTACCGCCCACGTCGTCCTTTCACTGTGTCGGCCGCATGCACACGGCTCACGCCGGAACACACGGAAATCGGTATCCCTCAAGGATAGGCGCTGACGGTGACTCTCCTCTCAGTAAACTTGACCCTCGTGACCATCGCCCTGCCTGCCGCTGTCCTCTGGGACATGGACGGAACCCTCGTCGACTCCGAGCCCTACTGGATGGAGGCCGAATCAGCGCTCGTCTCCGCCTTCGGCGGTGAGTGGACCGCTGAGGACGGCCGCGACCTCATCGGCGCGGGGCTCTACCAGTCGGCGTCGATCTTTCAGCGCAAAGGGGTCGACCTCTCGGCGACCGAGATCGTCGAGGCGCTGAGCCAGACCGTGCTCGACCGCCTGCGCCGTGACGTGCCCTGGCGTCCGGGGGTGCTCGACCTGATCGCGGACCTGCGCAGTGCCGGCATCCCCTGCGGCATCGTCACGATGTCGTTGCGTCCCGCCGCCGCATTCATCGCCGAGCGACTGGGCATCGAGCACGTCGTCTCGGGCAGCGATGTCGCCAACGAGAAACCGCATCCCGAGGCATACGTCTCCGGGGCTGCCCTCTTCAACGTGGACGCCGCCGCGTGCGTTGCGATCGAGGACTCGATCAACGGACTCCGCTCGGCCGTCGCCTCCGGCGCTCGCTCGCTCGCCGTCCCCTCTCATCAGCCGATTCCCGAGAACCCCGATTACACCGTCTGGCCCACGCTCGACGGGCGCACCGCCGATGACATCATCGAGCTTTTCGCGGCCAGGAAGGTCGCGTGAGCGCCATGCGGCGACAGTCGGGTCCGTTTCAGGCCGGTGACCGCGTTCAGCTCACCGGACCCAAGGGGCGCCGCAACACGATCACGCTCGAAGCGGGGGGAGAGTTCCACACCCACCGCGGTGTTGTTCCGCACGAGGCGATCATCGGTCAGCCCGATGGCTCGGTGGTGACGAGCACGACGGATGAGGACTACCTCGCGCTTCGCCCGCTGCTGGTCGACTTCGTCATGTCGATGCCGCGCGGCGCGACGATCGTCTACCCGAAGGATGCCGCGCAGATCATCAGTGTCGGTGACATCTTTCCCGGTGCGCGCGTGGTCGAGGCCGGTGTCGGCTCGGGGGCGCTATCGCTCTCGCTGCTGCGTGCGATCGGCCCGGAGGGCTCACTGGTGTCTTTCGAGCGTCGCGACGAGTTCGCCCGCGTCGCAAAGGCGAACGTCGCCACGTTCCTGGGTGCGACCCCATCCAACTGGTCGGTCGAGCTCGGCGATCTCGCCGAGGAGCTCGCGAAGTTCGAGGCAGGGTCGGTCGACCGGGTGGTGCTCGACATGCTCGCCCCCTGGGAGTGCCTTGAGGCATCCGCGCATGCCCTCACTCCTGGCGGTGTCATCACGGTCTACGTCGCGACGGTGACGCAGCTTTCGCGCGTCGCCGAGGGTCTGCGCGCGCTCGGGGCGTTCACCGACCCGGAGTCGTCGGAGACGATGGTGCGCGGATGGCACGTGGAGGGGCTCGCCGTGCGTCCCGATCATCGCATGGTGGCCCACACGGGTTTTCTGCTCACGGCGCGCAAGCTCGCACCGGGATCGAAGCTGCCGCAGTTCAAGCGCAGGGTGAAACCGGAGTTCGCCGATGCAGACGTGGAGCTGTGGACTCCCGGGGCCCTCGGGCAGCGTGCCGCAACCGATAAGAGGCTTCGCAAGGCCGCACGTCAGGCCGAGTCGACTGCCCGCCGTACCGGTGCCGTGCCTGCAGTGCTCGACGGCGCTGCGCAGGAGGCTACGGGCGACTCGGCCTAGAATTGTGAGCGTTGTGTTGACATCGAAACGAGGACCCGTGCGCACCATTCCCGCGCTTGCCGTCAGTGCCGTCTTGCTTGCCAGCCTCACGGCGTGCGCCGGGGGGCCTTTCGCCGCGGGCTGCACTCCGTTCGCCACCGCCGGTGCGGCCTCCGCGCTGGTCACGGCAGAGGGCGCGGTCGGGGACACCCCGGTCGTGAAGTTCCCGACTCCGATCGTGAGCGAGGGAATCGAGGCGCAGGCGCTCGTCGTCGGCGACGGTGTCGCGGCGCGGATGGGCGACACGGTCGCCATCAAGTATTCGCTTTTCAACGCCGCGACCGGCGGGCCCATCGGCTCGAGCGGGTACGCGCACGGCGGCGACTACTTCACCCTGGGCGCCTCCAATGCGAACGATGTCGTGTCCGACGGCCTCGAATGCGCCACCGTCGGCTCGCGTATCGCTATCGTCGCGTCCGCGCTGGCCGTTCACGGGGGACAGGGCGATGCCAGCGTCGGCGTCGGCCCGGACGACTCGATCGTCTACGTCATCGACGTCGTGGATGCCTTCCCCGGTAAGGCGAATGGCGCACCCCAGGCTCCTGCCGCCGATCTGCCCGCGGTCGTCACGGCACCCAATGGCACCCCGGGAATCACCATCCCTCGTACCTCAGCGCCGACGGACGTCACCGTCGCCCTGCTGCAGACGGGCAGCGGAGACGTGCTCGCCGCCGGGGATCGCGTGCTCCTCAAGTACACGGCGGTCGCGTGGGAGACCGGTCGGGTGCTCTCATCGACGTGGGCGAACGGCCAGAGCACGATCGTGCCGCTCGATGACAGCGGCACCCTGCCCTCGGGTGTCGTCGCCGGGCTCGTCGGCAAGACCGTGAATTCGCAAGTGCTGATCGTCGTTCCGCGGGGCGAGGGCGGCAGCTCGGACTCGACGCTCGTCTACGTCGTCGACGTGCTCGGAATCATCCCGCAGTAACCCAGTGCGGGTCAGCTGTGTTCCAGTAGCTTGGGGATCACGGAGGAGGTGGAGTGGCAACGAAGCAGAACGTTCCCGCAGAGGAGCGCTTGTTCAGCCTGGTTCTCGCTCTGCTGGAGACGGATCTCGGACTCACCAAGTCGGACATCCTCTCCACCGTTCAGGGGTACCGGCAGAGATTCGCGCTGGGCGGCGACAACTCCAATCTCGAACGCCAGTTCGAGCGCGACAAGGACGACCTGCGTGAGCTGGGCGTTCCGCTCGAGACGCTCGAGTCACCGGGGGAGCCCGGCAACAACCAGCTCTCGCGCTACCGCATCCCGCGCGAGGGCTACGAGCTGCCCGACGATGTGCGATTCACCGCGGAGGAGACCGCCCTGCTGGGCCTGGCGGCGATGGTCTGGCGTGAGGGGGAGTTCTCGGCCGAGTCGAGCCGAGCCCTGCTCAAGCTGAAGGGCCTCGGAACCGAGGCGAGTGAGACGGTGCTCAGTTACGTGCCGCGTCTGCGAGCGCGGGATGAATCCTTCGAACCTCTGCGCTCGGCGATCGATCGCCGCCGCCGCGTGGCCTTCGACTACATCAAACCGGGGCAGTCGAGCCCCACGCTGCGCACGGTCGACCCTCTCGCCCTGTTCCTGTTCCAGGGACGCTGGCACTGCTACGCGCTCGACCCCGCCACAGACACTCGCAAGACCTTTCTACTGCGTCGTATCGTCTCCACCGTTTCGACGACGGGAACGGAGTTCGTTCCCCCGAGTGGAGACCTCGCCGACGAAGGGCTGCAGGAGCTGTTGTCGCTGTGGCACGAACGCACCGCGACGGTGCGAGTCGATCCCGGCACCGACGCCGACACTCGATTGCGCAAACGCCGTGACACGACCGTCGACGGCCACACCTTCACTCTGCACTTTGTCGATCTCGCACTCCTCGCCGACGAGCTCTGCGCGTACGGCCCCGAGGTGACCGTGCTTGCGCCCAGCGAGCTCGCCGAGCTCGTCACACGGGGTCTGGATTCGGTCGTTGCCGCGCACGAAGGGGCGCAGGATGGCTGAACGCAAGCGTCAACCTCAGGCCCGCGACAAGCTGACCTTCCTGCTTTCGCTCGTGCCCTTCCTCATCGACCATCAGCGTGTCTCGGTCACTGAGGTCGCCAAGGTGTTCGACGTCACGCCCGACGAGGTGCGTTCGGCGGTTCGCCTGATCGCGATGTCGGGAATCCCCGGTGACACAGGTGCCTACCAGCACGACGACCTCTTCGACATCGCCTGGGACGCTTTCGAGGAGAACGACGAGATCGTGCTCACCCACCTCATCGCGATCGACGATGCACCGCGCTTTTCCGGACGCGAGACCGCTGCGCTCATCGCCGGGCTCCAATACCTCTCCGCTCTGCCCGAGACCCGTGACAACCAAGCGCTAGCGAGCCTTCTGGCGAAGCTCGCGCGCGGCTCGTCGTCGGCCCCTCAGCCGGTGGCTGTGGAGTCGAAGGAGACGGATGGTGCGCTCGCCCTCTTCCGCGACGCGGTCGCCCGCGGGGTTCAGGTCGAGTTCGACTACCTCAACGCCGCCGGCGTGCGAGAACGCCGACGCGTCGACCCCGTGCGCATCGAGTCGATCGACACCGACTGGTACCTGCGCGGGTGGTGCCATCTCCGTCACGCGGTGCGCACGTTCCGCCTCGATCGCATCAGTGAGCTCGTCGTCACCGCCGAAACCTCGACAGGGTCGGCCCACTCCGTGTCGATTCCCGACACTCTGTTCGAGGGCGGTCCGGACGACGTCGCGGTGACCCTCGATGTCGTGCCCGCGGCCCTGAGTCTCATCGAGGACTATCTGCCGCCGGCAGCCTCTGTCGAGTCGGTGGGGGAGCTGAGGCGTGTGAGCATCCGCGTGTCTCACTACCACGGGCTCAAGCGCCTCATCGCCGGCCTGCCGGGCCTTGTCACCGTCGTCGCGCCGGCTGAGGCTCGGCGCGCCGTCGCCGAATGGGCAGCAGCGGGGGCCGCGCGTTACGCTGATTCCACTCATTGATACTGAAGCGGCGAGCCTGACACTGGACAGTTAGACTTAGCGCCACGGCAACCCAAAACACGAAGGATGTGTCCGATGCTTGGAAACCTTGGTGGCTGGACAGCCATCGTCATTCTCGTCGTAGTATTGCTGCTTTTCGGCGCGACGAAGCTTCCCGCGCTTGCCAAGAGTGTTGGCCAGTCGGCAAAGATCTTCAAGAAAGAGATGAAGAACGAAGACGAAACGCCCGTGACCAGCGACGAGAAGTCAGCAGACTCTTCAACACAGTCGTAGTTCGTGGCCCGCACCAAGAAGCGGGGTGCGAATCCTGAAGGAAAGATGAGCCTCGGGCAGCACCTCGTCGAACTGCGCAAGAGGCTCACTCGTGCTGGGCTGTCGATTCTGCTCGGCGCCGTTGCCGGCTGGTTCATCGCCGACCCCGTGTGGACGTTGCTTCAGGAGCCGATCACACGAGTCGCTGAGGCATACGGTCGCGAAGCCCAACTCGTCTTTCCCACCATCACGTCATCGTTCGACCTGAAGATGCAGATCGCGATCTACGTCGGAATCTTCGTGTCGAGTCCCGTCTGGCTCTATCAGATCTTCGCCTTCATCGTTCCGGGGCTGACCCGACGCGAGAAGGGTTACACCTTCGGATTCTTTTTCACCGCGGTGCCGCTGTTCATCGCCGGCTGTGCCGCGGGCTGGTACGTTTTGCCAAACATCGTCACCCTGCTTTCCGGGTTCGCCCCCGAGGACACTGCCTCTCTTTTCCTGGCGAAAGAGTACCTGCACTTCGTCGTCAAGCTGATGCTCGCGATCGGCATCGGGTTCGTCCTGCCCGTGTTCCTCGTCATTCTCAATTTCATGGGCGTCGTCTCGGCGAGGGGGCTGCTCAGCGGGTGGCGCTGGGCGATTCTGCTCATCACGCTCTTCACGGCGATCGCCACACCCGCGGCCGACGTCTTCTCGATGTTCCTGCTCGCGGTCCCCATGGTCGCGCTCTACTTTCTCGCGGTGGGGGTCGCGTACTGGCACGACCGGGTGGCCGCCCGCAAGCTCAAGAAGCTTGAGACCGAGCTCGGCGAACCGAGCACGGCGTGAGCCTCGGTCTCTTCCAGTCGCGACTGAGCTTTCCCCTCGACGCCTTTCAGCTCTCCGCGTGTCAGGCGCTCGACGAGGGCCGGAGCGTGCTCGTTGCCGCTCCGACGGGCGCGGGCAAGACCGTGGTCGCCGAGTACGCGGTGCACCTCGCCATGGCGCAGCGCTCGGCCAAGGTCTTCTACACGGCACCGATCAAGGCACTGAGCAATCAGAAGTTCCAGGAGCTGGTCGAGGTGTACGGGGCGGATGCCGTCGGCCTGCTCACAGGGGACACCAACATCAATTCGCGGGCACGCATCGTCGTCATGACGACCGAGGTTCTTCGCAACATGCTCTACGCCGACTCAGACCTGCTGCCCGACCTGCGGTTCGTCATCATGGACGAGGTGCACTACCTCGCAGACCGCTTTCGCGGGGCGGTCTGGGAAGAGGTCATCATCCACCTTCCCTCCCACGTTCGACTCGTGTCGCTCAGCGCGACGGTGTCGAACGCCGAGGAGTTCGGCGACTGGCTGCAGACCGTTCGCGGCGACACCGCCGTGATCGTCTCGGAGGACCGTCCGGTTCCGCTCGAGCAGCACATTCTCATGCGGTCACGGCTGATCGACCTGTTCGACACGGCAACGGGGGAGTCGAGCCGACGCGACGGTGCGAGCAGCGTCAACCCCGAGCTCATCCAGCTCGCCCGCTACGGCGGGCGCGCGCTGTCGGGCAGACAGGCGAAAGACGTGGGGCGGATGCACTCGCGTGGCGGGCGCTTCCGCGAGGAGCGCCTCGATCGAGCGGGAATCGTCAAACTGCTCGACGATCACAATCTGCTGCCGGCGATCGCGTTCATCTTCAGCCGCAAGGGCTGCGATCAGGCCGTTCAGCAGGTGCTGCGATCCGGCATCCGCCTCACGACCGTTGCCGAACGTGACGAGATTCGAGAGTACGTCGAGCAGGAGACCCGGTCGATGCGCGGCGAAGACCTCGCGGTGCTGGGATACCCCGAGTGGTTGAACGGCCTCGAGCGGGGTGTCGCAGCGCACCACGCCGGACTGTTCCCCGCGTTCAAGGAGATCGTCGAAGAGCTCTTCCGACGCAAGCTGCTGCGCGTGGTCTTCGCGACCGAGACCCTTGCACTCGGCATCAACATGCCCGCACGCACGGTCGTGCTCGAGGCGCTCGAGAAGTTCAACGGCGAGGCGCGCGTTCCCATCACACCCGGGGAGTACACACAGCTCACAGGGCGCGCGGGTCGTCGCGGCATCGACGTCGAGGGGCACGCCGTCATCCAGTGGAAAGACGGACTCGACCCCGGCGCCGTCGCCTCGCTCGCCTCCCGCCGGACCTATCCGCTCAATTCGAGCTTCAAGCCGACCTACAACATGTCGGTGAACCTCATCGAGCAGTTCGGCCGCGACCGCACGCGGGAGATCCTCGAGTCGAGCTTCGCGCAGTTCCAGGCCGATCGCGGAGTCGTCGACCTGGCGCGCAAAGTGCGCGAGCACGAGGGGGCGCTCGAGGGCTATGCCTCATCGATGACGTGCCACCTCGGCGACTTCGCCGAGTACGCGGGCATTCGCCGCGAGATCAGCGATCTCGAGCGCAAGGGCACGGCACGCTCCGCACACGACTCGCGCGCCGAGCGCGACCGCAGGCAGCAGCAGCTCACGACGCTGCGCAAGCGGTTGCGGCAGCATCCGTGTCACGGATGCGCGGATCGCGAGGCACACGCACGCTGGGCTGAGCGCTGGTGGCGCTTGAAGCGCGAAGCCGACGATCTCCGTCGCCAGATCGTGGGCCGCACGGGTGCCATTGCGAAGGTGTTCGACCGCGTGAGCGAGGTTCTGCTCGCGCTCGGCTATCTCACCAGATTGGCGTCAGGGGACTTGTCGGTGGCGGCATCGGGTCGCGCGCTGCGCCGCATCTACGGTGAGCGCGACCTTCTCGTGGCGGAATGCCTGCGGCTCGACGCCTGGGAGAAGCTCGAACCCAACGCGATCGCCGCGATGGCCGCGACGATCGTGCACGAGCCGCGACGCGACTCCGAGGTCGCCGACTATCGGCTGCCCAAGGCGCCGTTCCGCGCGGCCCTCGACAAGACGAACGAGATCTGGGAGCGCCTCGACGAGCTCGAGCACGAGCACCGCCTGCCGGGCACTGACCCGCTGTCGGCGGCGATGGCGCTGCCGATGTGGCGTTGGGCGAACGGGGCGAACCTCGAGTCGGTGCTCGATGAGGCCGGGCTTCAGGCTGGGGACTTCGTCCGTCTGTCGAAGCAGGCCATCGATCTGCTCGATCAGGTCTCGATCGTTGCCGAACCACCGGTCGATCAGCGGGCACGCCGTGCGATCGATCTCATTCGCCGGGGCATCGTCGCCTATTCGAGCGTGAGCTGATCATGCGCCTGTATCTCGCGTTCCTTGTCGCCGCAGCATCCGGAGCACTCGTCGCAGGTTCCTTCCCGGGGTTGGCGTGGTGGCCGCTCAGCATCCTCGGTACTGCGCTGCTCTTCTGGGCGCTTCGCGGCCGCACGGTGGGCGAGTCGATCCTCGTCGGGCTCGTCGGGGGGGCCTTCTACTGGGGTCTGCTCATCGACTGGCTCACCGTCTACCTCGGCCCGATTCCGTGGCTCGCGCTCGGGGGAGTGCAGACGCTGTTCTTCGCCGTCGGCGCCGCGCTCATCACACTCGCCTGGCGCTGGGTCGAACCTCTCTGGAGCGGCGCCTGGGGGCGTCTCATCGGCCTTCCTGCGGTGCTGGCCTCGCTGATCGTTCTCCGTGAGGCGGTGACCGCCGTATGGCCGTATGGCGGCTTCTCCTGGGGCAGGCTCGCCTTCGCGCACTCCGACTCGTGGTTCTCGTCGATCGCGGCGTGGGTGGGCGCATCCGGCCTCAGCTGGTTCATCGCCTTCCTCGCGGCGGTGCTGCTCCAGGCGGTGCGCGAGGTCGGCTTCGCATGGATGCTGCGCGGTGCTGTCGCGATCGGCGTGACCGCCGCGCTCATCGCGGTGCCCGGTTTTCCCGGGTCGATCTCGGGCGAGCTCACGGTCGCGGCGGTACAGGGCAACGCCGACGCCGGGCTCTTCGCCCAGTACGAGCGCGGCGAGATACTGACCGACCATCTCGAAGCAACCGCGCTGATCCCCGACGAACAGGCCAGGGACGTCGACGTCGTCGTGTGGCCCGAGAACGCGTCTGACCTGAATCCGCTCTGGTACCCTCAGGCGGCACGGCAGCTCGACGCGGTAACGGCTCGATTCGGTGCACCGCTCGTCGCGGGAACGATCACGACCGACGCCGAGGAACGCGTCTTCAACAGCCTCCTGCTCTGGGAGTCGGGGCGTGGCGTGAGCGACCAGTACGACAAGATCCACCCCGTGCCTTTCGCCGAATACCTGCCCGATAGGGAGTTCTGGTATCCGCTGGCGCCCGCGCTGTTCGATATGGTTCCGCGCGACTACTCCTTCGGCGAGCGTGACAACGTCTTCGACCTGGGCAAGGCCATCGCGGGTGTCGCCATCTGCTTCGACATCGTCGACGATGCGCTTGTCTGGCAGATGCTCGGAGACGACGCCGACGTCATTCTCGCCCCCACCAACAACGCGGACTTCGGGCGCACGGACGAGAGCGCCCAGCAGCTCGCCATCGCGAGGCTTCGCGCCATCGAGACGCACCGAACGGTCGTCAACATCTCCACCGTCGGCACGAGCGCGATCATCGCGCCCGACGGGTCGGTGATCGCGCAGCTGCCCGTGTTCGAAGCGGGCTTCATGCTCGAGACGGTGCCCCTGAGCGACACCGTGACGCCGGCATCCGTTCTGCAACGCATTCCCGAGCAGCTCGCGAGTGCCTTCGGGCTCGTGATGCTGCTTGTGGGCGGCCTGCTCGCCGCTCGAGGCGGGCCCGGGAGGCTTGCCGGTGACTAGGGAGATCGTCATCATCCCGACCTACAACGAGTCCGAAACCCTCGAGAAGACCGTGGGGCGCACACGGCAGGCGGTGCCGCGCGCACACGTCCTCATCGTCGACGACGCAAGCCCCGACGGCACAGGCGCGGTCGCCGACGCACTCGCGGCGGCAGACGATCACGTGTTCGTGCATCATCGCGCGGGCAAGCAGGGTCTCGGCAAGGCCTACCTCGACGGGTTCGCATTCGCTCTCGACCGAGGGTACGACCTCATCACCGAGATGGATGCCGACGGATCACACGATCCCGCCGAGCTGCCCCGCATGTTCGAGCGGGCGGCGAGCGGCGCCGACCTCGTCATCGGCTCACGCTGGGTGAGTGGTGGATCGGTCGCGGGCTGGTCCCCGTTCCGACGGTTCATCTCCCGCTCGGGCAACCGCTACGCGCGCGCGATGCTGCGCTCGAAGATCAATGATCTCACCGCGGGCTTCCGCGTGTTCAGGTCGTCGACGCTTCGCAGCCTCGACCTCGATGGCGTCTCGAGTCAGGGCTACTGCTTTCAGATCGAGCTGGCCTGGGCGACCGAGCGCGCGGGGCTCACCGTGGTGGAGCATCCGATCCACTTCACCGAGCGAGCAGCGGGACGCTCAGAAATGCACTTTGTAGGCATGAGTGATCGAAGCCCTTGCACGGGTGACCGCGTGGGGTTTCACGCGCAGAACACGCTAGCGGAGCAGCGTCCTAAGCGCCGATCTTCTCGCCGCGGCGCGAGCGCAGGTAGGCGAGACGCTCCTCGAGAATCTCCTCGAGCTCGGCGCGGGTGCGGCGTTCGAGCAGCATGTCCCAGTGGGTACGTGCCACCTTCTCGTCGCTGTCATCGAGAGTGACCCGCTTGCCCTTGGCGTCGAGCAGACGCCCGGTCAGACCGCTGCGGGGGTCGTCCCACTCCTGCGGGATCTCGGCATCGGCGGCGAACATGACGTCGAACGTCGTGCCGTCGTCGAGCTGGTACGTGCTCTTGGCACGCGGCGAGAAGACAACGCCTTCCTCGGATTGAAGGCTCTGGGCTCCTAGTCGAACTCCGCGCAGACTACGATCCGCCATGATGGGCCCCTTTCCTCGCGTGGTCTCACAATTTATAAACCAGCGAGGGGCTCGAAACCTTTCAGCTTCCGCGCTTTCACAGTGGGTTCACAGACAACGTGCGGTTTCGCTGCGCCCTAGGAACGACGCCGGATGACCTCCACGGCGAGATCGGCGCGGTCGGTCACGAGGCCGTCGATCCCGAGATCCAGCAGCCGCGTCATGTCGGCAGAGTCGTTCACCGTCCACACGTGAACCTCCACATCCGCCTCGTGACATGCCCGGATGAGCGAGGGGGTCACGACGCGAATCGCCTTCCAGCGCTCAGGAACCTGAACGGCATGCACCGAGGCCAGGACACGCCTTGCCGCCGCCGACCACCGCGAGCGATTCGCAAGGACGAGTCGAAGCGTGCTGCCCGCCGAGACGGAGGTCGCCACACCGGGCAGCGCCGCCACGGCCTTCCTGCGACGGGCGTCGCTGAACGAGGTCACGAGCACGCGTTCGGTCGCTCTGAGCTCCTGGATCGCCCTGACGGTCGGAGCGATCGCCGCACTCGACTTGATGTCGATGTTGAAGCGTGCCTCGGGAAAAGCGTCGAGCGCCTCGCTGAGGCTGCAGAAGCCCTGCCCCTCACCGAGTTCGACTCGCCTCAGCTCGGCCATCGTCAGCTGGTCGACGCGCACCTTCCGATCCGCCACGCGATCCAGCGACTCGTCGTGGGCGATGACGGCGACCCCGTCGGCGCTCGCGTGGACATCCGTCTCGATGTGGGTGACACCGAGAGCGAGTGCCTTGGCGAACGCGAGCAGGGTGTTCTCGGGCGCTTCGAGCGCGAGCCCGCGATGGGCGAGCACGCGTGGGGGAGCGGGCCGGAAGAACTCGAGTGCTTCCGCTCCACTCCCGGCGCGCCTACTTGGAGGCGGTACCACCGAGCTTTTCCGCGAATCCGCCGCCGATGCCCTTGAGCGCCTCGGTGAGCTCCGACGGCACGATCCACAGCTTGTTGGATTCGCCGTCGGCGATCTTCGGCAGGGTCAGCAGGTACTGATAGGCGAGCAGCTTGGGGTCGGGGTTGCCGTCGTGGATGGCCTGGAAGACCGTGGTGATGGCCTCGGCCTCACCCTTGGCGCGAAGCACCGCGGCCTGGGCGTCACCCTCCGCACGCAGGATCGACGACTGACGGGCACCCTCCGCCTCGAGAATCGCCGACTGCTTCGTGCCCTCGGCGGTGAGGATCGCGGCGCGGCGGTCACGCTCGGCGCGCATCTGCTTCTCCATCGAGTCCTGGATCGAGAGGGGCGGGTCGATCGCCTTGAGCTCGACGCGATTGACGCGGATTCCCCACTTGCCGGTCGCTTCATCGAGCACGACGCGAAGCTGTCCGTTGATGTTGTCGCGGCTCGTGAGCGCCTCTTCGAGATTGAGTCCGCCCACGACGTTGCGCAGCGTCGTCGTCGTCAGCTGCTCGACCGCGCCGAGGTAGTTGGCGATCTCATAGGTCGCGGCCCGCGCATCCGTCACCTGGAAGTAGACGACCGTGTCGATCGAGACCACGAGGTTGTCCTCGGTGATGACGGGCTGCGGGGGGAACGACACGACCTGCTCACGCATGTCGACGAAGGGCCGCACCCGGTCGATGAAGGGCACGAGGATGTTGAGACCCGGGTTGAGCGTCTTGTGGTAGCGGCCGAGGCGCTCCACCACTCCCGCGAAGGCCTGCGGCACGATGCGAATCGCGCGGATGAGCACCGTCAGCACGAAGATGCCGACGACGACGAGCAGTGCGATCACGAAGATCTGTCCGATGAATTCACCGGGTGTGAGCATGGTGCTACTTCCTTAACTTTCGGCCGGACGGATGGGAGTGGCCTCGACGACGCCCGGAGTGATGACCGCGGTGGCGCCCTCGATGCTGACGACCGTCACGGTCTCACCGGTTTCGAGGGAGACGACGCCGGCGGCGTCATCGATTCGGGCTGACCAGGTCTCGCCGTTCGCGAGCTTCACGAGACCCGCGGTCGGAGTGACATCGTTGACGGTGCGCCCGCGCATCCCGATGAGCGCGGGGATATTGCTCGGCGTCGGGTCTTCGCCCCGGCGCATCGTCTTGAGCAGCAGCGGCCTGATCGTGAGAATCAGCAGCACCGAGACGAGGGCCGCAGCGATGAACTGAAGCCACCACGGCCAGCCGAGCAGGTTGGCGCCGAGACCCCCGACGCTGCCGACGGCGAGCATGAGAAAGGTGAACTCGAGGGTGAGCAGTTCGATGATGACGAACAGCAGAATGAAGATGGCCCACACGATCCACAGGTACTGCGTCAGATCTGCAAGCACAGGCGCCACCTCCGGTCGTCGGTAACCTAAAACTAGCTTAAGCGTGCCTACCGATGTTCCGAATTGGTAGGGTCAACCTCGTGAACGCGAACCCACTCACCCCTGGCTCCCTCGACGGCAAGCGTGCCCTCGTCACCGGCTCGTCGCGCGGCATCGGCGCCGACACGGCCAAGTATTTCGCAGAGGCCGGCGCCAGCGTCGTCATCAACTACCGCAACAAAGAGAAGCGTGCGCAGCAGCTGGTCGACCAGATTCAGGATGCTGGCGGCACCGCCATGGCCGTCGGCGCAGACCTCACCGACCCGGACTCGGTCGCGGCCATGTTCGATGCCGTCCGTGAGGCGTGGGGCGGGCTGGACATCCTCGTGCTCAACGCCTCGGGGGGTATGGAGAGCGGCATGGGCGAGGACTACGCCATGCGCCTCAACCGCGACGCCCAGGTCAATCTGCTCACCTCCGCGCTGCCGCACCTGGGGGCGGGCGCCCGGGTCGTCTTCGTCACGAGCCACCAGGCCCACTTCATCCGCACCACCCCGACCATGCCCGAGTACCTTCCCGTTGCGCTGAGCAAGCGGGCGGGGGAGGACGCGCTGCGCGAGATGATCCCCGGGCTCGACGAGCTCGGCATCGAGTTCGTCGTCGTCTCCGGCGACATGATCGAGGGAACCATCACGGCGACGCTGCTCGAGCGCGCCAACCCGGGCGCGATCGAGTCGCGCAAGGAGTCGGCCGGTCGCCTCTACAACGTGGGCGAGTTCGCCGCGGAGGTCGCCCTCGCCGCCGTCGAGCCGGTGCCCGCCGACAACACGCGCTACGTGGGGGACACGGCGAGCTTCACCGCTTCGTAGGAACGGGTCTCGATACACCGGGCTTCGCCCGGCACTCGACCAGCGACTGAGTTCCGCTGATCGAGTAGCGGCGCAGCCAAGACTTCTGCTGATCGAGTAACGGCGCAGCCGCGTATCGAGATCCGCCCCCGACTCATAGTCTTGAGGGATGAAGACCTCCGACCTGCCGCTGCTGACGACGCTCTCGCGCCCTACGATCGCGCGCGACGCATCCTGGGCCGTCGTCGCCGTCACCCGGCCCGATCTCGGGGCCGACAGCTATGTGGGGCAGTTGTGGCGGGTGCCGCTCGACGGCGGCGAGCCGCGGCGCATCACCCGCGGGTTTCGCGACGGGTCGCCCGCGTTCTCGCCCGACGGCTCGCTCATCGCGTTCCTGCGCGCCGATGCGAAAAGTCCTCCGCAGCTGCATGTGATGGCCTTCGGCGGGGGAGAGCCGGTGAGGGTCACCGATCAGAAGCTGGGAGTGGGCGAGTTCGACTGGTCGCCCGATGGCACGCGTCTCGCGTTCACCGCGCGGGTTCCCGAGCAGGGTCGCTACGGCACCGTCGACGAGCTCGGCGCGGGCGCGGAGCCGCCGCGGCGGTTCACCGCGCTCAAGCACCGCGCCAACGGGCTCGGCTGGGCGCGCGATCGGCGCAGTCAGCTCTTCGTTGTCGAGGTTCCGGATGTCGGCGCCGAGCCGTCCTATCCGCTGGCGCCGTCGGCCGAGACCCCGAAGCCCGAGCAGCCGACGGGGGTTCCGGAGGCCGTTCAGCTGACCTCGGGCGACTCGGACCACGCGAGTCCCGCGTTCCTTCCCGACGGGCGCATCGCCGTCATCGCGGCACTGCACGACTCGCGCGATGACGACCTCTTCCGCGACGTGTATGTCGTCGATCCGGCGGAGCCCGGTGCGGCGCCGGCGGCCCTCACCGACCGGGTGTTCAGCGCGCAGCTCATCCACGTCGACGACGACGGAACCCTCTACGCACTCGCGAGCGACGTGCGGGAGGGGCGCGACTTCGTCGCGCGCAGCACGGGCCTCTACCGAATCGTGGACGGCACCGCACAGCGACTGACCGATGAGGAGACGATCGACCTCACCGAGACCGGCGCTCTGTCGTCGAGAGCCGACGGCAGCGTGCTCGCCCTGAACCGATCGCGGGGGCGCCTCGAACTTGTCGCGGTGGCGGCCGATGGGTCCGTCAGCACCGTGTTCGGCGGAGACGTGGGCGTTGTCGGCCACGCCGTCGCCCCGCACACCGCCGCGAGCGATGCCGTCGTGGTGAGCTTCGCGACCGCGGCGAGCTCGGGGGAGGTCGCGGTCGTTCGGGGTGACACGGTGACGGTGCTCACCGACTTCGCCGCTCCGCTGCGAGAGGCCGGCATCCTCGCCCCCGTCGAGCTCACGGTCCCGGCGCGCGACGGCTACGACGTTCACGGCTGGGTGGTGCTGCCCGAGGGCGAGGGACCGCATCCCGTGCTGCTCAACATCCACGGCGGTCCGTTCGCGGCCTACGGCATCGCGCTGTTCGACGAGGCGCAGGTGTATGCCGACGCCGGCTACGCGGTCGTCATGTGCAACCCGCGGGGCTCGGCCGGGTACGGGCAGCAGCACGCCCGGGTGATCCGGCAGGCGATGGGCACCGTCGACATGACCGATGTGCTCGACTTTCTCGACGGGGCTGTGCACGCGCATCCTTCCCTCGATGCGGAACGGGTCGGCATCATGGGCGGATCGTACGGCGGCTACCTCACGGCGTGGACGATCGCCCATGATCACCGCTTCGCTGCCGCGATCGTGGAGCGAGGCTTTCTCGACCCTGAGGTTTTCATCGGCACCTCGGACATCGGCTCGTTCTTCGGCGACGAGTACGTGGGGGTGGACCCCGAGCTCGTGCGGTCGCAGAGCCCGCAGGCCGTCGTGGGTCAGGTCTCGACGCCGACCCTCGTGCTGCACTCGGAGGAGGACTACCGATGCCCGCTCTCGCAGGCCGAGCGGTACTTCGCCGCGCTGAGAAGACAGGGCACCGAGGCCGAGCTGCTCGTCTTCCCCGGGGAGAACCACGAGCTCAGCCGCTCGGGGCGGCCACGGCATCGGGTGCAGCGATTCGAGGCGATTCTCGACTGGTGGAATCGATACCTGCCGGTGTCGCGATGACGGCCGAGCGCACGATGACGGAGAACACGGCGACCGAGCGGGCGAAGCACCTCGCACGGCTGCGTCGGGTGCGCGACCGAATCGACCGCGAGTACGCGCTGCCGCTCGACGTCGCGGCGCTCGCCCGCGGCGTGAACATGTCGGCCGGCCATCTCAGCAGGCAGTTTCGCGCGGCGTTCGGCGAGTCGCCGTACTCCTACCTCATGACGCGGCGGATCGAGCGGGCCATGGCGCTCCTGCGCATCGGCGAGCTCAGCGTCACCGAGGTGTGCTTCGCCGTGGGATGCTCGTCGCTGGGAACCTTCAGCACCCGGTTCACCGAGCTCGTCGGCGTGCCGCCGAGCGTGTTTCAGCGCGACCCGCTGACGGTGGCCGGAATACCCGCGTGCGTGGCGAAGCAGGTCACGCGGCCGGTCAGGAATCGAGAAGCCCGATCCGGAACGGCCGATCTAGCATTGCTGGCATGACGATCACCATTCACTCGAGCTTTCTGCCCCACACCGACCCCGAAGCGTCCCTGGAGTTCTACCGCGACGTGCTCGGCTTCGAGGTGCGCCTCGACGTCGGCTACGAAGGGATGCGCTGGATCACGGTCGGACCGACGGATCAGCCCGACACCGCCATCGTGCTCAACCCGCCCACAGCACTGCCGGGCCTCACCGACGAGGAGAAGGAGACCGTGCTCGACCTCGTCGCGAAGGGAACCCTCTTCGGGGTCAACCTCGCCACCGACGACGTCGACGCGGCCTTCGAGCGCATCGAAGCGCGCGGGGCCGAGGTCGTGCAGGAGCCCACGGATCAGCCGTACGGGGTTCGCGACTGCGCGTTCCGAGACCCAGCCGGTAACATGATCCGTCTCCAGCAGTCCGCGTAACCATGGGGGAAGCTTTGCATCCTGCTGACCAGCACGACCTGATTCGCGTCGTCGGAGCGAACGAGAACAATCTCAAGAACGTGTCGCTCGACATCCCGAAGCGTCGTCTGACGGTGTTCACCGGGGTGTCGGGATCGGGCAAGAGCTCGCTCGTCTTCAGCACGATCGCGGCCGAGTCGCAGCGCATGATCAACGAGACCTACAGCACCTTCGTGCAGGGCTTCATGCCGAGTCTCGCGCGCCCCGAGGTCGACCGGCTCGAGGGGCTCACGACGGCGATCATCGTCTCGCAGGAGCGCATGGGCGCGAACCCGCGCTCGACGCTCGGCACCGCGACCGACGCGAACGCGATGCTGAGGATGCTGTTCAGCCGACTGGGGGAGCCCCACGTCGGGTCGCCCAACGCCTACTCGTTCAACGTGCCCTCCGTGTCGGCGAGCGGTGCGATCACGGTCGAGAAGGGGACGAAGAAGAAGGAGGTCGTGTCGTTCAACCAGCTCGGCGGCATGTGCCCGCGCTGCGACGGCACCGGCAGCGTCACCGACATCGACCTCAGCCAGCTGTTCGACGAGACGAAGTCGCTCGCCGAGGGCGCCATCACGATCCCGGGTTACAACGCCGACGGCTGGTACGTGAAGCTCTTCACCGAGTCGGGGTTCTTCGACGCCACCAAGCCGATTCGCGACTTCACGAAGCGAGAGCGCGACGACTTTCTCTACAAGGAGCCCGTCAAGGTCAAGCTCAGCGGCGTCAATGTGACCTACGAGGGTCTTGTGCCGAAGATCCAGAAGTCTCTGCTGTCGAAGGACAAGGATGCGATGCAGCCGCACATCCGCGCCTTCGTCGATCGCGCGGTCACCTTCACGACCTGCCCGGAGTGCGAGGGAACCCGCCTCGCGCCGCACGCGCGTGAGTCGAAGATCAAGGGAATCAGCATCGCGGATGCCTGTGCCATGCAGATCAGCGACCTCGCCGAATGGGTGCGCGGCCTCGACGCGCCGACCGTGGGGCCGCTCATCGGAACCCTGCAGAACCTGCTCGACTCCTTCGTGGGGATCGGACTCGGCTACCTCGCCCTCGACCGGCCCTCGGGCACGCTCTCGGGCGGTGAGGCGCAGCGCACGAAGCTCGTGCGTCACGTCGGCTCGGCGCTCACCGACGTGACCTACGTATTCGACGAGCCCACGATCGGCCTGCACCCGCACGACATCCAACGCATGAACGAACTGCTCGTGCAGCTGCGCGACAAGGGCAACACGGTGCTCGTCGTCGAGCACAAGCCCGAGACGATCGCCATCGCCGACCACGTCGTCGACATCGGACCCCGGGCAGGCTCCGCCGGGGGAGAGGTGGTCTATCAGGGCTCGCTCGAGGGGCTGCGCACGAGCGGCACATTGACCGGGCAGCACCTCGACGATCGTGCCTCGTTGAAGGAGTCGGTGCGAGTCGCGAGCGGGTCAGTGGAGATCCGCGGCGCGAGCACCCATAACCTGAAGGACGTCGACGTCGACGTTCCGCTGGGCGTGCTCGTCGTCGTCACCGGTGTTGCAGGTTCGGGGAAGAGCTCGCTCATCCACGGATCGTTTGCGAAGCGAGACGACGTCGTCACCATCGACCAGGGCGCGATCCGCGGCTCCCGACGCAGCAACCCCGCCACCTACACAGGCCTGCTCGAGCCGATTCGCAAGGCCTTCGCCAAGGCCAACGGGGTGAAGCCGGCGCTGTTCTCCGCGAACTCGGAGGGCGCGTGCCCGACCTGCAACGGCGCGGGGGTGACCTTCGTCGAGCTCGGCTTCATGGAGACCGTCTCGACGCTGTGCGTCGAGTGCGAGGGCAAGCGGTTCCAGGCATCCGTTCTCGAGTACACGCTCGGCGGCAAGAACATCAGCGAGGTGCTGGGGATGTCGGTCGCAGAGGCCGACGAGTTCTTCAGCGCGGGGGAGGCCCACACCCCTGCGGCGCACCAGATTCTGCAACGCCTGTCGGATGTGGGACTCGGCTACCTCTCACTGGGCCAGCCGCTGACCACCCTGTCGGGCGGCGAGCGACAAAGACTCAAACTCGCCGTGCACATGGGGGAGAAGGGCGACGTCTACGTGCTCGACGAACCCACGACGGGGCTGCATCTGGCGGATGTCCAGCACCTGCTGGGCCTGCTGGATCGCCTCGTCGACTCCGGCAAGTCGGTCATCGTCATCGAGCATCATCAGGCGGTGATGGCGCACGCGGACTGGATCATCGACCTCGGTCCGGGTGCGGGCACCGACGGTGGAACGATCGTCTTCGAGGGCACACCCGGAGACCTCGTCGCCAAGAAGTCGACGCTGACCGGCACGCACCTGGCGGAGTACGTCGGGGCGTGAGCACGACAATTTGGCCGTTTATATATTGCCATCTATTTTTATAGATTGTAGTCTTGATCTATGGCGCTGAGCATCAAGGACCCGGAAGCCGACCGCCTGGTGCGGGAATTGGCGGCGGCGACGGGGGAGAGCATCACGGATGCGGCGCGCACGGCTTTCGCTGAGCGCCTGCAGCGGGTTCGCGCGCGCGCGGTGCCTGAGGCTGATCGCGCACTGATCCGTGACATCATTGAGCGCGCCCGTAAGCGGAAGATCGTTGATACTCGCACGGACGATGAGATTCTCGGGTACGACGAAAATGGGATACCGAGTTAGTGGCCCGGATCGTTGTCGACACTTCGGCGCTCACGTCGATCCTGTTGGGTGAGCCTGACGCTGAACAATTTGAGAAAGCCCTGGCGGAAAGTTCCGGGGATGCCCTGATCTCAGCAGCGAACCTTCTTGAGGCGATGATGGTGATCGAATCAAGAAACCCAGCGACGGGCATCCAGGATCTACGTGACGTCATGAGTGTTTTCGGCATCGGTGTCGAGACCGTCACGAGCGATATTGCCGAACTCAGCTTCTACGCGTGGAAACGATTCGGGCGAGGCAGGCATCCTGCAGCGCTGAACTTCGGCGATTGCTTCGCCTATGCGCTGTCCAAACAGCTGAACGCACCGTTGCTGTTCAAGGGCAAAGATTTCAATCAAACCGACGTGGCAAGCGTTCTCAACTGAACGGCCAATGCGCGGCACCTCGCACTAATGCGACACTCCCAGCATGATTGAATCCTCCGATAATGCATATTATGTCAGTTCATGACAATTTACCTCCTACTCTGCCGTCAAATTGCGCTTGTCCGAGCGCACTGGCATCGTGAGGTTATGACACAAGACGCCGCGTCGACAGCACAGGAATGCGTCTTCTGCGGTATCGCGGCCGGACGGGCCGAGGCCAGCGTGGTGTACGAAGACGACCGGGTTGTGGCTTTCATGGACCTCAACCCGGTCACACCCGGCCACCTTCTCGTCGTGCCGCGCAAGCACGCGGTGGGCCTCGAAGATATCGATGAGGCTACCGGCGCTCACGTGTGGTCGGTCGGACACGCTATGGCGCGAGCATTGCGACGCTCTGCCATGCGCTGCGAGGGGATCAACGTCTTTCTCTGTGACGGCGAGGCCGCCTTTCAGACCGTTTTTCACTTCCACCTTCACGTGATCCCCCGTCACGCAGGAGACGGCTGGGCCATCGTCCCCGATACGACTGAACGAGCACGCCCGCTCCTCGAGAGCGACGCGCAGGCGATCAGAGACGCCGTCGCACTGGCAGGCTGAGCAGCGCCTTCGGCCCGACACTTTGTCGCCTGCTGACGACTCAACCGACTCAGTCGCTTCGAAACACAGCTACCGGAGAGACTCAGCGAGCGAACGTGACGTGGACAACGCCGCTCTCGGCCACCTCCGACGTGACCGCGTACTCGCGCTCGAGCTCCCGAAGGTCGTCCCAGAGTCGCGCGCCCCGGCCGAGAACGATCGGAGAGATCGCGACGTGGAGGCGGTCCACGAGGCCAGCCGCCAGGAAGTCGCGAACGACGCTCGCTCCCCCGCCGACCCGAATGTCGCCCTCGGTGTACTCGCGCGCACGAGCGAGCGCATCCTCGGGTGTCGCGGCGAGGAATTCGAAGCGCGTGCCGTTGGAAAACTCGATCGGCGGCCGCTCCCGGTGGGTCAGCACCATTACCGGCGCTCGGAACGGCGGCTCGTCGCCCCACCAACCCCGCCAGTCCGGGTCATCCGGGAACGCATGGAACCCGAACATCCCGGCACCCATGATCTCCGCACCGACCCCGTCGAAGTACGCAGCGGCGTAGCGGTCGTCGACTCCGGCAGTCCCCTCCCCCGTGGTCTCGTGCAACACCCGCTCGCGCATGGTCCTGGTGCCGATGTACACCTCGACGAGTCGCCCCCAGTCGGCACCCATCGGATTCTCGGGAGTCTGGTCGGCCGGAGCGACGACGCCATCGAGTGAGAGGTTGAGGTCGACGCGAACTGTCATGGGCTTCCCGCTCCTCCGTCAAGATCGATCCAGTATCGCTCGATATCGCCCGGCGCGTTCTCGAGCACGCCTCCGGCCGCGAGGATCGTTGCCCGCGACGCCGGGTTGTCGGCGTCGCACACGATGAGCACGCGCTCGATCCCCAGTTCGCGCGCCTCGCTCAGACACAGCTGCAGCGCAGCCGAGGCCACTCCCCTACCTCGGGCAGACGGGCGCACGCCGTACCCGATGTGCCCGCCCTCGGCGAGCAGGTAGTCGTTGAGCTCGTGGCGCAGCTGGATCGAGCCCAGCACGACGTCCGGAGCGGCATCGTCGATGATCCACCACACCGTCGCGGGCACGAAGCCGTCCACACCGACCCGCCGCTGGCGCGCTTCGCGGTCCAGCCAGCGGGCGAACACCTCGGGGTCGGCCAGATCGTGCTCGTCGAAACCGAAGGTCGAGAAGCCGTGCAGCGTCTCGCCACCGAACTCGGCCATCGCCTCGACCCACGATCGCTGGCGGTTCGGCGTGGGAAGGACGAGCGCGACACGGGATTGCGGGCCGCCTTCCGCCCCACCGCGCTCATGCCGTGTCATGCTCATGCCCTCACGCTACTTCGCTGACCACTGCCGTAGAAGCCTCGCGGCCGTGAAAGTCATCCACGTCGAAGGTTCTCCGGCGTCGACTCCGGTCGCTAACCCGACGCAGGCTCCCAGTCGAACCCGTCAGGATCGGTGAAGGGCTCGGCACCTCCGCCGAGGGAGATTCGGTGTGACCCTGAGCCCTCCGGCGAGACCCCCGCCGCCTTTGCGAGCGCCTTGCGCGAGTAGAGGCCGAGCTTGATCGGACTCGATGGCATGTCGAACTCGATGTACTTGCCGAAGCTCTTTCCGACGGTCAGCCCCCGCTCGACGTAGAAGCTCTTGCTCGCTCCGACGTCATCGGCGGCGAGGAGGATGACGATGTCGTCGACATCCTTCGTCGCCGGGCCGGTGTCCTTCTTGTTCGACGTCGCGATCTGCCAGATCGTGCCGTCGGGCGCCTGCACGACGCCGCCGAAGCCCCATAGCGACTTCTCCGCGAGTTTGACGATCGTCGCCCCGGCGCCGATCGCTGAGTCGACCAGAGCTCGAACCGTCGCAGGCTGAGAGCAGATGAGCGAGAGCGTGAATCCGCGAAAACCGGTGGTCTCGGCGTCGGACGCCCGCACACGCACCCGATCCCCCAGCCCGAACGCGCTCGCATAGAAGGCATCGGCGGCCGCGGGGTCGTCGACGTCGAGGGTGACGAATTCGATGGTGTTCATACGGGTCACGCTACTCACGGGTGCTCGCTGGCGCTTCTCGATTCCTGCTCGATGCCGGCCGATGCGGCATCCCACCAGCGCAGAACCCTCGTCGCGTAGAAGGTCAGCCAGGGAGACGGCTCACCGGCGTCGACATCCACCTCGAACCAGACCCGCCCGGGATGCCGCCGCGCCTGCACCCACTTTCCGTCGGCGGTGCGCGCATCCCGGATCACCTCGATCGCCTCAGCCATGCGCGCATCGGGCGGAGTGCCGTCATGCAGGCTCGCCTCCCTGAAGTAGTCGGCGGCCTTCAGCACGCTGTAGAACCAGCGGAACGGGTACACGAACTTGTTTACCCACCACTCCACGGGCTCGCCGTCGGATGCCCGGAACATGAGCCGCCGCGAGAGCAGGTACTCCTCCCCCGCGTGGCGAGCGGCGCGCACGTCGTCGGTGCCGCCCGTCGCCTGCTCGTACGCGAGCAGTCCCTTGAGCGAGTTGAGGGTGGAGTGGAACGACGAGCGCGTCGACCCCGCCACCCACTCGCAGTTCCAGCCGCCCTCAGCCGTCTGGTGGTCGACGAACCACTGAGAATTGTCCGACACGTCGACGCCGAGCCAGACGCCGTTCGCGAGGGTGTAGGCGTTGATGCAGCAGTCGACCTCACCACCCCAGTAGGGAAGGTTGTCGTACTCCCAGCGCGAATTGCGTCGCAGCCGCTCAGCGGTGTCACCGAGCACGGATGCGTCGACGCCCCATTCGCGCAGGCTGTTGAGCGTCCAGGTGGTCGCCGTCCACGGCTGACCGGCGTCCGGCGCGGCCTCGGGTCCCTCCGGGTCGAGGCCGCTCGGAAAATACGCTCCTCCAGCCCACTGCCCGTCCTCGTCCTGCAGGGCGAGCAGTCGAGCGCCGAAGCCTTCCGTCGCGACGCGCGAGCGCGTCGCCTGCCAGACCCGCTCGGGCTCGCCTGCCAGATCGCGTTCCACCTGCCAGCGCAGCGCCGGGTCGGTGTCGAGCATCCATCGAATGAGCTGGTCGCGATCTGGCATGGAGAAAGGCTAGCTTTCGACCCCGTGTCCCTCAATCCGTTCGCAAGGATCGACGTGACTGCGTTTCAGCTCGACGCGTGTGCGGCGACAGTGCGAAGCGTCTCCAGCGCGAGTTCGATGAGACCACTGCGCTGAGGGTCCTGCCGCGAGTGCACCACCACTCGACGCTGGATCGCGGGTTGCGCAATGGGTCGATAGACGACTCCCCGCGTATGCTGCGCAACGGCGAGGCGCGGCAGCAGCGCGATCCCGACACCCGCCTCGACCAGTCGCAGCGCGGCGCGGTGGTCATCGAGTCGGGCAGCGAAGCGTGGGGTGAAGCCGACCGCGGCGCACGCGCTGAGCACGATCTGGCCGATGGGGCTGTCGTAGATGTCGTGGTCGACCCAGGTCTCCTCCGCGAGGTCGCGCAGCTCGATCTGCCCGGCGTTTGCGAGTCGATGCGACACGGGCAGTGCTGCGACGAAGCGCTCGGTGACCAGCTCGTGCCGGTCGTAGCCGTCGAGGTGAAGCTCGATGGCGCCGTCTTGCTCCGTGCGGATGTCGAGATCCGGCATCCGTCGACCGCGCCCTCCGGCCGGCTCATTGAGGCTGATCTCCACCGTGAGGTTCGGGCGACTCTCACGCATGGCCGTCACGACCTCGGGCATCCACTGCTCGGCCGCCGAGGCGAAACACGCGATCGCGAAGTACTCGGCCTCTCCCCCGCGCAGGTCCGCAACCACGCGCTCGAGGCGCTCGAAGTCGGCGAGCACCGACCGAGCCTGCTCGGCGAGGGCACGTGCGGCATCCGTCGCGACGATGCCGCGACCCTGCTTCTCGAAGAGAACGAGTCCCGTCTCGGCGGCGAGGGCTGTCATGTGCTGACTGATCGTGGCGGGCGAGTAGCGCAGATTGCGCGCGGCGTCGTTGATGGAGCCCGCGTCGAGCACGGCGCGGAGAACGACGAGTCGCCAGGGATTGAGCATGCATCAACCGTATGGCAGGAGCGAACAGTTGTACACATTGATTTGCTTGTGCCAATGACTCCCCTCCGCCGAGAATTGGTCGAAGAGCACCGCGCACGCCGTGAACGAGCCGGTGCCCGTCAGGAAAGGACGACATGAGCACCGACTTCTGGAGCGAAGCCGACAACCTCCTCATTCGCTACGGAGGTCGGTTCTCACCGCGCATCATCGAGCGAGCCGCGGGCAGCTACGTCTACGACTCCGATGACCGTGCGATTCTCGACTTCACCTCGGGTCAGATGAGTTCGATCCTCGGCCACTCACACCCCGACATCGTCGCAACGGTCACCGAGTCCGTCTCCAACCTGGATCACCTCTACAGCGGGATGCTCAGCAGGCCCGTCATCGATCTCGCACGCAAGCTCGCCGACTCGCTGCCCGATCCGCTTCAGCGAACCCTGCTGCTGACGACGGGCGCCGAAGCCAATGAGGCCGCCATCAAGCTCGCGAAGCTGTACACCGGCAACTACGAGATCGTCTCGTTCGACCGCTCGTGGCACGGCATGACGCAGGCGGCCGCATCCGCGACCTTCTCCGCGGGTCGACGCGGCTACGGACCGCCGACACCTGGCAACCTCGCGCTGCCGACACCCAACGCGTATCGATCGCCGTTCCGCAATGCCGACGGCTCCTACGACTGGGAGAGCGAGCTCGACTACGGCTTCAGCCTCATCGATCAGCAGTCAGCCGGCAGCCTCGCGGCCTGCATCATCGAGCCGATCCTGTCGTCCGGCGGCATCATCGAACTCCCGCTCGGCTACCTGGCGCGACTGAGGCAGCTGCTCGATGAGCGCGGGATGCTGCTCATTCTCGACGAGGCGCAGACCGGGCTCGGCCGCACGGGGCAGATGTACGCCTTCGAGCGCGATGGCGTCGCCCCCGACATCATCACGCTGTCGAAGACCCTCGGCGCAGGGCTCCCCGTCGCCGCAGTCGTCACGAGCGCCGAGATCGAGGAGCGTTGCCATGAGCGTGGCTTCCTCTTCTACACCACCCACGTCTCCGATCCGCTCGCGGCCGCGGTCGCCTCGACGGTGTTCGACGTGATCGAGCGGGATTCTCTCGTTGAGCGTGCAGCTCGGCTCGGCACGATTCTCTCGGCCCGCCTGAGCACGCTCCGCGACGCGCACGATCAGGTCGGCGACGTACGCGGGCGCGGGCTGCTGCAGGGGCTCGAACTCGTCGAGAGCAAGGCGAGCAAGAGCCCCGCGGATGTTTTGGGGTCTGCCGTGACAGCGGCATGCCTCGACCGCGGCCTCCACCTCAACATCGTTCAGCTGCCCGGCATGGGTGGCATCTTCCGCATCGCTCCGCCCCTCACGATCACCGAGGACGACCTGCACAAGGGACTCGACATCCTCGAGGCCTCCATCGCAGAGGTCGTCGCGGCGCAGTCCGCTTGACGATGCGGTCTTTCTGCCACGGTGCGGCTGTTTGACCAACAGCATCGTGGCAGAAAGGCCGCATCGCGCGGCACGAGGTAGCCGTACTATCGAGGGATGGGCACGATCGAGCTCGACCCTGTGACCGCGCGACGGATTGCCGTCGCGGCGCAGATGCTCACGGCTGATCGTCCGCACGACCTGGTCGCGCTCGTCAGCCGTCTCACGCTGCTGCAGATCGATCCCACCGCGGCGATCGCCCCCAACGCCGATCTCGTCCTGTGGAGCCGTCTCGGCGGCGCTTACCGCCCCGCCGACCTCGTTGCCGCTCTCGAGCATGAGCGCACGCTCTTCGAGCTCGATGCACTCATTCGTCCCATGGCAGACCTGCCCATCTTCCTCGCCGAGATGCGCCCGCTTCCGATGCATGAGCGCACCCGTGACTGGCTCGAGAGCAATGCGCGGTTTCGCCGTGACATCCTCGATCGCCTGCGCGACTCCGGACCACTCCCGTCGCGCGACATCCCCGACACCTCTGCCGTGTCATGGGCGTCGACCGGCTGGACCAACAACCGCAACACGACCCAGATGCTCGAGCTCCTCGCCCGCCTCGGCGAGGTCGCCATCTCGCACCGCGTCGGACGCGAACGCTACTTCGACCTCGCCGAGCGCGTGTATCCGGATGTCGCTCCGCTCGCGCCCCCCGATGCACGCCGCCTGCGCAACGAACGCCGCCTGGCGGCACTCGGGCTCGCCCGTGCGAAGGCGCCCGAGCATCCGCTCGAGCCGACCCACGTCGAGGAAGTCGGGGTGGAGGCCACGGTGCGCGGCGTGCGCGGAACGTGGCGGATCGACACCGCCGCGCTCGAACTGGCCTCGACCGAGAAGATCTTTGCCGGGCGAACCGCGCTGCTCTCCCCCTTCGATCGGCTCAGCTACGACCGCGTTCGCGCCCTCGAGCTCTTCGACTTCGAGTACACGCTGGAGATGTACAAGCCCGCTGAGAAGCGGCGCTGGGGCTACTTCGCGTTACCGGTGCTCCACCACGACAGGCTCGTGGGCAAGGTCGATGCGAAGGCCGATCGCAAGGCCGGCATCCTGACGGTCACTGCGATTCACCAGGACGTGCCGTTCGACGCCGAGATGATGCATGCCGTGAACACCGAACTCGATGGTCTCGCCGAATGGCTGGGGCTGGCTCGTCGCTGAGGGCCGACCACAACCAGTGCGGAACACTACCAGCACAGGCAGAACGGGTGCCCGGACGGGTCCGCGTACACCCGGAATCCCTCCTCGGCATCCACGTTCGATCCGCGCAGGAACTCGGCACCCGCAGCAGTGACATCGGCGTGCGAGGCGGCGACATCGTCGACATAGAGATCGAGGTGAACCTGCTGCGGCTCGCCGTCGGGCCAACGGGGGCGCACGTGATCGGGGGCGAGCTGGAATGCGATGCGGGGCGCCCCGTCCACAACCAACTCGTGCCAGTCGTCGTCCTTGTGCACGGTGCCGCCGAGAACGCGTGACCAGAACGTGCTCTCGGCCTCGAGGTCGTCGGTGTCGAACACGATCGTGCCCAGTCGAATACTCATGACTGAATTCAACGCCGCACCTCCGACACGCGCAACCATTCGCTCTGCTCGATACAGTGTTCAAAGCGCAGAGTTGCGAGCGAGGGGGCGAGATGTCGTCGAGTGCCGGGTACGGCCGATCAGCGCAGACCAGCATCTACCGCGGAGGGGCTACGGGGTCGAAACCCGCCGTACCGTCCAGTGCGCGTGAGCTCGAGGCGGCAGCGCGTCGCGCGATGTCCGCCGAGGCGTGGGCGTACATCGCCGGCTCCGCCGGGTCGGAGTCCACGGCGCGGGCGAACCGCACGAGCCTCGATCGCTGGCGGCTGGTCCCCCGCATGCTTCGGGATGTCTCGACCCGTGATCTCTCGATCGAGCTCTTCGGTCGCCGCTACGACACGCCCGTCATAGCGGCCCCCGTCGGTGTGCTCGAGCTCGCTCACAAGGAGGCCGACTTCGCCGTGGCGAAGGCGACCGCCGGCCTCGGCGTGCCGTTCGTGTTCTCGAATCAGGCCTCCGTGCCCATGGAGAGCACTGCGGCGGTCATGGGCGACGCGCCGCACTGGTTTCAGCTCTACTGGTCGAGCAGTGACGAGCTCGTGGCGAGCCTCGTGCGCCGAGCGGAAGCATCCGGAGCCCAGGCCATCGTCATCACGCTCGACACCCACATGCTGGGCTGGCGCCCTCGCGACCTCGATCTCGCCTACCTCCCCTTCATCCGCGGCATGGGCCTCGCCCAGTACACGAGTGATCCGGTCTTTCGCGAGCTCGTTCGCGAACGCGCGGCGGCACCTGCCGGGGAGAAGCCGCGCGTGACCCCGACCGCGGTGCGCACCCTCTTCGACATGGCCAGACGCTATCCCGGTCGCTTCGGCGCGAACCTGCGCAGCGGCGAACCGCGCGCCGCGGTCGAGACCTTTCTCGACGTGTTCTCGCGCTCGAGCCTCGAGTGGCAGCACATCGAGTTCGTGCGCCAGCACACGGCCCTGCCGATCGTGCTCAAGGGCGTCCAGCACGTCGACGACGCGAAGCGCGCGATTCAGATCGGCGTCGACGGCATCGTCGTGTCGAACCACGGCGGTCGCCAGGTAGACGGGGCCGTCGGTTCCGCGGATGCCCTGGTCCCCATCGTCGATGCCGTCGCGGGTCGAGTCCCCGTGCTCTTCGACAGTGGAGTGCGCAGCGGCGCTGACATAGTCAAGGCACTCGCGCTGGGTGCCGCCGCCGTGCTCGTCGGGCGCCCCTATGTCTACGGCCTCAGTGTCGCGGGCGAGGCAGGAGTGCGCGAGGTGCTGCGCAACCTCGTCGCCGAGCTCGACCTCACTCTCGGACTCACCGGGCATGCGAGCATCGCCGAGCTCACCCGCGACTCCGTGGTGGCCTCGTGATGCGTGCCGACCGAACCACCGCCGGCGACCGCGAGTTCATCCTCTCGATCGACCAGGGCACGACGAGCACTCGCGCGGTGCTCATCGACCGCACCGGCACGCCCGTCGCCTCGGCACAGAAGGAGCATCGGCAGCACTTTCCCCGGCCGGGCTGGGTCGAGCACGACGCGACCGAGATCTGGGACAACACTCGAGAGGTAGTGGGACAGGCACTCGCCCGCGCCCACACCGTGCGCACTCGGATCAGCGGCGTCGGCATCACCAATCAGCGTGAATCTACAGTGCTCTGGGATCGCGCCACCGGCAAACCCATCGCACCCTCCATCGTGTGGCAGGACACACGCACGCAGCCCCTGGTCGATCAGCTCGCGGCTGACGGCGGCATCGAGCGCTTCCGCGACAAGACCGGCCTCCCCCTCAGCACCTACTTCTCGGCGACGAAGATCGCGTGGCTCCTCGACAAGGTCGACGGCGCCCGCGCCCGGGCCGAGGCCGGAGAGCTCGCCTTCGGAACGATGGACTCCTGGCTCGTCTGGAACCTCACCCAGGGGCTCCACGTCACCGATGTCACCAACGCGAGCCGCACCCTGCTCATGAACCTGCGCACGCTCGACTGGGACGACGAGCTGCTCGCCGCGTTCGACATCCCGCGCTCGCTGCTGCCCGAGATCCGCCCGTCCTCGGGCGACTTCGGGGTCGTCACCGGCGACAGCGCGCTGCGCGAAGTGCCCATCACCGGCATTCTCGGCGATCAGCAGGCCGCGACCTTCGGCCAGACCGCGTTCTCATCCGGCGAGGCGAAGAACACGTACGGCACGGGAAACTTCCTCCTCATCAATTCTGGTGAGTCCCCTGTGTTCTCGACCAACGGGCTCATCACGACGGTCGCCTATCAGCTCGGCGGCGCGGCCCCGAACTACGCTCTCGAGGGGTCGATCGCGGTCACCGGTTCCCTCGTGCAGTGGCTGCGCGACAACCTGGGGATCATCGAGTCGTCGGGCGAGATCGAGGCGCTCGCGGCATCCGTCGACGACAATGGCGGTGCCCACCTCGTGCCCGCCTTCTCGGGGCTGCTGGCCCCGCGCTGGCGTCCCGACGCGCGCGGAGTGCTTGTCGGCCTCACCCGCTACGTCACCAAGGCGCACATCGCACGAGCCGCGCTCGAGGCCACGGCATTCCAGACGCGGGAGGTCATCGACGCCGCGGTCGCCGATACGGGCGTGCCGCTCACCGAGCTGCGCGTCGATGGCGGAATGGTCGTCAACGAGCTGCTCATGCAGTTCCAGGCCGACGTGCTGGGCATTCCGGTCGTGCGCCCCGTCGTGATCGAGACGACAGCGCTCGGCGCCGCCTATGCCGCCGGTCTCGCGACCGGGTTCTGGTCGCACCTCGACGAGCTGCGCGCGAACTGGCGCGAGGACCACCGCTGGGAGCCGGCCATGGGCGCCGATGAGCGTGCGGAGCGATTCCGGATGTGGAACAAGGCTGTCGAGAGGACGCTCGGCTGGATCGACTGAGCGTCCGGCCCGCGGAGCCGAGCGTCGACTACCGGTTGGCCGCCGCCACCCAGTCCGCTAGCTTCGCAGCCGCTGCGCCGGAGTCGATGGCTTCGGCGGCGGTCACCATTCGCGCGCGCAGTCTGTTGTTGATCGACAGCTTTACCTGGTCGGGATCCTTTGCGAGATCGAAGGCGACCAGCCCTGCGGCGGCATTGAGCAGCACGATGTCGCGAACGGCGCCCGTCTCGCCATCGAATACGTCGCGCGCGACCTGGGCGTTGCGCTCGGGGTCGCCACCGATGAGGGCGTCGAGTTCGACGAGTGGGATTCCGAGCTCAGTCGGGTTGAGATCGTGCTCCGTGACGGCACCACGCGACACCTCCCAGATGTGACTGTGACCCGTCGTGGTGAGCTCGTCGAGCCCGTCGTCGCCACGGAAGACGAGGGCGGTCGCACCGCGAGTCTGGTAGACACCGACGAACAGCGGCACCTGGGAGCGATCAGCGACGCCGACCGCGTTCGCCTCGGCACGCGCGGGGTTGCACAGCGGTCCTAGAAAGTTGAACACCGTGGGGATCCCCAGCTCGCTGCGCACGCGCGCAGCATGCTTGAACCCCGGGTGGAAGTGCGCCGCGTACGCAAAGGTGATGCCCGTTTCCGCAAGCACCTCCGCCACGCGTTGTTCACGAATATCGAGCGGGATGCCGAGAGCGCCCAGAACGTCCGAAGCACCGGATGCCGAACTCGCAGCCCGGTTGCCGTGCTTCACGACCGGCACACCCGCCGCCGCGACCACGATCGAGGCCATCGTCGAGATGTTGACCGTGCCCACGCGATCGCCGCCCGTGCCGACGATATCCACGGCCATGGGATCGACCGCGAGCGGCTTCGCGTCGGCGAGCACGGCGTCGCGAAAACCGACGATCTCGGCCACCGTCTCCCCCTTCGCCTTGAGCGCGATGAGAAAAGCGGCAAGGCGAGCATCGCTGACCTCGCCGGCGATGACCTGACGCATCGCCCACGTCGCCTCCGAGATGGAGAGGTTCTCGCCCTCCAGCAGGGAAGACAGCAGCGCGGGCCAGGAAAACGAGGAGGTCATGACTCCCAATCCTAGGGTTTTGCGCACGACCGGCCTGTCGGAGTGCCACCGGCGCTCCAGACTTCGGCCATAATGGAGAGCGTGACCAGCACTTCTCTCTCTCATGGCACCCGCATCGCGGGAGTCCAGCGTCCTAACCCCGTCGCAGTGGGAACAATCGTCTGGCTCGGCAGTGAAGTCATGTTCTTCGCGGGCCTCTTCGCGATCTACTTCACGCTCCGTGCGATGTCCCCGGGCCTGTGGGCATCGGAGACCGAGGTTCTCGACTTCTGGTACGCCGCAGGGAACACGACGATCCTCGTGCTCTCCTCGGTGACCTGCCAGTTCGGAGTCTTCGCGGCGGAGCGCCTCCAGCCACGCGCCACCGGGTGGAAGCCGACGCAATGGGGCATGGTCGAGTGGTTCTTCCTGACCTACGCCATGGGCGCAGTGTTCGTCACCGGTCAGATCTTCGAGTACGCCAATCTCGTGAGCGAGCACATCTCGATCAGCAGCAGCTCCTACGGCAGCGCGTTCTACATCACGACGGGCTTCCACGGACTGCACGTTCTCGGTGGGCTCATCGCCTTCCTGCTCGTCATCGGCCGCGCCTTCGCCGTGAAGAACTTCACGCACCGTGAAGCGACGAGCGCCATCGTCGTGTCGTACTACTGGCACTTCGTCGACGTCGTGTGGATCGGCCTCTTCTTCGTCATCTACGTCCTCAAATAAGAACCGGGAATACCTTCGATGCGCACTTCTTCTCCGAAGCCCAACTCGGCACCGCGCCAGCGTGCCACGGGGCGTCGCAGCCCACTCGCGACCGTGGCTCTCATCGCGATCGGACTCGTGGCGACCGGCGGTGCCTATGCGCTCGCCTCGACCACCGCTACCGCGACCAACCCCGCGATCGTGCACCAGGCATCCGCTGACGAAGGAAAGAAGCTGTTCGCCGCCAACTGTGCGAACTGCCACGGACTCGACGCGGCGGGCACGGATGAGGGCCCGAGCCTCCACGGCGTCGGTGCGGCATCCGCCGACTTCCAGCTGGGCACGGGCCGCATGCCTCTCGCCATGCAGGGCCCGCAGGGTGAGAAGAAGACCCCGCAGTTCACCGCCGAGCAGATCGCCGACCTCGTCGCATACGTCGCCTCGCTCGCGCCCGGACCGGCGCTCCCTGAGGATCGCTATCTCCAGGCCGATGGCAGCGCGAGCAAGGGTGCCGAGCTCTACCGCATCAACTGCGCGATGTGCCACAACGTGGCCGGCGCGGGTGGGGCCCTGACCCAGGGCAAGTTCGCGCCCGCACTCGCGGGAGTCGAAGCGCGCCACATCTACGAGGCCATGGTCACGGGGCCGCAGAACATGCCCGTCTTCAGCGACCTCAACATCACGCCGCAGCAGAAGGCCGACATCATCACCTACCTCAAGTTCATCGAGAACAACCCTTCGGTTGGTGGCGCTGATCTCGGCAGCCTCGGCCCCGTCTCCGAGGGCCTCTTCATCTGGATCTTCGGACTCGGTGCGATCGTCGCGATGACGGTCTGGATCGCAGCTCGACCCAACTAGCTCAACAGCACGTCATCGAAGGGAAATCAATGGCTAAGCACGACGGCGAAACCTCCGCCGCTGCCGGCTCGGCGATCGAGAAGAAGCTCGCGCGCGAGGTGTCCGCTGGCACCGCCGTGATCAGCTCGAACGCGCTCGAGAACCCGGGGCTGCCGCCGCACCAGCCGCGCGTGACCGACCTCGACCCGAAGAAGGAGAAGGCGGCACAGCGCCGCGTCATCTGGCTCTTCACCCTGTCGATCATCGGCTCAGTGTTCGCCATCTACGCCTACATCGCTTTTCCCATCGAGCCGGGCAACCTCACCTCGACACGCGTGAACAACCTGCTCGTCGGGCTCGGCATCGCCACTGCGCTCCTCCCCATCGGCATCGGTGCCATCTACTGGGCCAAGAACCTCATGAAGAACGACGAGCTCGTCGAGGAGCGCCACGGAACCCGTGGCACCGAGGAGACTCGCGCCGCAGCGGCCGAGGTCTTCCGAGTCGGCAACGAGGAGTCGGGCTTCGGGCGTCGCACCCTGCTGCGCAACACGCTCATCGGCGCTGTCGTGGCCGCCCCGCTGCCCGGCATCGTCATGCTCCGCGATCTTGCACCGTCGGCCGACCCCGTCGAGGCGTTCTCCCGCACCATGTGGAAGGCGGGCACTCGCCTCGCCCGTGACGGCTCCGGAACTGCCATCAAGGCATCCGATGTCACCCTGGGATCGGTCTTCCACGTCGTTCCCTATGACCTTCCCGAGGCCGAGCACAAGCTCGAGGAGAAGGCCAAGGCCGCGGTGCTGCTCATGCGTCTCAAGCCGGAAGACTTCGTGCACAACATCACGCCCGGACGCGAGGACTGGCACTACCACGGCATCGTCGCCTACTCGAAGATCTGCACCCACGTCGGTTGCCCCGTGGCCCTTTACGAGCAGCACACCCACCACCTGCTGTGCCCGTGCCACCAGTCGCAGTTCGACATCACCCGTGAGGCAGCCGTCATCTTTGGACCGGCCAAGCGACCACTCCCCCAACTTCCTATCACCGTGGATGCCGAGGGTTACCTCATCGCGCAGAGCGACTTCCACGAACCCGTCGGCCCGAGCTTCTGGGAGCGTTCATGACCGCCGCTGGTACCACCACTGCCGCGACAACCGCCACTCCGACGAGCACGGATGCGCCGCCCACGGCCGGGTCGCGATTCACGGGTGCCGTCGCCAACTACATCGACGAGCGCACGAGCATCTCGGGCCTGGTCAAGGAGCTCGGTCGCAAGATCTTTCCTGACCACTGGTCGTTCATGCTCGGCGAGGTCGCGATCTACAGCTTCATCGCGATCCTGCTCTCAGGAACCTTCCTGACCCTCTTCTTCGACCCCAGCATGGTCGAGGTGCACTACGAGGGCTCCTACGACCCGCTCAAGGGAATCGAGATGTCGGCGGCGTACGCGTCCGCTCTCGACATCACCTTCGACATCCGTGGCGGCCTGCTCATGCGCCAGGTGCACCACTGGGCCGCCCTGCTGTTCGTCGCCTCGATCGGGCTGCACATGCTGCGGGTCTTCTTCACGGGTGCCTTCCGCAAGCCTCGCGAGCTCAACTGGGTCATCGGCTTCGTGCTCTTCGTTCTCGCCATGGCTGAGGGCTTCACGGGATACTCGCTTCCCGACGACCTGCTCTCGGGCAACGGCCTCCGCATCATCGACGGCATGGTCAAGGGCATCCCGGTCATCGGCACCTGGACGTCGTGGCTGCTCTTCGGCGGTGAGTTCCCGGGCACGGTCATCGTCGGACGCCTGTACGTGCTGCACATCATGCTGCTGCCGGCGATCCTCATCGCCGCGCTCGGTGTGCACCTGCTGCTCATGGTCATCAACAAGCACACCCAGTTCGCCGGACCGGGCCGCACGAACAGCAATGTCGTCGGTGTTCCCGTCATGCCGGTGTTCGCGGCAAAGGCCGGTGGCTTCTTCTTCATCGTCTTCGGCACGATCGTGCTCATCGCCTCGACGGTGACCATCAACCCGATCTGGAACTACGGTCCATACGACCCATCCCCCGTCTCCGCCGGTACACAGCCCGACTGGTACATCGGCTTCGCCGACGGTGCTCTTCGTCTCGTGCCACCGGGCTGGGAGTTCGTGCTCTTCGACCACACGTGGACGATCAGCGTTCTCGCTCCGATGGCCGTGCTCGGTGGATTCCTCGTGCTCGTCATGTTCTATCCCTTCATCGAAGCCTGGATAACCGGGGACAAGCGCGAGCACCACATCGCCGACCGCCCGCGCAACGCACCGACCCGCACCGCGATCGGCGCCGCAGGCGTCACCTTCTACGCGGTGCTGTGGGCGGCCGCGAGCTCGGACATCATCGCGACGCACTTCAAGCTCACGATTGAAGGCGTGACCTACGCGCTGCAGGCGCTGCTGATCTTCGGAACCCTTGCCGCGTACCTCATCACGAAGCGTGTCTGCCTCGCGCTGCAGGCCAAGGACCGGGAGATCGTGCTGCACGGTGTCGAGTCCGGTCGTATCGTGCGGATGCCGGGCGGCGAGTACATCGAGGTGCACGAGAAGCTCGACGAGTACGACCGCTGGCGCCTGGTCGACTTCGAGGACTACAAGCCGCTCATGATCCGCCCGAACGCAAAGGGCAAGATCACTGTCGGCCAGCGCGTGCGCGCGGTGTTCTCACGCTGGTTCTTCGAGGACCGCATCTCCCCCGTCACCAAGGGTGAGCTGGAGTCGGGCGAGCACCACTAAGCCTTCACAGCGGGCGCTGGTTTCGAGACGGCCTTCGGCCTCCTCAACCAACAAGAGAAGACTTGCTGGTTGAGGAGCGTGCGAAGCGCGCGTCTCGAAACCAAGCGGTCCGCCGGAGGAAAAACCCGCTAGAGCAGGTCTTTCTTGAGGTAGTCCGCCGTGGATCGGTAGCCCAGCCTGTCGTAGAACGACGCCGCCCCCCGCACGATCGCCACCGTGAGCTGCTTGACACCACGCTCGGTGAGCTCCCGCTCGATCTCGGAGACGAGGTAGCTCCCCGAGCCCGATGACCGCGCCTCGACGTCGACGACGAGCTCCTGAAGCTGCGCGGAGAAGCCGTTGGTGTGCAGCAGGCGCAGAATCGTCGTGAGGGCGTAGCCGATCACGACACCGTCGGTCTCGACGACCCAGATCAGATGATCGTCTGAGTCAATGACCTCATCGAACGCCACATCGAAGACGGGCCGGTCGGGCGAGTAGGGCTTGCCGACCTGTGCGAGCAGCGCGAATACCGCGTCGGCGTCGCCCCTGTGCGCGGGCCGTACGGCGCGCTCAGCTGGCGAAGTAGCCGCGGTAGTACTCATAGGTCCACCCGACGAGCGCTACCACCACGACCGTGATTCCGATCAGGAATATCCACGTACCGATAGCAACACCGAGGAACACGAGGGCTGCAGCGGCACCGAGGGTGATCGGCCACCAGCTCCACGGGCTGAAGTGACCGAGCTCGGGATCCCCATCGTCGATCGATGAGTCGATACGGTCCTCGACGAGCTCGCCACCCTGATTGAGGTAGCCCTTGGTGATGTAGAAGGCGATGAAGCCGAACAGGAGCGCGAGACACAGGAGTGCGGGTGTGCCGACCCACTCGATCTCGCCGTGGTACGGATCCATGATGCTCCACACCGTGTAGATCGCGGCGGAGAGGAGAAAGAAGCCAGCAAGCACCCAGTAGAGAACGATGTTGGTCTTCACTGCTTACTTCACCTTCTCGTCGGAGAGATCGACGACCGGGGCATCGGGGGCGTCTTTGAGCGGACCGATGCCGAGAGGAACCCCCGCCTCGGGGTGGTTGAGGTCGAACGCCGGCGACTCGGAACGGATGCGCGGGATCGAGGTGAAGTTGTGCCGTGGCGGCGGGCACGAGGTGGCCCACTCGAGCGAGCGGCTGTAGCCCCAGGGGTCGTTGACCGTGACCTGCGGAGCACGACGAGCGGTGATGAACACGTTGTAGAGGAACGGGATCATCGAGATCGCGAGCAGCGCCGCGCCGATCGTCGACACCTGGTTCATCCACGTGAAGCCGTCCTCGGGCTGGTAGGTGGGGATACGACGGGGCATGCCCATCACCCCGAGCCAGTGCTGGATGAGGAAGGTCATGTGGAAGCCGATGAAGAGCAGCCAGAAGTGCACCTTGCCCAGGCGGTCGTTGAGCATCTTGCCCGTCCACTTGGGCCACCAGAAGTAGAACCCGCTGAACATGGCGAACACGACGGTGCCGAACACGACGTAGTGGAAGTGCGCGACGACGAAGTAGGTGTCGGAGACGTGGAAGTCGAGCGGCGGGCTCGCGAGGATGACGCCGGTCAGACCGCCGAAGGTGAAGGTGACGAGAAAGCCGATCGCCCACAGCATCGGCGATTCGAAGGTCACCGATCCTCGGAACATCGTTCCCACCCAGTTGAATATCTTCACGCCGGTGGGCACGGCGATGAGCATCGTGAACAGGGCGAAGAAGGGCAGAAGCACCGAGCCGGTGACGTACATGTGGTGCGCCCACACTGTCACGGAGAGCGCGGCGATGGCGATCGTGGCGTAGACGAGCGTCTTGTAGCCGAAGATCGGCTTGCGGCTGAATACCGGGAACACCTCGGACACGATGCCGAAGAACGGCAGGGCGATGATGTAGACCTCGGGGTGACCGAAGAACCAGAACAGATGCTGCCAGAGGATCGCTCCCCCGGCCTCGACGTTGAAGATCTGGCCGTCGAGCACGCGGTCCATTCCGAGACCGAGCAGCGCCGCGGCGAGCGGGGGGAAGGCCATGAGCACGAGCAGGCTCGTGATGAGCGTGTTCCAGGTGAAGATCGGCATGCGCCACATCGTCATGCCCGGCGCGCGCATCGTGATGATGGTGGTGATGAAGTTGACGGCACCGAGGATCGTGCCGAAACCGCTCAGAGCGAGACCGAACACCCAGAGATTTCCGCCGATACCGGGCGAGAAGGTCGTCGACGACAGCGGGGCATAGGCGAACCAGCCGAAGGATGCCGCCCCCTGCGGCGTCAGGAAGCCAGCGACGGCGATAGCGCTGCCGAAGGTGAAGAGCCAGTAGGTGAAGGCGTTGAGGCGCGGGAACGCGACATCCGGGGCGCCTATCTGCAGCGGCATGATCCAGTTCGCGAAGCCGACGAAGAGCGGCGTCGCGAACATGAGCAGCATGATCGTGCCGTGCATGGTGAAGAGCTGGTTGTACTGCTCCATCGACTGCAGGATCTCATTGCCCGGGGCGACGAGCTGTGCACGGATGACGAGCGCCATCACACCGCCCAGGCAGAAGTAGATGAACGACGTGACGAGGTACATCGTGCCGATCTTCTTGTGATCGGTCGTGGTCATCCAGTCGACGATCGCGTCACCCCAGCTCCCTCGCTTGGGGCGGACGGTGCCCACCGACGTCGAGCCTGGTTTCGTTGCGGTCGCGGTGCTCATTCTCCCGTACCCTGTTCGTTCCTGATCGCCGGGGCTTGGTTGTCCGGCAGGTTGGTGTTGCGGTTGTACTCGGGGCCGAGTCGACCCGTGTTTCCGGCCGCCTCGAGTCCGGCGATGAACCGCTCGTATTCGGCTTCGGAGACGACCTTGACCGTGAATAGCATCAGCGAGTGGTACTCGCCGCAGAGTTCGGCGCACTTGCCCCGGTACTCGCCCTCGGCAAGCGGGGTGAAGTACATGTGGTTCGACTTCGCCGGGATCATGTCCTTCTTGTACAAATACTCGACGATCCACAGCGAGTGGACGACGTCGCGGCTCTCGAGCGTGATCTCCACCGACTTGTTGACGGGAAGCACGAGGGTGGGCAGCGCCGCGTAGTCGATGAAGGGCGCTTCGTCGATCTGGCGGGCCTGCTCGCCCTCGACGTAGACGTTCTCATCGAGGTAGTTGAAGTCCCATGACCACTGCTTGCCGAACACCTCGATCTTGACATCCGGGTCTTCGATCGGCTGCTCGATGGCGGCCTGATCGCGCGCCGTGAAGGCGAAGAAACCGAGCACGAGCACGAGGGGGGCGATCGTGTAGAGCGCCTCGATCGGCATGTTGTAGCGAAGCTGCACCGGCAGACCAGTCTGACCCTTGCGGCGACGGTAGATGACCATCGTCCAGAGAATGAGGCCCCAGGTGACGACTCCCACGATCATGAGCACGATCCAGGAGTTCGTCCACAGACCTTCGATGCGGTCCCAGTGGTCGGTGATGCCGGGTTCGCCCGGCAGGTAACCCTGCAGTTGCTGCGGAGTGCATCCGGCAAGGACTGCGGCGATAGTCGCAGCCACCGGTATGGCAATCCAGCGAAGACGGCGGTTGGAGCGCACCTGAAACCTCTCGGATGACACGGACGATGTTGAACTGAAGTCTATTGGACTCGTTGCCAGCCTAGTCCGATTGGCGCGCCCCTATGAGACCAACACCGCGAAGCGAGAGGCTCGTGAGCGCGACAACGATCAGTGGAACGAGTCTCCGCACGCGCAGCTTCCCGCGGCGTTGGGGTTGTCGATCGTGAACCCCTGCTTCTGAATCGTGTCTTCGAAGTCGATCGTCGCGCCCTCGAGATACGGCGAACTCATCTTGTCGACGACGACCTCGACACCATCGAAGTCCACGGTCGCGTCTCCGTCGAGCAGGCGCTCATCGAAGTAGAGCTGGTAGATCAGCCCCGAGCATCCGCCGGGCTGAACCGCGACGCGCAGGCGCAGATCGTCTCGGCCCTCCTGCTCGCACAAGGAACGCACCTTGTCCGCGGCAGTGGCGGTGAGGCCGACGCCGTGTGCAGCGGTTTCGGTGATGGTGTCGCTCATGGATAACTCCTCGCTAGCTGAACTCTCTAACCGAGTGTACCCGCGTTGAGTTTCGTAAGCAGGATCGCCTCGGTATGAATTGCGCGCTTGAACACACCGAGGTGAAGCGACTCGTTGGGGCTGTGGGCGCGGGTGTCGGGATCCTCGACCCCCGTGACGAGAATTTCGGCCCGGGGAAACTTCTCGACCAGGTCGGCGATGAAGGGAATGGACCCGCCGATGCCGGTCTCGAGCGGCTCGTTGCCCCACGCTTCGCTCATCGCCTGCTTGACCAGCGCCACCGCCGGCCCGCTCGTGTCGACGAGGAACGGGTTGCCGAGCTGAAGGTCGTCGTACTCGAGGTGTGCACCGAACGGAACACGCGCTTCGAGGTGGGCGGTGATCGCCTCGTACGCGTCCTGTGCCGTCTGACCCGGTGCGATGCGCGCGCTGATGCGGGCTCGAACCGTGGGAACGAGGGTGTTGGATGCGTTGGCGATGTCGGGCGCGTCGATACCGGTCACGGTGATGGCCGGCTGATTCCACAGCCGATCGAGAATGGGTCCGGTTCCTACCGGCGCGACCCCGTCGAGGAAGGCGGCGTCCCGAACGAGCGTGGACTCGGGGTACTCGGGGGTGTCGCTCGTTCGGCTCCTGAGGCCGTCGACGGCCGCGGAGCCGTTCTCGTCGTGCAGGGTCGCGAGCAGCTGGATAGCGGCGAGCATGGCATCCGGTGCCGCTCCCCCGAACATGCCCGAGTGCGACGCGTGCGCGAGGGTGCTGATGCGCACGTTGAACGCGACGGCGCCGCGCAGGGCGACGGTGAGCGAGGGAGTGCTCACGTTCCAGTTGTCGCTGTCGGCGACGACGATGACGTCGGCGCTGAGCTCTTCGCGATACTGCTCGAGGAAGTTGGCGAACGAGCCCGAACCCCACTCCTCTTCGCCCTCGATGAAGAGCGCGAGCCCGAGGTCGAAATCTGGCCCGACCGTGGCGACGAGGGCGCGGATCGCCGCGATGTGCGCGATGACGCCGGCCTTGTCGTCGGCGGTGCCACGACCGTAGAGGCGGTCTCCCTTGACGGTGGGCTCGAACGGCGATGTCTCCCACTCCTCGTCCTTGCCCGGTGGCTGCACGTCGTGGTGCGCATAGAGCAGAATCGTCGGCTTGCCGCCCCGCGCCTTGCGCGTCGCAAGCACCGCGGGCTGACCGAGGTCGTCGCTTGCACCGAGCTTGGCGCGTGAGATGGTGACCGACTCGAAGACCCCGGTCTGCTCGGCGAGCTCGGCGACCGCTTCGGCGCTCGCCTGAACGTGTGCGGGGTCGAATGCGGCCCAAGAGACGGAAGGAATCCGCACCAGTCTGCTGAGGTCGGCGACCGCGGCGGGAAACCCCGAGGCCACGGCCTCGGCAAGAGCGGGATCGACGGGGGACGTGCCGGAAACGGAGGTCGTGGACATGCGGGTAATCTTATCCAGACACCGAATTCAGGGGCTGATAGTGGCGAAGCCAGACAAGAACACAGATCGAGTCAAGAGCACCGGCGCGGTCGACAACGCCGACACGGTCGGCGCAGACGTCGACGCGCCCGCGAGCGGCAAGGGTCGACCGACTCCGACGCGCAAGCAGCGCGAGGCCGCCAACCTGCGCCCGCTCGTCTCGAACGACCGCAAGGCCGCGGCGAAGGAAGCGCGCGCCAAGATGGCGGTCGAGCGCGAGAAGGCCCGGGTGGGCATGGCCGCCGGCGAGGAGAGGTACCTGCCTCAGCGTGATCGCGGCCCGCAGCGCAAGTGGATTCGCGACTACGTCGACGCGCGCTTCAGTGTCGGTGAGATCCTCATCCCGCTCATGTTCGTCGTCATCTTCATGACCCTCATCGACAATGCGAACGTTCAGTTCTTCGCCATCGTCGCCCTGTGGCTATTCTTCGCCGCGGCGATCGCCGATGGCTTTCTGCTCGGCTGGCTCGTCAAGCGCAAGCTCGGCGCGAAGCACGGCGAGGCGAACGTGCAGAAGGGCAGCCGCTGGTATGCGGCGATGCGCGGAATGCAGCTCCGGATGCTGCGCCTGCCGAAGCCGCAGGTCAAGCGCGGGCAGTTCCCCGACTAGCTTCCGGCGGCGGCGCGATTCAGTCTGCGCAGCCCTCGGTTGATCGTGTGCGCCCAGAGGGGGCCGCGGTAGAGAAAGCCGGTGTAGCCCTGCACGAGGGTCGCTCCGTGGGCAAGCCGCTCGGCGACATCCTGAGCCGTCTCGACGCCGCCCACCGAGATGACGCAGAAGTCGGCGGGAACGGCCGAGCGGATGAGCCTCAGCACGGCGAGGGAGCGAGCCGCGAGCGGTGCGCCGGAAAGCCCGCCCTCCCCCGCTGCTGCGACCGTCGCGGCATCGGTTCTGAGACCCTCCCGCGCGAGCGTCGTGTTCGTCGCGATGATGCCGTCGAGCGCGAGTTCGAGCGCGAGCGCGGCGATGCGCTCGACCTCGCGATCGCTCAGGTCGGGGGCGATCTTGACCAGCACGGGCGTGCTGCCTGCCGCCTCTCTGACCGCGCTCAGCAACGGTGCGAGCTTGTCGAGCTCCTGGAGTCCGCGCAGCCCGGGCGTGTTGGGCGAACTGACATTGACCACGAGATAGTCCGCGAGTGGCGCGACGAGACGAGCGGAGGCGAGGTAGTCGTCGATCGCCTCATCGACAGCGACCGCGCGAGACTTGCCGATATTGACTCCCACGACGGGGCGACGGGCGCGGTCACGTATCCTGCGCAAACGGGGCGCCACAGCACGAACGCCGTCGTTGTTGAAGCCCATGCGGTTGATCACCGCGCGATCGGCAAGGAGACGGAACAGTCGCGGCCTGGGGTTGCCCGGCTGCTCGAGAGCCGTGATCGTTCCCACCTCGACGTGGGTGAAGCCGAGCTGTCCCAGTCCCGTGACGAGCTCCGCGTTCTTGTCGAAACCCGCGGCGAGGCCGAAGGGGGAGGCGAATCGGTGTCCGAGCGTCTGCACCGCGAGTGTGGGGTGCGGGCGCGTCCACGCGCGAACGATCCTGCCGATTCCGCTGAGTGCGAGCATTCGGATGACCCAGGCGGCGAAGCCGTGCGCGCGCTCGGGGTCCATGCGCGACAGCACGAGAGCGAAGAGAAGACGATACATAGCGCGGTCAGACTATCGCCACGGGGTGAGGCGATTCAGCCTTTTGCCGTCGCTTTGACCGCGGCGGCCTCGGTCTGCGAAACGCCTGCTTCGGCTGCCTCCGTGTCGTGCTCGACGCGCAGGAGCGTGATGGCCTGCTCGAAGTCGTCCAGGGACTCGAACGCCTGGTAGACGCTCGCGAATCGCAGATAGGCGACCTCATCGAGTTCGCGGAGCGGAGGCAGGATCGCGAGCCCGATCTCGTTGGCGTCGATCTGAGAGGTTCCCGTTGCGCGGATCGCCTCCTCGACCCTTTGCGCGAGCACAGCGAGGTCGGCATCGGTCACCGGACGACCCTGACACGCCTTGCGCACGCCCGTGACGATCTTCTCGCGGCTGAAGGGCTCGAGCACTCCGCTGCGTTTGACGACGCTGAGGCTGGCCGTCTCGGTCGTGCTGAACCGTCGACCGCACTCGGGGCACTGGCGGCGACGGCGAATCGCGACACCGTCGTCCGACGTGCGCGAGTCAACGACGCGCGAATCGGGAAATCGGCAGAACGGGCAGAACATGGTGGCTACAGACTATCCCGACGCCCCCGGGGAACGCGGGAGGCGAGCCGTGACCGCATCGGCGTGCGCGGGCAGGTCTTCGGCGGTCGCCAGGGCACGGATGTCTCGCTCGACCCCCGCGAGAGCCTCGGCGTCGTATCGAATGACCTGCTGCGGTCGCACGAAGGTGTGGACGCCGAGGCCGGAGGAGAATCGTGCTTGGCCTCCGGTGGGCAGTACGTGATTGGAGCCGGCGAGGTAGTCCCCGAGGCTCACGGGTGAGTGCGCCCCGACGAAGATCGCACCCGCGTTGTGGATCAGACCCAGTGTGCGAGTGGGATCGGCGGTCTGCAGCTCGAGGTGCTCCGGTGCGTACGCGTCGCTGAAGCGGGCCGCAGCCACCTCGTCGTCGACGAGCACGATCGCGGACTGCGCGCCGCCAAGGGCTGTGCGCACGCGGTCGCCGTGCTTGGTCGCGTCGACGAGCCGTTCGAGTTCGCGCCGCACCCCCTCGGCGAGCTCGGCCGAGTCGGTCACGAGCACGGAGGCGGCGAGCTCATCGTGCTCCGCCTGGCTCACGAGGTCGGCCGCCACGAGCACGGGGTCGGCATCGGCATCGGCGATGACCAGTATCTCCGTCGGCCCGGCCTCGGAGTCGATGCCGACGACCCCCCGTACGAGCCGTTTCGCCGCCGCCACGAACACGTTGCCGGGACCGGTGATGAGATCGACGGGGTCGAGACCCAGGTCGTCGACTCCGAAGGCGAGCGCGCCGATCGCGCTCGCTCCCCCGATCGCGTAGACCTCGGTGACACCGAGCAGGGCCGCCGCCCCGAGAACGGTCGGGTGAACGGCACCGTCGAACTCCCTCTGCGCTGGGCTCGCCACGACGATCGACTCCACGCCCGCCTCCTGCGCGGGCACGACGTTCATGACGACGCTGGACGGATACACGGCCTTGCCGCCGGGAACGTAGAGTCCGACACGCCGGATCGCCTGCCAGCGCTGCTCGACGACGGCACCGTCGCTCAGCACCGTGCGGGTCGGCTGCGGCACCTGTGCGCGCGAGACCGAGCGCACTCGCGAGATCGCGCGCTCGAGGGCCGACCGCACCGACGGGTCGAGCCGAGCGAGCGCCGCGGGCAGTTCGTGCTCCGCCACGCGAAGGGATGGCGGTCGCACACCGTCGAAGCGCTCGGCGTGCTCGAGCAGAGCCGCCGTGCCGCGTGAGCGCACGTCGTCGATGAGGTCACCGGCGGCGATCGTGGCGTGCGAGACATCCGTCTCGGGGCGCGGGATCTCGCGCGCGAGTTCAGCTGCCGACAGACCGCGGCCGCGAAGATCGAGAGTGCGAATCATTTCATGCAAGTCTACGGTTCGCTTTCGAAGGCGACTCCGCGGGTTACGGGACTCTAGGCCACACAGCCGGGACCGAGCAGCCCCTTGAGCTCGCCGTAGAGGTCCACCGAGGTGCGCACCGAGTACGGAAGCTGAAAGATTCGTGCCTTGGACCCGTTGACGAGTCGCAGACGCACCTCGTTCTCGCCCTTGTGCCGTTGGAGCACCTCGGCGAGGCTCGTGACCACGGTGGTGGTCGCGCGCGTCTCGGGAATGGAGATGACGAGCGGTCCCGACTGCGCGGCGCTCCCGATGTCCGGCGCGAACATGTTGACCGCGTGCAGGGTGATGCCGTCGTCGCGCCGTTGCACACGGGCGTTGATGACGACGATCTCGTCGCTCTTGAGCTGCGTCTGATACTGCAGGTAGGTCTTGCCGAGGAACATGACCGAGATCTCACCCGTGAAGTCCTCGAGCTGCACCTGCCCGTAGGGGTTGCCCGAGTTGCGCGCGACACGGTGCTGCACGCTCGTCAGCAGACCGCCGATCGCCACCGTCTCTCGGTCGCCCGTCGGCTCCGACTCGAGCAGTTCGGCGACATTGTTCGACGCATGCTTGCCGAGCACGTTCTCGAGGCCCGCGAGCGGGTGGTCGCTCACGTAGAGCCCGAGCATCTCGCGTTCGAAGGCGAGCTTGTCCCGCTTCGACCACTCCGGGCCATCGGCGACCGCGTTCATGGGCTCCGGCTCTTCCCACAGGCTGTCGAAGTCGAAGCCGACCTGGCCGTGTGCCTCGGCGCGCTTCTGCGTGGCGGCGCCGTCCACGGCATCCTCGTGGATCTCGAACAGGGAACGACGCGAGGGTGCGAGCGAATCAAAGGCCCCGCCCTTGATGAGCGACTCGACCGTGCGCTTGTTGGCGACCTGCACGGGCACCTTCTTGAGAAAGTCGTGGAACGAGGTGAACCGCTCCTTCTCCTCACGAGCGGCACGAATCGCCTCGACCACGTTGAAGCCGACGTTGCGAACAGCACCGAGGCCGAAGCGGATGTCGGAGCCCACCGCCGTGAAGAAGCCGATCGACTCGTTGACATCGGGCGGCAGGACCGTGATGTCCATGCGCCGGCACTCGTTGAGGTAGACCGCGGACTTCTCCTTGTCGTCGGCGACGCTCGTCAGCAGGGCTGCCATGTATTCGGCCGGGTAGTGCGCCTTGAGGTAGGCGGTCCAGTAGGAGATGACCCCGTACGCGGCCGAGTGCGCCTTGTTGAAGGCGTAGTCCGAGAACGGGACGAGGATCTCCCAGAGCGTCGAGATCGACTCCGGGGAGTACCCGTTCGACTTCATCCCCGCGCTGAACGCCTCGAACTGCTGGTCGAGCTCCGCCTTCTTCTTTTTGCCCATCGCGCGGCGCAGGAGGTCTGCCTGAGCAAGGGTGAACCCCGCAAGCTTCTGCGCGATCGACATGACCTGCTCTTGGTAGACGATGAGACCGTAGGTCGATCCCAGCACCTCCTCCAGGGGCTCTGCGAGTTCCGGGTGGATCGGGGTGTTCGCCTGAAGCCCGTTCTTGCGCAGGGCGTAGTTGGTGTGCGAGTCGGCACCCATCGGTCCCGGCCGGTACAGCGCGAGCACGGCGGAGATGTCCTCGAAGTTGTCGGGCTTCATGAGCCGCAGCAGGGAGCGCATCGCGACGCCATCGAGCTGGAACACCCCGAGCGTGTCCCCGCGGGCGAGCAGCTCGTAGGCCGCCGGATCGTCGAGGGAGAGGTTCTCGAGCACGAGCCGATCGCCCCGGTTCGCCTCGATGTTGTCGAGCGCGTCGTCGATGATGGTGAGGTTGCGCAAGCCCAGAAAGTCCATCTTGACGAGGCCGAGAGCCTCGCACGCCGGAAAGTCGAACTGCGTGACGATCTGCCCGTCCTGCTCGCGCTTCATGATGGGGATGATGTCGATGAGCGGCTCGCTCGACATGATCACGCCCGCGGCGTGCACGCCCCACTGCCGCTTGAGGTTCTCGATGCCGAGCGCCGTGTCGAACACCGTCTTCGCGTCGGGGTCGGTCTCGACGATGGTGCGCAGGTCGGCCGCCTCCTTGTAGCGCTCGTGCGTCGAGTCGAAGATCCCCGACAGCGGGATGTCCTTGCCCATGACCGCGGGCGGCATCGCCTTCGTGAGCTTCTCCCCCATGCCGAAGGGAAACCCGAGCACGCGGCTCGCGTCTTTCAGCGCCTGCTTGGCCTTGATCGTGCCGTAGGTGACGATCTGAGCGACCCGGTCGTCGCCGTACTTCTCGGTGACGTAGCGAATGACCTCGCCGCGGCGACGGTCGTCGAAGTCGACGTCGAAGTCGGGCATCGAGACGCGATCGGGGTTGAGGAACCGCTCGAAGATCAGTCCGTGCTCGAGCGGGTCGAGGTCGGTGATCCCCATCGCGTAGGCGGCGATCGAGCCGGCGCCCGACCCACGGCCCGGCCCCACACGGATGCCGTTGCGCTTCGACCAGTTGATGAAGTCGGCGACGACGAGAAAGTAGCCCGCGAAACCCATCTGGGTGATGACGCCGATCTCGTAGTCGGCCTGAGCGCGCACCCGCTCCGAAACACCCGAGGGGTATCGGCCCAGCAGGCCGTCATTGACCTCCTTGATGAACCAGGAGTTCTCGGTCTCCCCCTCGGGAACCGGAAAGCGCGGCATGTAGTTCGCGGCCGTGTCGAACTCGACCTGCGCGCGCTCGGCGATGAGCAGGGTGTTGTCGCAGGCATCCGGGTGATCGCGGAAGATGTGCCGCATCTCGGCCGCAGACTTCAGGTAGAACTCCTCGGAATCGAACTTGAACCGCTTGGGATCGTCGAGGGTCGAGCCCGACTGCACGCAGAGGAGCGCGGCGTGCGGTCCCGCGTCGTGCGCGTGCACGTAGTGCAGGTCGTTCGTCGCCACGAGCGGAAGCCCGAGATCCTTCGCCAGTGCGAGCAGCTCGCTCATGACACGACGCTCGATATCGATGCCGTGGTCCATGATCTCGCAGTAGAAGTTCTCGGCGCCGAAGATGTCGCGGAACTCGGCAGCCGCCTTCCTCGCCTCGTCGTACTGGCCCAGTCGCAAGCGGGTCTGTATCTCGCCGCCCGCGCAACCGGTGGTGGCGATGATGCCCGTGGAGAATGCAGCGATCAGCTCGCGATCGATGCGCGGCTTGAAGTAATACCCCTCGATCGACGACAGCGACGACAGCCTGAAGAGGTTGTGCATGCCCGCGGTCGACGTCGCGAGCAGGGTCATGTGGGTGTAGGCGCCACTCCCCGAGACGTCGTCTTCGCCACCGTTCCCCCAGCGGATGCGCGTCTTGTCCGAGCGGTGCGTGCCCGGCGTGAGGTAGGCCTCCATGCCGATGATCGGCTTGATGCCCTTCGCGGTCGCCGTGCGCCAGAAGTCGAAGGCGCCGAAGGTGTTTCCGTGGTCGGTGACCGCGATGGCGGGCATGTTCTCGGCAACCGCGGCATCGATGAGCGGTGCGACGCGAGCGGCGCCGTCCAGCATCGAATACTCGCTGTGCACGTGCAGGTGCACGAAAGAATCGGTGCTGGCGGCCACGAAAACTCCGAAAGACTAGAGGGTGTGCCGCTAGCCTAGGCCAGCCTCCCGGCGGCTCTCGCGCTTGACCCGCCTGTCGAGCAGAACTGCCCCGAGAATGAGCAGCCCGATCATCAGCGCGAAGGTCGACCCGATGATCGCCACGAACCATGCAGGGTCGAGCAGGATCGACAGGAAGCCTCCGACCACGCCGATGAGGCCGACCGCGACGCTGAACGGCAGGTAGAGCCTGAGGCCTGCCTCCCACGCGGCGTCCGACTCGTCGGGCCTGCGTCGGCGCATGCCGTTGATCGAGTCGTTCGAGGGCCGGGGTCGACTCGAATAGGTCACGAGGTTGGCCACGAGAACGACGACACCGAGGACGATGAGGAAGTAACCCACAGGGTCAGCTTAATCGCACGCGGGCCTAAGCGGTCAGAATATCGAGCGCACGGCGCAGATCGTCGGGGTACCGTGATTCGAACTCGACGTGCTCCCCGGTCGACGGATGCCGGAAGCCGAGTCGCACCGCGTGCAACCACTGGCGGGTGAGGCCGAGTCTGGCGGCGAGCGTGGGGTCCGCGCCGTACATCGTGTCGCCGACGCAGGGATGCCGTTGAGCCGCCATGTGGACGCGAATCTGGTGCGTGCGCCCGGTTTCGAGGTGAACCTCCACCAGGGAGCCTGACGGGAACGCCTCCAGCGTCTCGTAGTGAGTGATCGCTCGTTTGCCCTCGGTGACCACGGCGAACTTCCATCGCGATCCGGGATGCCGCCCGACGGGGGCATCGATAGTGCCTTCCAGCGGATCCAGTCGCCCCTCGACGACGGTGTGGTAGACCTTGTCGACTTCGCGATCGTGGAATGCCCGCTTGAGTTCGGCGTAGGCGAGTTCGCTCTTCGCGAGCACCATGAGGCCGCTCGTCCCGGCGTCGAGTCGATGCACGACACCCTGTCGTTCGGCCGCTCCTGACGTGCTCAGAATGACGCCCATGGCAGCGAGTCCGCCGAGCACTGTCGGGCCGTCCCAGCCGACCGTCGGGTGAGCCGCTGCGCCGACGGGTTTGTCGACCACGACGATGTGGTCGTCCTGGAAGACGATGATGAGGTCGTCCACGGGCTCCGCAACCACCGTCGGGGCTTCCTTGGGCCGCCACTGGATCTCGAGCCAGCCTCCCGCCGGCAGGCGATCCGACTTTCCGATTGCTCGCTCGTCGACGGTGACCCCGCCCGCCTCGATGACCTCGGTCGCGAAGCTCCGGGAGAAGCCGAGCAGTTTGGCGATCGCCGCGTCCGCACGCTCCCCCACGAGTCCGTCGGGAATCGGCAGAGTTCGGGTCTGCACGGCCGTCAGCGTTCGGGTGTCGGAGGCGCGGGACTCTCGGCCTCTGCCGCTGTTCCCGCCGCGGCGAGGCCGCGCGCCCTCGTGCCGTCGAGGTTGAGGCCCATGAGGGTAAGCAGGATGAAGAGCCCCATCGACGAGACGATGAAGATGTCGGCGACGTTGAAGATCGCGGGGAACCCCCAGACCTGGATGAAGTCGACGACGTGTCCGAGCCCGAAGCTCGGCTCCCGGAAGAGCCGGTCGGCGAGGTTGCCGAGAGTGCCGCCCAGCAGCATTCCGAACACCAGCAGCCAGACGGTGGAGCGAATGCGCGGGGCGTACCAGGCGATGAAGACCGCGACCCCGCTCGCCACAATGGAGAAGATCCACGTCCACCCCGCTGCGAGGGAGAAGGCCGCCCCCGAGTTCTTCACGAACACGAAGTGCAGCACCTCGCCCAACACGCTCACGCGCTCGCCGACGGCGAGGTTCTCGGTGATGAGGTGCTTCGAGCCCTGATCGAGCAGGAAGACGAGAAGAGCGACGACGAAGACAACCGCGAGTGCTCGAACGCTCGCAGCGCCCCGCCCCTCGGGTCGCGACTCAGGCGCCGGCAAAGCCCTGGTACGTCACGGGCGGGTTCTCCTGAACCGCGCCGTAGCCGGGCGTCGGAGCGGGCGAAGGGGACGAGCCCGAGGCGAGGTCCTGCAAGAGACCCTCGAGATGACCCTTGAGCTTCTGGCGGTACTCGCGCTCGAACGTGCGGAGGTCTTCGACGCTCTGCTCCAGACTGCGACGCTCGGCCTCGAGTGCCGCGAGCTTCTCGTTCTGCATGCCCTCCGCCTCGGCTACGAGACGAGCAGCCGTCGCGTGACCTTCGGCGATGAGCGCGTCGCGCTTCTCGACACCCTCGCGAACGTGCTCCTCGTGCAGACGACGCGCGAGCTGCAGAAGGTTGTTGGTGTTCGCCGAGTCGTCGACGCCGGCGGGTGTGAACTCCGGCTGGGCCGGAGCGACCGGAGCCTCCGGCTGGGCGTAGCTGGGCTGCTGGGGCTCGACCACGACGGGCGCGGCACCAGCGCCGCTGCGCTGGAGCTCGTTGATGCGCGCGTCGCTGGCGATGAGTCGCTGGCGGAGCTCTTCGTTCTCCTGGCCCAGGCGGCGAAGCTCGACGACGACCTCATCGAGGAAGTCATCGACCTCGTCCTGGTCGTATCCCTCACGGAACTTGGTCGGCGCGAACCGCTTGTTGACTACATCTTCCGGCGTGAGCGCCATGGGATCACCTTCACGAACTCAGTCGATGCGCCGCGCACGGCCATCGGTAACTCTTGCAGTTTCCAGGTCTCGGGGTTCGGGTGTGCTTTCGCATCCTTCAACCATCGGTCAAGAGTACACAGTGTCACCGAGTTTTTCCTGCAAGGGCAGCGGAGAGCCTCCGCACCCGTTCAGCGAAAGGCGAGCGCGATGTAACTGAGCACAATGACCAACAGCATCACGACGCTCCACGAGAAGTCGAGGGCCGCACCGCCGACGCGAACCGGCGGGATGAGTCGTCGCACGGCCCTGATCGGCGGATCGGTGATCGTGAACACGAACTCCGCGATCACGAGCATGGGTCCCCGGGGTCGCCAGTTGCGGCCGAACGCGCGCGCCAGATCGATGAGGAAACGCGCCCACAGAACGATGAGGTAGGCGAGCAGCACGTAGTAGACGACTGTCGCGATGAACGACATCACGACCTCCGTCTGCTGTGGTCAGAACTCACGCTTGTGCGAAGAACGAAGCGTCGACACCGGTCTCCGGCTCGGCCTCGTCACCGCTCACGGCGACGTGCGACGGCGAGAGCAGGAACACCTTGCTCGTGACGCGCTCGATCTTGCCGTAGAGCCCCTGCGACAGCCCACTGGCGAAGTCGATGAGGCGTCGCGCCTCGGGCTCGCTCATCTGCGAGAGGTTGATGATGACGGGGATGCCCTCGCGAAAGCTCTCCGCGATCGCCTGCGCGTCTTTGTACTGACGCGGGTGCACGGTGAGGATCTCGTTGAGATCGGCGGGAGCAGCGGCACGACTCGGCATGGCACGGCCCTGTGGTGCGCGACGCAGCGGCGTGACCGGAGCACGGGTGGCTGTCGCATCCTGCGGCGCAGCGGCGACGGGTGCGGCCATGGCGTGCGTGTTCTCGTCGTAGTCGAACTCCTCATCAGCGAGGCCGAGATAGACCATCGTCTTGCGCAAGGGGTTGCTCATGTCGTGCCTCCTGTGGTGACTTCTGTTCCGAGATTAACCGGCGGTGGGCCGGTTTCCGGTGATTGCCGTTCCAATTCGAAGGTGTGTCGCACCCTCGAGGATTGCTTCGCGAAAGTCGCCCGACATGCCCCCGGAGATCCAGGTTGCGCTCGGCTCGACCTCTCGCACTCGCTCGGAGGCGCCGCGCAGTCGTGCGAATTCGGCCCGCGGCTCCGCATCGATCGCCGCGACGCCCATGACCCCGCGCACGCGCACGCCGTCGGCGGCGACCGCGCGCTCCACGAACCGATCGAGCTCGGCCTCGACGACTCCGCCCCGACGCGGATCCTCCGTGAGATTGACCTGAACGAGCACGTCGATCGGCTCGGTGTGCTCGTCGGCAGCGCGCGCAAGCGCGTCGAGAACGCTGTCCCGGTCGAGAGAGTGGATGACGGATGCGTAGCGCCGAACCGCGCGCGCCTTCTTGCTCTGCAGCTGCCCCACGAAGTGCCATCGGAGATCGAGGCCGTCGGGCTGGTCCGCCCTGAGCTGAGTTGCCTTGGACTCGGCTTCCTGGTGGCGATTCTCGCCGAAGTCGCGCACGCCGAGCTCGAAAAGGTCACGCACGAGGGTCGCGGGGTGAAACTTGGTGACGACGATCGTGGTCAGCTCGGCGGGTTCCCGCCCGGCCGCTCTCGCGGCATCGTCGATATCGGAACGGACTCGCGCGAGCCGATCCGCGAGGCCGACGAACCCCGAATCGGTCACTTCAAGAAGTCGGGGATGTCGAGCGAATCATCACTCTCGTCGAAGGCGGGGTCGGCCTGCGGCAGGGGCGACTCGGGTTCGGTGGCCCAACCGGAAGCAGCAGCATCCGTCGATCCTCCCGTGCTCGCCTCCGCCTCGGCGTGGGCGCCGTCGGCGGTGACGAAGGTCGAGCGGCGTTCCGACTTGCGGGTGCTGGGTTCGCCTCCATCGAAACCGGCGGCGATCACGGTGACCCGCACCTCGTCGCCAAGAGTGTCGTCGATGACGGCGCCGAAGATGATGTTGGCCTCCGGGTGAACGGCCTCCTGCACAAGTCGAGCGGCATCGTTGATCTCGAAGATGCCGAGGTTCGAACCGCCCTGGATCGAGAGCAGAACGCCGTGCGCCCCGTCGATGCTCGCCTCGAGGAGGGGGCTCGCGACGGCCAGCTCGGCGGCCTTGATCGCACGGTCGGCGCCACGCGACGAGCCGATGCCCATGAGCGCGGAACCCGCTCCCTGCATCACCGACTTCACGTCGGCGAAGTCGAGGTTGATGAGACCCGGCGTCGTGATGAGGTCGGTGATGCCTTGAACACCCGCGAGAAGCACCTGGTCGGCGGTGGCGAAGGCCTCGAGAAAGCTGATGCCGCGATCGCTGATCTCGAGCAGTCGGTCGTTCGGCACCACGATGAGCGTGTCGACCTCGCTCTTGAGCGCGGCGACCCCCACCTCGGCCTGGGCGGCGCGACGCTTGCCCTCGAACGCGAAGGGCTTCGTGACGACACCGATGGTGAGCGCGCCGATCGACTTGGCGATGCGCGCGATGACGGGCGCCCCACCGGTTCCCGTGCCGCCGCCCTCACCCGCGGTGACGAAGACCATATCGGCGCCGGCGAGGGCCTCTTCGATCTCCTCGGCATGATCCTCGGCTGCCCTTCGTCCCACCTCGGGGTCGGCGCCCGCGCCGAGGCCACGGGTCAATTCGCGGCCGACATCGAGCTTGACGTCGGCATCGCTCATGAGAAGCGCCTGAGCATCCGTGTTGATGGCGATGAACTCGACACCGCGAAGTCCCAGCTCAATCATTCGATTGACGGCGTTGACGCCGCCTCCACCGACGCCGACGACCTTAATGACGGCGAGGTAGTTCTGATTTGCTGACACGGTCCGGCCTTTCGGTAAACCTTAAACCTCTACTTGAAGTCTAAAGTTAAGCTCAACTCATAGTTCTCCTGAAAGCTATGCGACCCCACGCACGGGGGCGCGCAGGCCATTCCGCGTGTCGCAAAGTACGAGGCAAACGTCCAGCGGAGAGCGAAATCCTCACCCTCGTGCACGGACAACCGGACTGAGAGGCGCCGAGACGTCGTACTCGATGTTTGACCGAGAACTGTTCGCGACAATGAGCTGCTCCAGCACGCGAGCCTTGAGCTCGGATCGCTCGGCACTTCCCCAGACCACCGACTGACCGCCAGTGCGCAGTGCCAGGCGCACATCGTCCTTGGTCGTCGCCACCGCGGTGTCGACATCGGCGCGCAAACCGGGGGGAAGCGCGAGAAGCACTTCGACAACGGCCGTGAAACCCACCCCCGCGGCCCCGTCGGAGTCGACGTTGATCCGCGGCAAGTCAGCGGGTCGCTCAGCGGGACGCGCGAGCACGACCCCCGCTGGATCGACGACCGCGAAGCCCGTCTCCGTGCGCAGAACCCCCACCGGGGAACGCTCCACGAGGTGGATCGTCAGCGTTCCCGGCGGGGTCACCTCGGTGACGTAGCTGCGAATGAGCGGGAACCCCTCGAGGCCGAGGCGAATCGCATCGTGATCGATGAGAGCGAGCGGAGTGCCCAGCTGCGTCTCGATCACCGCACGAACATCGGCCTCATCGACGTGGCTCGCACCCTTGATCTCGAGCCTCGTGAAGGCGAGCAGCGGTGAGAAGACCGCGATCGCGAGCATTCCGCCGAGTCCCAGTACGACACCGATCACCGCGAACCACGTCGCCCTGTGGTTGCGCGCACGCTTCGTGAATCGGCGGACCTCTTGCCGCTCGACTCGGCGCCGGTCTTGCGCCGCTCGTCGAAGCTCGCGTTTGCTGGGGCCGGGCGGGTCCGGCGCGGGGCGAGGGACCGTAGCAGGCCGCGTGCGACCGGCCTGCGCGGGCTGCGTAGTCCGCTTCGTCTGCTTCGCTTCTCGGAGCTGCTCCGCGGGGCGTGCTTGCTTCGCCGGCCGCTTCGGCGTCGATGGCCCGCCCCGCTTCGGCGGGGCGCTCCGCTTGACTGGTTCAGACGGTGGGTCGAACCCCTGAGGGCGCTTCACCGCCTAGCCTCCCCGCCGAGCGCGTTCCGCGTCGAGAGCCTCGAGCAACTCAGGAATGATCCGATAGATGTCTCCGCCCCCCATGGGCATGAGGATGTCGCCGGCCCGCGCGATCGACGCAGCGAAAGCCGCCGCCTCGCTCCAGTCATCGAAATAGCGCGCACGGTCGGGATCGCTGAAGCCATCCACGATGAGCTGCCCGGTGACACCGGGTTCCGGATCCTGGCGAGCTCCGTAGATCGGTACGACGATGGTGAAGTCGGCGAGAGACTCGAACACCTCGGCGAACTCGGCCCGGAGCATCCGTGTTCTCGAGTACAGGTGCGGCTGAAACACCGGGATCACTCGCCCCGCACCGGCGACCGCGCGGGCACCGCTCAGTGCCGCGGTGACCTCCGTCGGGTGGTGCGCGAAGTCGTCGAAGACGCGCACGCCCCCGACGTCTCCGCGGAACTCGAACCGGCGTTCCGTGCCGCCGAACTGCGCGATCGCGTCGAGGCTCGCCCGGGGGTCGAAACCGAGTCGAACCAGCACGCCGAACGCTCCTGCGGCGTTGAGCGCGTTATGCAGGCCGGGCACGCCGAGCGTCACCGGGTAATCGGTGCCGCGCCAGTCGAGGGAGAACGTGACGCCGCTGTCGAGACTGACCGAGTGAACCCGAACGTCGGCATCCGGATGCTCACCGAAGGTCGTGACGCCGCTCGCGTCGAGTCGCGGCGCTATCGCGCGCGCGCCCGCATCGTCCGCAGAGATGACCACTCCCTCGCTCGCCGCGGTGGCGAACTCCACGAACGCGTCGAGAAACGCCTCCTCGGAGCCGAAGAAGTCGAGGTGGTCGGGGTCGACGTTCGTGATGAGGGCGATCGCGGTGCTGTAGAGCAGGAACGAGCCGTCGGACTCGTCCGCCTCGACCACGAATACATCATCGGTTCCAGGCGCAGCGCTGACACCGAGCGAACGAATCACTCCCCCGTTGACGAAGCCGGCGTCGACGCCGAGCGCGCGCAGCGCCGTCACCACCATCGCGGTCGAGGTCGTCTTGCCGTGGGCACCCGCGACGGCGACGAGGCGCTGCGACGAGGCGAGCCACGCGAGCGCCCGGGCGCGGTGCACCGTGGGAATCCCCTTGGCCCTGGCCGCGACGTACTCGGGGTTGTCCTCGGCGATCGCTCCCGTCACCACGAGCGTTGAGGCGTCACCGAGGTTGTTCGCGTCGTGACCGAGGTGAACGGGGATGCCGAGCGTTCGAAGCTCCCGCACGGTCTCGGTGTCGCGGATGTCGGAGCCGGTGACCGCGATCCCCTTCGCCACGAGGAGCCGCGCGATGCCGCTCATGCCTGCGCCGCCGATTCCGACGAAGTGCACGACCCCCGGATCGTCGGGGAACTCGTGGCTGAAGTCGGACTTGATCATGGGTGCCCTCTCCGTGACCTCTGGGCACCGTCGGCACGCAGGGCATCGTCGATGAGCGCAACCGTGTTGTCGGTTCCGGCCCGTGTGCCGATGCTGCTCGCTATCGCGGCCATCGACGCGATCTCGGCGGGTCGCTGCAGCAGTGGCACGAGCTCATCGACGATCCAGCTCGCTGTGAAGTCGCGGTCCTCGACGAGCAGGGCTCCTCCCGCGGCGACCACCGCGCGCGCGTTCCTGCGCTGCTCGCCATTTCCGATCGCCAGCGGAACGTAGACAGCGGGCAGCCCGAGCGCGGTCACCTCGCTCACCGTCGCCGAACCTGCGCGTGCCACTACAAGGTCTGCCGCCGAGAATGCGAGATCCATCCGATCGCTGTATGCCAGGATGTGGTACCCGGGCAATCCGGAGTTCCGCAGCGACGACCGCTCCCCCACGATGTGAAAGAGCTGCCAGCCTGCGCCGACCAGATTCGCGGACGCTTCGTTGACGGCGTCATTGATGCGCTGAGCCCCGAGTGATCCTCCGGTGACGAGCAGCACGGGCTTCTCGGGGGCAAGACCGAGCACGGTGAGGGCGTGCGCCCTCGAGCGGGCGCGATCGAGCTGCTCGATCTCCCTTCGCAGCGGCATCCCCACCACTGTCGCATGCGGCAGTTTCGTGCCCTCGAACGCGACACCGACGAAACGCGTGTACCTCGCCCCGAGGCGGTTGGCGAGCCCAGGAACGGCGTTGGCTTCGTGAATCACGATGGGGACTCTGGCCCGTCGCGCGGCGAGGTACGCGGGAGCGGAGACGTATCCGCCGAACCCGACCACGACGTCGATCTCGCGCGCCACGATGAGATCGTAGATCTCGGTAACGAGAGCGCGGAGCTTGCGGGGGAAGGCGATGAGGGCGCGGCCCGGCTTTCGCGGGAACGGCAGTCGCGCCACCGTCACGAGCTCGATACCGCGCTCCGGCACCAGACGAGACTCCAGCCCCTCGCGAGTGCCCAGCACGAGAACGCTCGCTGCGGCGTCCCGCTCGCGCAGCCTTTCGGCGACCGCGAGCAGGGGGTTGACGTGACCGGCCGTTCCGCCGCCGGCAAGCAGATACCTCGTCACGACTCGAGCGCTTGCGGTCGGGGGGCGGAGCCGTGGCCATCGGAGCGTCTGACCGTGCGCTCACCCGGTTTTCTGGCGAATGACATGGCTATCCCTATCGCGAGCATGGTCGTCACGAGCGAGGAGCCGCCCGCGGAGATGAGCGGCAGCGGAACACCGAGCACCGGAAGGAGCCCGAGCACGACGGCGATGTTGATGAACGCCTGCCCCAGAATCCACACCATGATCGCGCTCACGGTGATCTTCGCGAAGGGATCGGGATTGCTGCGGATGATGCGCACGAACGCGATCGCCAGCACAACGAACAGCATGAGCACGAGCATCGCGCCGAGAAGCCCGAACTCCTCGCCGATGATCGCGAAGATGAAGTCGTTGTCCGCCTCGGGGAGCCACGACCACTTCGCCTTCGAGTTCCCGAGACCGACGCCGAACATCTCGCCGGAGGCGAGCGCCCACCAGCCGTGCTGAGTCTGCCAGCACAGCCAGTTGTAGTCGACGGGCGACGAGCAGCCGTCAAGCCACACCGCGATGCGCTCCGCGCGCGAACCACTGGACATCATGATCGTCGCGCCGAGAGCCACGATGATGAAAGGGATGGCGAGGATGCGCAGCCGCACACCCGCGAAGAAAGCCGCGCCGAAGATGATTCCGACGAGGATGATCGTTGTGCCGAGGTCGCTGCCGAGCACCACGAGGCCGACGCTGAGCAGCGTGATGATGCCGATGGGCAGCAGCTCTTTCCAGTTGTCCAGAACGGGCATCTTCTGCGACAGGATCATGCCAAGCCAGATCACGAGCGCGACCTTGAGCAGTTCCGAGGGCTGCCCGACTATCCCGCCGATGGAGATCCAGTTCGTGTTCCCTCCGTGCGAGAGACCGAGGGGGGTTGCCACGGTGAGAAACTGCAGAGCGATCGCGACCATCAGCGCGATGCCGGCCCAGCGTCGCCAGAAATTGGACCGCACTCGTGAGGCAACGAGCATCGTGGGCACGGCGAGGAGCGCGAATACTCCCTGGCGCCAGAAGGTCGAGAAGAAGTCCTCGGTCTCCCTGAACGAGGTCACCGCTGACGACGAGAGCACCATGATGAGCCCGAACACGACGAGGAACAGCGTCGTGCCGAGCAGCAGAAAGTAGTTGCCGGTCTCCGCGTTGAAGATGCGGCGCACGGTGACGAGAACCCCCGGCGCACTGCGGTCGGTCTGCTCCGGTGCCGACGCCGACGCGGCCCCGGCGCCCGGTCGTGCTGCGCTAGGGGGACGGCGCGGAGAGCTCGTCGTCATCCGCTTCTACCCCCAACAGTTGCCGGACGGCAGCCTGAAAACGGCGACCGCGATCTGCGTAGTCCCGAAACTGGTCCATCGAAGCGGCGGCGGGAGCGAGCAGTACGGTGTCTCCGCGGACAGCAAGCTCCGCCGCGAGCCTCACGGCGCTCGGCATCACCTCTTCAGTGTCGGTCTCCTCCACCTCAAAGACCGTGAGTTCGGGGGCGTGTCGCGCGATTGCGGCGCGCAGCGGTTCGCGGTCGACGCCGATCAGAACCACGCCACGAAGACGCGCCTTGACCTCGGCGACGAGCGCATCGGGATCGGTTCCCTTGAGCAGCCCACCAGCCACCCAGACCACCGAGGGGAACGACCTCAGCGCGGCTCTCGCGGCATGGGGGTTCGTCGCCTTGGAATCGTCGACCCAGAGGATGCCCTCGCTCTCGACGATCGTCTCGGTGCGGTGGTGATCGGCCCGGAAGCCGCGCAGGGCGCTCGCCACAGCGGTCATCGGGATTCCGAAGGATCGCGCGAGGCCGGTCGCTGCGAGCACGTTGGAGACGGCGTGGGGCGTGCCGAGGCCGTAGCCGGCGAGCTCCTCGACCGTCGCGATCTCCAGGGCCGAGTTGTGCCGGTCGATGACCCAGGCGCGGTCGCAGGCGATCCCGTCGACGACACCGAGGTCGCTGGGACCAGGCGATCCGAGGCCGAAGCCGACCGCGCGAGCTCCCTCCACGACATCGGCGCTCTCCACGAGCTCGCGCGTGACGTCGTCGTCGCGGTTGTAGATGCAGGCGACCCGCGTGTTCTCGTAGACCTTGCCCTTGGCTGCGCGATACGCCTCCGCTCCCCCGTGCCAGTCGAGGTGGTCGTCGGCGACGTTGAGGCACACGCTCGCGTAGGGCGAGAGCGAGTGGGCGTAGTGCAGCTGAAAGCTCGAGAGCTCGACCACGAGCACATCGAAGCCGCCGGGGTCGCGAATCGCGTCGAGCACGGGCACACCGACGTTTCCGCAGGCGAGAGCCCTCACCCCCGCCTGAAGAAGCATTGCCTCGGTCAGCTGCACCGTGGTCGACTTGCCGTTCGTGCCGGTGACGGCGATCCACTCGGCGGGCTGTCCGGTCGCCTCGTCGACCACTTTGTCGCGAAGCCGCCAGGCCAGTTCCACGTCACCCCAGACGGGTTGGTCGCGAGCGGTCGCCCACGAGACGAAGGGATGGCTGGGAGCGAAACCCGGCGAGACCACGACGAGCTCGGGATCGAACTCGTCCAGAGCGGCGGGGGCGCCATCCGTGCGTGGCGCCACGAGCATCCGCACGCCGATCACCTCGAGAACCCCGGCGGTGCTCTCCTCTATCGATTCCGAGACGACGAGTACGTCTGCACCCAGCTCAGCGAGCGTATCGGCGGCGGCGAACCCGGTGAGCCCGCTGCCGAGCACCACGGTGCGAAGGCCGGCCCAGTCGTCGCGCCAGCCCGAGAGCTGCTCCACGGATGCCGGGGTCCTCATGTTCCGAGCGACAGCCACTCGAGGTAGAAGATGCCGACTCCGGCGGAGACGCACAGGCCCGAGATGATCCAGAAGCGCACGACGATCGTCACCTCGGGCCAGTTCTTCATCTCGAAGTGGTGATGCAGTGGGCTCGCGCGCCAGATGCGCTTGCCCTTCGTCGCCTTGAAGTAGATGCGCTGAATGATCACCTGGCTCGTGACGATGATGAACAGGCCGCCGAGGAAGATCAGCAGAAGCTCCGTGCGCGAGACGATCGCGAGCGCGGCGAGGGCACCGCCGAGGGCGAATGAGCCGGTGTCGCCCATGATGATCTGGGCGGGTGAGGTGTTCCACCAGAGAAAACCGATGAGCGCGCCGGCGATCGCGGCGGCGATCGCGGCGAGGTCGAGCGGCGAAGCGACGGTGTAGCACTTGAAGACGTTGTCTGCGGCCAGGCCGACCGCGAAGCAGGACTGGTTGAACTGCCAGAACCCGATGATGACGAAGGCACCGATCGCGAAGATCGACGAGCCGGCGGCCAAGCCGTCGAGCCCGTCGGTGAGATTGACGGCGTTCGACGTCGACACCGTGATCAGCGAGATCCAGATCACGAGCGCGATGATGCCGCCGATACCGCCGAACATGATGACGAAGTCGACGGGAAGGTCACGGATGAAGGAGATGGCGGTGGATGCCGCGCTCACGCCGTTGTTGTCCGTGGTGTTGACGGCGAGGAGCGCGAAGATCGTCGACACGATGATGGTGAGGATGATCTTCCACGTGCCGCGCAGTCCAAGGCTGTTCTGGTGGGTCACCTTGAGCAGGTCGTCGATGAAGCCGACGAGTCCGAGACCCGCCATCATGAAGATGACGAGCAGCGAGCTTGCCGGCGGCGTGCTCTGGCCGATGAGGTGCGCAGCTAAGTATCCGACAATGGCCGCAGTGACGAAGACCACCCCTCCCATGGAGGGGGTGCCGCGTTTGACGACGTGAGTGGTCGGGGTGTCGGCGCGCACGAACTGGCCGAGGTTGAGGCTGCGAAAGGCCCGGGCGAACAGGGGTGTCAGCACGAGCGTGAACACGAGTGAGATCGCCGCGGCGAAGAGGATGGTGAGCATTAGCGGGCCTCACTCGCTTCGACCAGGCGGTCGCCGAGAAAGCGCAGGCCCGCGGAATTCGACGACTTCACGAGCACCACATCACCCGCCCGGATCTCACCACGTAGAAGATCGTATGCCTCGTCCACGGTATCTACGAGCATCGACTCTCCGTCCCACGAACCTTCCAATCCGGCTGCGTTGTGGATGTGCCGCGCGGCGTGGCCGACGACCACGAGGAGTTCGATGTTCAGTCGCACGGCGAGTCGTCCGATGCGATCGTGCTCCTCGTCGGCATGATCACCCAGCTCCGCCATCTCCCCGAGCACCGCGACCGACCGCCGCCCGTCGCGCGTGAGCAGCGCGAGGGTCTTCAGTGCCGCCGCCATCGAGTCGGGGCTCGCGTTGTACGCGTCGTTGATCAGGGTGACGCCGTCGGCGGTCTCGTGCGGCTCCATGCGGTACTTCTCGGCGCGCTGCATCGATTCGAGAGCGTCGATTGCCGTGTCGAGTGCGACACCGAGCTCGTGGGCGATGGCAAGCGCGGCGAGAGCATTGACCACCTGGTGCTCGCCGATGAGCCTCAATGCGACCGGATGCTCGGCCCCGCCGACCTCGAGCGTGAAGGTCGTGCCGGTGATACCCGTCTCCACGTCGCGCGCCCTGACATCGGCGCCGTCGCCGAGGCCGAAGGTCACGACACGGGCGACCGTGCCGTCGGCCATGGAGCTCACTCGTGGGTCGTCCGCGTTGAGCACGGCGACCGCACCGGGACGCAGAGCCGCGACGAGCTCGGCCTTCGACGCTCGCGTGGTCTCGATGGATCCGAAGCCCCCGACGTGGGCGAGACCGACCGTGAGCACGGTCGCGACATCCGGAACCGCGATCGAGGCGAGATGCGCGATCTCGCCCCGTGCCGCAGCACCGAGTTCGATGACGAGAAACTCGGTCGACTCATCGATGCCGAGCATGGAGAGCGGGGCGCCCACGTAGTTGTTGAAGGAACCCTGCGGCGCCACGGTCTGTCCGACACGCTCGAGGATCGTTCGCACCATGTTCTTCGTCGTCGTCTTGCCGTTCGAGCCGGTGATGCCGACGACGCGAAGCCTGTCAAGTTCGCGCACGCGGGCGACCACGAAGCGAGCCAGCTCGGTGAGGGCGTCATGGGCGTCTGCGACGACGACCTGAGCAACGGGGATGTCCAACTCACGCTCCACGACGAGCGCGACCGCCCCCGCGTCGACGGCGCTGCGCGCGAATTCGTGCCCGTCGGTCGCCTCACCCCGCTGACAGAAGAACACGTCGCCCGGGGCGACGAGACGCGAGTCGACGCGGACCTCGCCCCCGACCGTGAGCTCGGCTCGCGCATCGTCGCGCGCACCGGCCGGCAGGTGCAGCGTGCCGCGCACCGCCTCAGCGAGCTGCGCGAGAGTGAGGGCGATCACCAGCCCGCTTCGCGCAGCGCGGCGCGAGCCTCCGCGCGCGCGGAGTACGGAGTGCGCACGCCCTCGATGTCGCGGTAGTCCTGGTGGCCGGGCCCGGCCCACAGAATCGAGTCACCCTCCTTGGCAAGAGAGACCGCGTGGCGAATCGCCGCCTCGGGCGGGCTCACCTCGTGAACCTCGGCCTGATGCTCCGCAAGGGCCGCCCCCTCGAGCAGCACCGTGCGAATCGACGCCGGATCCTCGAATCGCGGATGGTGGTCGGTGATGACCAGGATGTCGGAGTACTCCGACGAGACGCGGCCCATCTCGTGGCGCTTGCTCGGATCGCGGTCGCCATCGGCGCCGACGACCATGATGACGCGACCCGGTGTGAAGGTTCTCACCGCCTGCAGGGTGTTCACGAAGGCGTCGGGGCTGTGACCGAAGTCGACGTACACGCTCGGTCCTCGATCACCCGAGACACGCTCGGTGCGCCCGGGGAGGTATGCCTCGATGCCCCCGGAGATGGCCTGTCCGATCGCCTCGAGATCGAATCCCGCCTCGACGAGCATGACCACCGCGAGGCCGGCGTTCGCCGCCATGTGGCGACCGATCACGGGAGCGCTCGACTCCAGCATCCGACCGTCTGGCCCGGTGAGGCGGAACACCGCGCCCGTGGGCCTCTCCTCGAGCACGTCGACGACCCACTCAGCGTCGACACCGGGCGTCGCCGAGATCGTGGTGACCGGAATGTGCGAGTCAGCGACCACGCGCGCCCCCCACTCGGTGTCGAGCGAGACGACACCGCGTCGAGCGCGATCGGGGTCGAAGAAGGCGAGCTTGGCCTGAAGGTACTCCTCGAAGTCGGCGTAGTCGTCGAGGTGGTCATGACTGAGGTTGGTGAAGGCGACGACGTCGAAGAACACTCCGTCGACGCGATTGCGGCTGAGTGCCTGCGCGCTCACCTCGAGCGCAACAGCGCGAACGTTGCTCTCTCGCATCCTGGCGAGCAGCGCATGCAGCTCGCTGGCCTCGGGCGTGGTGAGACGGCTCACCACGACCAGGTCGCCGATGTGGCGTTCGGATGTGGAGCTCAACCCCGTGATGAGCCCCAGCTGTTTGAGGATGCCCTCGAGAATGTGCGAGGTCGAGGTCTTGCCGTTGGTGCCGGTCACGCCGAAGGTCAGGGGCGGATCGACGTGTGTCTGGTAGACCCACGCCGAGATACCGCCGAGCGCCTGACGCGGCGAGTCGACGACGATCAACGGAAGACCTGCGTCAGCCGCTAGCTCGGCTCCCTCCTCATCGGTGAGCACAGCCACGGCTCCGCGCTCGACAGCGTCGGCGATGAACTGTGCACCATGAGTGTTGATCCCGCGCAGTGCAACGAATAGATCGCCGGGATGCACCTCGCTCGTGCGAACGGTCACACCAGCGAGCTCGACCCCGTCCACGGATCCGCGAACGTCGAGTCCGAACTCGGCGACGAGCGCCGCCAATGGTCGGGGTAACGGGTGTTCGGGTCTCAAGACCGGCGGAATGCGATCGGTCACCAATTCTCTCTCTCAGCAGGATCTCGGCTCACCACGACGTCGGAAGTCGCGGCGCTGCCGTCGTCGAGAGCGGCACCCGGAAGTGCTTGAGAACCTGAGCCATCACTTTTGCCCAGGTCGGCGCCGCCGCCCACGATGTCTTTACTGTAGTCGGCTTGACGAAGGTGACAACGACGACGTACTCGGGATTATCGGCCGGCGCGATGCCCGCCACCGACACGATGCGTTCGTCGGTGTAGCCATTCGGTCCTGCGACCTCGCCGGTACCCGTTTTCGCCGCGGTTCGATAACCGGCGATCGTGAAGGTCGACGACAGCGAACCGTCGGTGACCACCGACTGAAGCATGTCGAGTGTCAAGCTCGCCGCATGCTCGGAGACCACGCGCACGGGTTCCGGCGCGGCGACTGGAACCACGGTGCCGTCGGGCTTCGTGCAGCTCGTCACAAGGGTGAGCGGCATCCTCACTCCGCCGTTCGCGATCGCTTGGTAGGCACTCGTGAGCTGTGCGAGCGACATCGAAATACCCTGACCGTAGGCGATGTCGTATCGCTGCTGCGCGTTCCAGCGTTCGTCCAAGAGGCCTTTCGTCTCGCCCTGGAACCCCACGGCCGTGCGCTCGCCGAAGCCGAACTTGCGCAGGTAGTCGTACCTGGTGCTGTTCGGGATGCCGTCGGATGCCATGGCGATTCCGACGTTCGACGAGTGCATGAGCACTCCCGCAAGGGTGAGACGCTGCGTGCCGAGATTGAGCGCGTCGTGCACCACGGCACCCTGAGACGCGCTCCACCGATAGGGAACCGTGTATCGCGTGTTCTGGTTGGCCACGCCGGAGTCGATCGCGATCGCCGCAGACATCGCTTTGAGCACCGACCCCGGCTCGAAGGCGTAGCTGAAGGCGCGCGAGCCGAGAAAGTCTTTGTGGGTTCCCGAAACGTAGTTGGGGTCGACCGAGGGATAGTCGGCGAGGGCCACGATGTGCCCGTCGCTCACGCGAACGACGCTCGCCATGCCGGACTCGGCGCCGAGCGCAATCGCCTGCTCCGCGATGGCCTGCTGCACGAACCACTGCAGGTCGCTGTCGATCGTCGTCGTGATCATTCCACCCGGTATCGGCTCGCGCTCCGTGACCGTGCTGCCGGGCAGCCGAACCCCATCGGCGCCGCGCTCGTAGGTCGAGACTCCGTCGACGCTCGCGAGACATTCGTTCTGCGTGTACTCGAGGCCGTTCTGGGGGCCATCTGTTCCGACGAAGCCGACCAGGTTGCCCGCGACCGCCCCATTGGGGTAAGTGCGCTCGGGCACGGGTTGAGGCCACACCCATGGGATGCCGAGCTCACGGATCGCGCGATACTCATCCGTATCGACGGCGCGAAGCAGGTAGGCGAAGTTGGCGCTCGGATCCTTCGTGACCGTGGCCATCATCGCGTCGACGTCGGCGCCGGTGATGGCGGCGATCTCCTCCAGCGCCTGGAGCACGGTCACCGTCTGAAGAACGCCCTCCGCATCGCGCCGTTTGAACCCGTACGCGCCCTCTGCATACGCGGTCTTCGGGTCGATCGTGATGTCGTATCGGGTGACGCTTGCGGCAAGCACGACGCCGTCGGCGTCGACGATGCTGCCGCGCTCGGCTCGTGTCGTCTCCGCCACCGCCCGCTTGTCGTGAGATGCCGCGTTGAGCTCGTCCGCTCGAACGACCTGCAGATCGACGAGGCGCACGATGAACACCGACACGATCGCAAACGTCAGCAGGATGGCGAGGGAGAGTCGGCGCGATGCACTGCGTGGTCGCTTCATGCGATGCCGTCTCCCCTCAGGTTCTCAACTGGCGGCCGGGCAACGGGTCACCTCGTCTTGATGGCCGGCAACTCGTGACCGCTTGAGGCTACCGACGACGTCTCCTCGCCGACGGCAGGCACGCCCGTCGTGACGGGATGCTCGTTGAGGGCGTGGGCTGTGAGCGGCACGCCCGTCAGCAGGGAGTTGGAGACCAGGGTCGAGTTGTCGTGACCGATGACGATCCGGTCTCCCGCCGTCGCTGCGACAGCAGAGCCGAGCACGGCGCCATCCGACAGGCGCAGATAGGCCGTCGACGAGTTCGACACCATCCCCAGTGCGACAGCGTTGACGGCGAGGTGCTGCGGCGACTGCAGCACCTGAATCGCCTCGGTGAGCGTCTCTGCGTCGCGCTGGAGCTCACGCTGCTGCTGCTGCAGGCTCGCGATCTGGTAGGCGCCGTCAGACACGGCAATGCTCAGAAGCAGTTGCGCGATGAGCACGGCGAAGAGACCGCCGACGGTGACGAGAGCGTAGAGGAGTCGTGGCCTCGCCCTGCGCTGCGCGCGCGTCGAGACGATCTCGATGTGTCGTGGCTGGGGTTCGTGCTGCGGTTGGACCACCGACCGTGCGAGAGCGGCGCTCATGCGACCTTCTCCAGCTTCGCTGCTCTTTTCAACTTCTCGGCGGCACGCAGGCGAACGGGTGTGGCGCGCGAGTTTCTGGCTCGCTCGGCCTCGGAGGCGAGTTCGGCGCCTCGTACGAGCAAGCGCAGGGCGGGACGGTGCTCGGGGAGCTCGACCGGCAGGTCACGGGGTGCCGTGGACGTCGATGCGGCGGCGAACGCACGCTTGACGATGCGATCTTCGAGTGACTGGTAGGCGAGCACGACGATGCGGCCACCGACCGCGAGACTGTCGATCGCCGCGGGAATGGCGCGCTCGAGCACGGCCAGCTCGGCATTGACCTCGATGCGCAGTGCTTGGAACACCCGTTTGGCGGGGTGGCCCGATCGGCGAGCGGCCGCGGGGGTCGCCGCGACGATGAGGTCGACGAGCTGCGCCGACTCGCTGAGCGGCGCTAGCGCCCGCGCCTCGACGATGCGTCGAGCGAAGCGCGGTGCAAGCTTCTCCTCCCCGTACTGCCAGAGGATGCGCCGCAGGTCGGCCTCGCTGTACTCGGCCAAGATGCGCTCAGCCGTGAGCGAGCTCGTCGCGTCCATGCGCATGTCCAGCGGTGCATTCTGCGAGTACGCGAAGCCGCGCTCTGCCCGATCGAGCTGAAGCGACGACACACCGAGGTCGAACAGGATGCCGGCCACCGCCTCGATCCCCAGTCGCGCCAGCACCGCGGGAATCTCGTCGTAGACGGCGTGCACGAGGTGAACTCGATCCTCGAACGGGGTGAGTCTGCGGCGGGCGATGGCCAGCGCATCCTGGTCACGGTCGATGCCGATGAGGGTGAGTGCAGGATGAGCAGCGAGGAATGCCTCCGCGTGTCCGGCCATGCCGAGGGTGGCATCGATGAGCACGGCCCCGGGCGACGAGAGCGCAGGGGCGAGCAGCTCGAGGGTGCGCTCGAGCATCACGGGGGTGTGCAACTCGTTCTCGGGTGTCGTGTCTGCCATGGCGTGTCGGTGGTTCGAGGTCCTGGTCCCTGATCCCCATCCGCATCCGTACCTGGCACCGGGGAAGTGTGTCAGGGCCGTATGGGCGGCTGGGAGTCAGGAACAAGGAACTAGAAGAGTCCCGGAATCACCTCCTCGGTGACCTCGGCGAAGTTCGTCTCCTGTTCGGCGTAGTACCTGTTCCAGACCTCGGTGTCCCAGATCTCGGCGCGGTTGCCGACGCCGATGACGGTGAGCTCTCGGCTGAGACCGGCGTAGTCGCGCAGCGCAGCGGGGATCGTGACGCGCAGCTGCTTGTCGGGAACCTCTGCGTTCGCTCCGGAGAGGAACAGGCGCATGTAGTCGCGCGCACCCTTGCTCGTGAGGGGCGCCTTGCGAATCTGCTCGTGGATGCTCTCGAACTCGCGCTGGCTGAAGACGAAGACACAGCGCTCCTGGCCGCGAGTGACGACGACACCCGATTCGAGTTCGTCGCGGAATTTGGCGGGGAGGAAGAGCCGGCCCTTCTCGTCGAGCTTCGGCGAATAGGTGCCAAGAAACATCACCATCGCCTCCCCTCATTCTCCGGCCCGGATTCAGGTGTTCTCCACTTTACTCCACTTAGCACCACAAATCTATGATCTGCACGAGAATCTTAGCCCTAAGCGCGATAGTTCCCCGAGATTACGGGAAAGAGCATGGTGGAGGAAAAATTGCAGGATCGTTCGCTTCAACGCCGTGCGAGGGCGCAACGGGCACAAAAAAAGGGGGCCGACGGATGTCGGACCCCTTCAGGCAGGCTCCTCGCGGAGCGGAGTGCGCGGCGGTGCTAGCGCCCGCGCTCTTCCTCGCGCTTGTCCCAGCGCTCATTCATACGATCCATGAAACCCTGCTTAGAAGCAGCCGGTCGCGACCCGGACGACTGCGGCGTCGCGGCGCTCGACTTGGGGCGAGCGAGGGCGAGCAGCACCCCACCGAGGATCATGACGAAACCGGCGAGGCCGATGAGCGGCTGCTGAAGAGAGATTCCGACGAGAACCGCGATAACCCCGACGACACCAAGCAGTGCGCCGAGCGCCATCCAGGTGTAGTTCGGCTTGCCGCGCTGGCCGCTGATGGTCGCGACGAAGTCGACGTCGTGCTGGTAAAGGTTGCGCTCCATCTCGTCGAGAAGGCGCTGCTCTTGCTCTGACAGCGGCATGTCAACTCCACACGTGTGTCGGACTCTTGAACCTCAAGTGTATGCGCCCTTGCCTCGCTAGGCTAGAAAGGTGGCTGAGAGTACCCGGTTAGTCGATGTGATCCAGGGCGCTCTGGACGAGTTTCTCGATCACCGCGAACGCGAGCTCGCGGCCATCGCAAGCGACCTTCGCCCCTTCGTCGACTTCTCGCGCGACCTGCTTCGCGGCGGCAAACGCTTCCGTGCGCTGTTCTGCTACTGGGGCAATCGGGCGGTGTCGGATGTCGCACGCGACCCCGCTGCCCCGCTCGACACGGTCGAGGCCGACGCCCCGCCCCTCGACTCCGTCGTGCTCGCGGCCGCCGCACTCGAGATGTTTCATGCCGCCGCACTCGTACACGACGACATCATCGACAACTCCGCGACGCGACGCGGCCTGCCCTCGGTCCACGAGCGATTCGCCGCTCTTCACCGCGAACTCGACTGGACCGGCAACCCCGACCATTTCGGCTCCTCGGCGGCAATGCTCGCCGGCGACCTCCTGCTCGCGTGGAGCGATCAGCTGTTCACGTCCGCCCTCGAGCTCGTGCCCGTCGAAGCGGCTCGCAACGCTGCCCGCGCCGAGTTCACCCGGATGCGCACCGAGGTGATGCTGGGGCAATATCTCGACATCCTCGAGGAGCAGTCCTGGGGGGCGCGTCCGGAGACCGAGCTGCTCCCCCGCGCGCAGAAGGTCATCGTCTACAAGTCGGCCAAGTACTCGATCGAGGCGCCGCTGACGATCGGCGCAGCGCTGAGCGGAGGTACTGCCGAGCAGCTCGACGCGCTGCGCAGTTTCGGCCTGCCGCTCGGCATCGCCTACCAATTGCGCGACGACCTGCTCGGTGTGTTCGGCGACCCCGACGTGACGGGCAAGCCCGCGGGAGACGACCTGCGCGAGGGCAAGCGCACGGTGCTCATCGCGGTCGCTCGCGGTGCCCTGCCGAGCAACGCCGTCGCATTCCTCGATGAGCATCTGGGCGATCGGTCGCTCTCCGACGAGCAGGTGCGGATGCTGCAGTCGGCGCTTCGAGGCAGCGGCGCGGTCGAGCGCATCGAGAAGGTGATCGAGCTCAACGCCGAGACCGCGCGCGGCGCCCTCGTCGACGCGCCGGTCTCGGCAGCGGCGAAGCGTGAGCTCACGACCCTCGTGGAGGCGGTGACGACCCGCACGTCGTAGGGCGCCTGCAGGATTCTGACGTTCGGGACGACCGTCAGCGCTGGCGGCGAAGGCGAGAAATCGCCTTCGCCGAGTTACGCCAGCGCTTGTGCGGTTCGTCGCACTTCGGCCTTGCGGCCCGCGCGCAGTGCGTCGATGGGACTGGTGCCGAGAAGATCTTCTTCTTCGAGCAGCCAGCTCATCGCTTCTTCGTCGCTGAAGCCGGCGTCGCCGAGCAGGGTCAGGGTTCCTCGAAGTTCGGGGAGCGGTTCGCCGTCTCTGATGAAGACGTCGGGAACCTGCCAGACGCCGTCGACGCGGCGAGCCAGCAGTTGACGGTCTTCGATGAGCCGACGCACCTTGCTGACGCCCACGCCGAGGAGCTCGACGAGGTCGGGAATGGTCAACCAGTTCACGGTGGTGCTCTTAGTCACGATTAAAGGTTGCCAGAGCGCGGTGATCAACGCGGGGAAGAACACGTAACTTTCTGATGAAATCACACTGGTAACATCCGTCACTCTGATTGACAACTGTATTAATCTGTGTCACGTTGGTGACTGGCGGATTAGCTACGCAGAGGGGCTGTGCCGTCACCGGGGGCTGTGCCACCAGAAAAGTTGGGCCGAGGCTCTTGGGGAAGAGCGGAGGCAAGGGTTGACGAGCAGATCGACTGGGGAACTCATGACTGACGAGACGATGGCCGAGCGCGACCAGGCTCGTTCGGCTGCCAGAGGTCGACACGCTGCGTCTCGAGGCTCAGGTCGATTGGGGGTGTTCCACACTCCGAAAGACGGCATCGCTCGCGGCCTGCTGGGAACGATCCCTATCCTCGTCGCGGGAACCATGACGATGGGCATGGCTCTCACCGGCCCCATCGCTCCGCTGCCCGCAGGCAAAGCCAACAAGCCCAAGGACTCGACAGGCAACCTGCGCGAGGCGATCCGTGATGCCATGGAGCGCCAGGCCGCGGAGGCGAGAGCGAATGCGGCACACGTGACGGATGCCGTGGTCACGATCGCGTCGGTTTCCTCCACCTACACGGTCAAGGCCGGCGACACCGTCAGCGGCATCGCGACGCGTCACGGCCTTTCCACTGCTTCCGTGCTCGCCCTCAACGGTCTCGGCTGGAGCAGCCTGATCTTCCCCGGCCAGATTCTCAAGCTCACGAACGGCGTCCCCGCCGCGACTCCCGCACCTGCGCCCACCCCAGCGCCACCGCCGACGACTCAGCAGTACACGATCGTCACGGGCGACACGATCAGCGCGATCGCCGCCCGCTTCGGCGTGAGCACCGTCTCCGTGTTGAATGCCAACGGGCTCGGCTGGTCGAGCCTCATCTTCCCCGGCCAGAGGATCACCATCCCGGCCGCGCCCGCGACCACCCCCGCCGCACCCGAGACTCCGACGCCGCCACCGGCGGACGAAACCCCCGTCGATGAGAGCCCGGTCGAAGAGAGCCCAGTCGACGAGACACCCGTGGAGCAATCCCCTGCTCCCGAGCCCGAGCCGACTCCACCACCCGCACCCGCGCCCTACGTCTACACGATCAAGTCCGGCGACACCATCAGCGGCATCGCGACGCGTCACGGTGTGTCCACCCAGGCGGTGCTGACCGCCAACGGACTCGGCTGGTCAACGATCATCTACCCGGGCCAGACGATCATCATCCCCGGTGCCACCGCCCCCGCCGGATCGACGCCCGGAGCCACACCCCTGACCGCAGAAATGGCCGACAACGCTCGCGTCATCATCGCGGTGGGCCGCTCACTCGGCGTGCCCGAGTACGGCATCATCATCGCCCTCGCCACTGCCATGCAGGAGTCGAGCCTGCGCAACCTCAACTGGGGTGACCGCGACTCGATCGGCCTCTTCCAGCAGCGCCCGAGCCAGGGCTGGGGCACGGTCGAACAGATCATGAATCGCGAGTTCGCTGCCCTGGCCTTCTACGGTGGACCCTCCAACCCCAACAAGGGAAAGACTCGTGGCCTGCTCGACTACGCGGGCTGGCAGAACATGACGCTCACCGTGGCCGCGCAGACGGTGCAGAAGTCGGCCTACCCTGATGCCTACGCGAAGTGGGAATTCTCCGCCCGGGCGTGGTTTGCCGAACTGGGCTGATTCCCCCGATTCTCCCAGCGTTCTGATCGCGCTAAAGCAGTGTTGTACCCCGGAATTCAGGGCGTGCAACCATAGACTCGACCGGTGAGCACCGTGCAGACCGATCCCCTGATCGGCCGTCTGATCGACGGCCGATACCAGGTGCGGTCACGCGTGGCCCGGGGCGGCATGGCGACGGTCTACCAGGCCACCGACCTGCGCCTGGACCGCCGCGTCGCGCTCAAGGTCATGCACGGTCATCTGGCCGACGACTCACAGTACAAGACACGCTTCATCCAGGAAGCAAGGTCTGCCGCTCGACTCGCTCACCCCAATGTGGTCAACGTCTTCGATCAGGGGCAGGATGGCGAGATCGCCTACCTCGTGATGGAGTACCTGCCCGGAATAACGCTGCGCGAGCTGCTCAAAGACCACCCCGTGCTCACGAACGATCAGGCGCTCGACATCATGGAGGCGATTCTCTCGGGACTCGCCGCCGCTCATCGCAACGGCATCGTGCACCGCGACCTCAAGCCCGAGAACGTGCTGCTCGCCGACGACGGTCGCATCAAGATCGGTGACTTCGGTCTCGCCAGGGCCGTCACCGCTCAGACCGCCACAGGCAACGCCCTGCTCGGCACCATCGCGTACCTCTCCCCCGAGCTCGTCACGCGCGGCATCGCGGATGCCCGCAGCGATATCTACGCCGCCGGCATCATGCTCTACGAGATGCTCGCCGGCGAGCAGCCCTACAAGGGCGAGCAGCCGTTCCAGATCGCGCAGCAGCACGCGAACGACACCGTGCCCACACCGAGCTCATTGAACCCCCGGGTGCCGGTGGAGCTCGACGAGCTCGTGCTCTGGGCGACCGCTCGCGATCCGGATCAGCGGCCCCGTGACGCGCGCGCGATGCTCGAGCAGCTGCTCGATGTTCGCGAGCTCGTCGCCGCAGGCACCACGACCCAGGCGATCAGCACGCAGTCGATCAGTGCCCAGCACACCCGAGTGCTTCCCGAGGAGTTGCCCGCGGCAGGCTCCGAGGAGGAGACTCAGGTTCTCGGTGCGCGCGGCCGCCAGCGGGCGACAGGCCCGCAGCCCGTGGACAGCACGATCGCCCTCGCACGGGCGAGCGAGCGTCGCAAGTCACGCGGCATGTGGGCGCTCATCCTGGTGCTCCTGCTCGCCGCCTCCGCGGGCGGCATCGGCTGGTACTACGGTTCCGGCCCAGGATCGAAGGTCGTCATCCCGAGCGTGGTCGGCCTCAGCGTCGAGTCGGCGACCGTCGAGCTCACGAACGCCGATCTCGTTGTCAGCGACGCCACGACCGAGGTGTTCAGCGTCGACATCCCCGTCGGCAACGTCGTCGAGACCAACCCCGAGAGCGGCACCGCGGTCGCCCACGGCGAGACGGTGACGCTGCTCGTGTCGAAGGGTGCCGAGCCCTTGCCGGTGCCCGCTCTCGCGGGTGAGACCGAGGAGGTCGCAAAGCAGCTCATCGCGGAGGCTCGATTCGCTGTCGGCGAATCGACTTTCGAGTTCAGCTCCGAGACGGATGCCGGCATCGTGCTGCGCGCGCTCGGCACCGTCGACGGCGAACCCCTCGCTCTCGCAGCCGGTGACCTCTACCACGAGGCGCAGCCGATCTCCCTTGTGGTCTCGGCCGGCCCTCTTCCCTCGGTGAACGACCTCACGGTCGAGGCCGCGCTTGCCACACTCGACGATGTCGGGCTCACGGGCTCGACGAGCGAGGGTCGCGATGACTGGAGCGACACCGTCGAGAAGGGCAAGGTGCTGCGCCTGCTCCTGCCCGATGGCCCGGTGTCCCCCGGTGACACGCTGCAGCTCGTCGTCTCCAAGGGTGTCGAGCAGGTCGCTGTGCCGAGGGTCGAAGGCATGACCTGGGCCGAGGCGAAGCCGATCCTTGACGCGGCAGGATTCGAGATCGTCTTCCGGGATTCCCTCAGCCAGACCCTGTCGGGGTTCCCCAACGACGCGATCGTTCGCGACATCAACCCCGACCCCGACACCCTGCTCGACAAGGGCTCGACCGTCAACGTGCGCTTGCGAACCTGAGAGCCTCAGCGGGCGACGAGCTCCTCGGCGACGAGGAACGCGAGCTCGAGCGACTGCATGTGGTTGAGCCGCGGGTCGCAGAGCGACTCGTAGCGGGTCGCGAGGGTGGCCTCATCGATGTGCTCGGAACCACCCAGGCACTCGGTGACGTCGTCACCCGTGAGCTCGATGTGGATCCCGCCGGGGAACGTGCCCACGGCACGGTGCGCCTCGAAGAAGCCCTTGACCTCGTCCACGACGTCGTCGAAGCGACGGGTCTTGTACCCGGTGGGCGTGGTGAGGCCGTTGCCGTGCATGGGGTCGGTGACCCACAGGGGGTTCGCGTCGCTCGCCTTCACGGTCTCGAGGAGGGGCGGCAGAGCATCCCGGATCTGCCCCGCACCCATGCGTGTGATGAAGGTGAGGCGCCCTGGCTCGCGGTTCGGGTCGAGCTTCTCGATGAGCTCGAGCACGTCGGCGGGAGAGGTCGTGGGGCCGAGCTTGACGCCGATCGGATTGCGCACCCGCGACAGAAAGTCGACGTGGGCACCGTCGAGCTGGCGTGTGCGCTCGCCGATCCAGACGAAGTGCGCGGAGGTGTCATAGGGCGTTCCCGTGCGCGAGTCGATGCGCGTGAGGGGCCGCTCGTAGTCCATGAGCAGAGCCTCGTGCGAGATGTAGAACTCGGTGCGCTTGAGCGCCTCGAAGTCCGCGCCGCACGCGATCATGAACTTGATGGCGCGATCGATCTCGGCAGCGAGCTTCTCGTAGCGAACGTTCGCCGGGTTGCGGGCGAAGCCCTGATTCCAGCTGTGCACCTCGCGCAGGTCCGCGAATCCGCCCTGGGTGAAGGCACGGATGAGGTTCAGGGTGCTCGCGGCCATGTGGTAGCCGCGGACCAGACGAGAGGCGTCGGGTGTGCGCGACTCCCCCGTGAAGTCGTAGCCATTGACGATGTCGCCGCGGTAGGCCGGAAGCGTCGTCTCGCCGCGGGTCTCGAGATCGCTCGAGCGCGGCTTGGCGAACTGACCCGCCATGCGACCCATTTTGACGATCGGCATCGAGGCCCCGTAGGTGAGCACGACGGCCATCTGCAGAATCGTCTTCACCCGGTTGCGAATCTGGTCGGCCGTCGCCCCGGCGAAAGTCTCGGCGCAGTCGCCTCCCTGAAGCAGGAACGCCGTGCCGTTCGCCGCGGCCGCAAGGCGGTCGCGAAGGATGTCCACCTCACCGGCGAACACGAGCGGCGGCAGAGTGGCGAGCTCGGCGGAGGCGTTGGCCACCGCCGCGGAGTCCGGCCAGTCCGGCTGCTGCTTGATGGGAAGCGTGCGCCAGTGATCCAGCCCGCGCATGACCTCGGGTGATGCCGGAACGGGCAATTCGGTCATGGTGACCATGACGGCACTCCTCACAACGGTGTTTCAAGAACGGTGCGAACCAACGGGACACCGCCTCGTTGCGGTAGCGGCGAAAACGCTTCGGTCAAGCCTACCGGCTCAGACTCGGCCGCTTTTCCTTGACGGTGCTCGCGTACACGTCCTCGTACTCCTGCCCGCTCAGCGCCCGAATCTCGTAGATGATCTCGTCGGTGATCGAGCGCAGAATGAAACGGTCGCCCTCGAGCCCGTCGAAACGCGAGAAGTCGAGCGGCTTTCCCATGATCACGCCGACCCGGCGAACCTTGGGAATCCTCTTGCCGATCGGCATGATGAGCTCGGTGTCGACCATGGCCACCGGAATGACGGGGACGCCGCCCTCGAGAACCATGCGGGCGACACCCGTGCGCCCCCGATAGAGCTTGGAGTCCGGACTGCGGGTGCCCTCGGGGTAGATGCCGAGAACGTCACCCTTCGCGAGAACGCCAAGACCCGTGCGCAGTGACGCCTCGGATGCCTGACCGCCCGAGCGGTCGATGGGAAGCATCCCCGTGGCCTTGAGGAAGGTCTTGATCGCCCACCCCTTGATGCCCTTGGCCGTGTAGTAGTCGCTCTTGGCGAGGAACGTCACGCGACGATCGAGCACGAGGGGCAGAAAGACCGAGTCGATGAACGACAGGTGGTTGCTCGCGAGGATCACGGGACCCGTCTTCGGCAGGTTCTCAGCGCCGATGACCCACGGGCGGAACACCGTGCGCAAGATCGGTCCCGCGACGAGGTTCTTCATGAACCAGTAGAACATCGTGCCCGTCGCCTCCCAATTTGCGCGCCTCGACAATCCTACGGGCACTAAGCACATGATTCGTCGTCGGCATCCGACAACTACCGGACGCTTGTCTGGACTGACTGCCGAAGGCACCCGATAGAGTAAATCAACTCACCCCATTCGGTGCCAAAGGAGATACCGTGCAAAGTTTCGCAACGCCCGCCCTTGTCGAGGCCAACCCCGAGGCGAACGTCACCGACTTGCTCGTGGAGCGAGTCAAGGAGTCCCCCAACTTGCCCATCTTCGCGCTGCCGAAGGGCGAGGACGCATGGGTCGACGTCACTGCCAGCGAGTTCCTGTCACAGGTCACGGCGCTGGCCAAGGGCTTTGTCGCTGCCGGTATCGAGCCCGGCGACAAGATCGGCTTCATGTGCAAGACGCGCTACGAATGGACCCTCGTCGACTTCGCGATCTGGTTCGCCGGAGCCGTGATGGTTCCCATCTACGAGACCAGTTCACCGGCACAGGTGCAGTGGATCCTCGAGGACTCGGGCGCGGTCGCCATGATCGTCGAGACTCCCGACCACTTCTCGCGCTTCGACGAGATCCGCGCCGACCTGCCCAAGGTCGACAAGGCCTGGCAGGTCGATCTCGGTGACCTTGACAAGCTCGCCGCCTCGGGCGCGGGTGTGGCCGATGACGAGATCGAGCGTCGCCGCAATCTCGCCAAGGGCTCCGACCTCGCAACCCTCATCTACACCGCGGGAACGACCGGCAAACCCAAGGGCTGCATGCTCTCGCACGCCAACTTCTACGAACTGAGCCGCAACGCCAGGCTCGCGATCCCCGAGGTCGTCAACCCCGACTCGAGCACCGTGCTGTTCATCACGCTCGCTCACGTGTTCGCCCGTTTCATCTCGGTGCTCTCGATTCACGGCGGCGTGAAGGTGGGCCACCAGCCCGACACGAAGCTGCTCCTGCCCGCGCTGGGCTCCTTCAAACCCACCTTCCTCCTGGCTGTGCCGCGCGTCTTCGAGAAGGTCTACAACTCCTCCGAGCAGAAGGCCGAGGGCGGTGGCAAGGGCAAGATCTTCCGCTCCGCGGCGGCTGTTGCGGTCGAGCACTCGAAGGCACTGGACGCAGGAAAGGTTCCCCTGGGCCTCGCGGTCAAGTTCGCGCTCTTCAACGCTCTCGTCTACAAGAAGATCAAGACCGCTCTCGGTGGCCGTGTGAAGTACGCGGTCTCGGGCTCGGCACCGCTCGGCCTGTTTCTCGGCCACTTCTACCGCAGCATGGGAATGACCATTCTCGAGGGCTACGGTCTCACCGAGACGACCGCTCCCATCTCGGTCAACATCCCGTCGAACTTCAAGATCGGCAAGGTCGGCCCGCCCCTGCCCGGCTGCGCGATCCGCGTCGCCGCAGACGGCGAACTCGAGGCATCCGGAATCAACATCTTCCAGGGCTACTTCAAGAACGAGCAGGCCACGAAGGACTCCTTCGACGGCGAGTGGTTCAAGACCGGCGACATCGGCACGATCGACGAGCAAGGCTACATCGAGGTCACGGGCCGCAAGAAGGAGATGATCGTCACCGCGGGCGGCAAGAACGTTGCCCCGGCCGTGCTCGAAGACCCGATCCGCAGCGACACCATCATCAGCCAGGTGATCGTCGTCGGCGACAAGCGTCCGTTCGTCGGCGCACTCATCACGCTCGACGAGGAGATGCTCCCCGTGTGGCTCAACAACAACGGCGAAGACGGGTCGATGTCGATCGAGGATGCGCGCAAGAATCCCAAGGTTCTCGCGCAGATTCAGGAGACGGTCGATCGCGCGAACGCGAAGGTGTCACGTGCTGAGTCGATTCGCAAGTTCGTCGTGCTGCCCGCTGACTTCACGGAGGCGAGCGGGCACCTGACGCCGAAGCTCAGCGTCAAGCGCAACGTCGTGCTGCAGGACTTCGCAGGCACCATCGACGAGATGTACGAAGGCTCATCGGCTCCCTCCACCGAGGGCATCGCCACGCCGTAGGCACCGCACACGCATTCGCGGGCGATTCGGGAGTCGACGGTCTAGAACCAGTCGGACTCTCGGATCGCCCGCATTGCTTCGCGCTTCGTCTCGGGCTCGAGGCCTTCGATGTAGAGCTTGCCGTCGAGGTGATCGACCTCGTGCTGGAGCGCCTGCGCGAAGATGCCCTCGCCGCTCAACTCGACCTCACTGCCGTCGACGTCGACGCCCTTGACCCGCGCGAACGGGTAGCGCATCCGCGGAAAGTAGAAGCCGGGCACCGAGAGACAGCCCTCGTCGACGAGTCGCGGCTCCCCCGAGACCTCGACGAGCTCCGGATTGAGGATGCAGCCGAGTTGACCGTCGACGAAGTAGCTGAACGCGCGCACACCGACGCCGATCTGCGGGGCAGCGACGCCCGCTCGGCCCGGCAGCTGCACGGTGTCGACGAGGTCTTCCACGAGTCGCGCGGTCGACTCGGCACCCAGCACGACAGGATCGCAGACGGTGCGAAGAACCGGGTCGCCGAAGACCCGGATGTCACGGACCGCCATCTCCTATGCGTCTCTGCGCGTGGGCAGGCCGTCGACCACGGTCGCCGCGAGCAGGCGCGCGGATAGTCGCGTATACGGCGCGAGGTCCTTGAAGCTGATCGCCGAGCCGGCCGCGAGCAGCGGATCGTACGGAATACGGATCACCTCGCGAACCCGCGAGCGGAAGTGCGACTCGATCTCCTCGAGCTTGACGTGGTTGGTGCCCTGTGTCGCGGTGTTGAGCGCCACGACCGAGCCGCGAACGAGCTCACCGTAGCCGTTCGCCTCGAGCCACGTGAGGGTCTCGGATGCGAGGCGAGCTTCATCGACGCTGCCGCCCGAGACGATGACGAAGGTGTCCGCGCGCTGCAGTGTCGCGCGCATGACGGAGTGGACGATACCCGTTCCGCAGTCCGTGAGCACGATCGAGTAGTAGCGAGCCGCAAGATCGGCGACCACGTTGTAGTCGTCCTCATCGAACGCCTCCGACAGCAGAGGGTCGGTGTCAGAGGCGAGGATGTCGAGGCGAGTCTCGTCGCGGGAGATGAGGCTCGTGAAGTCGTTGAAACTCGAGAGCGACGCCGCCTTGTTGACCACGTCGCGCACGGTGCCGCGCGTCTGCTTGTTGATGCGCTCGGAGAGCGTTCCGCGGTCGGGGTTCGCGTCGATCGCGATGACGCGATCCTCGCGAACATCGGCCATCGCCATTCCCAGCAGCGTCGTCACGGTGGTCTTGCCCACACCGCCCTTGCGCGTGAGCACGGGGATGAATCGGGCACCGCCGTCGAACTTCTTGGCGATGCGCGCCTCGAGAGCCTTGCGCTCTCGCACGCGCGGGGAATCGCCGATGTTGATGAGGTGACCGCTGATCGCGTAGAGGAACTCGGGCCACGCACCTTCGGGTTGCGCCGGCTTGCGCAGTCGCTCGTCGACCAGCCGGTCTGCTGTGAGCATCGCGGACGTCTCGGGTGTCGTCGACACCTCCCCGTTGAGACGAGCGCGGCGGCTCATACCGGCATCCGCGGTTCGAATCGGCGCCGCCGGCGCGGCCACGTCGAGCGGTGCGATGACAGGAATCGGCGCAGAAACCAGGCGTTCTATGACGAGCGAGGAGGCATCGAGGTTGACGACGGTGGTGTTCGACGCCTCCCCCGGCATGCGACTCGGGTCGGCGAGCACCGTCGTGTCGATTGCCAGCGCGAGCTCTTCGGTGGGAGTCGCGTGAACCTGCTCGGGAAGATCGACGGACATCGAGACGCGTTCCTCGGTGTCGGCTGTTGGCTCGGCGTCGGCACCTGGCGCGGGGTCGGAAGCATCCGCGATGATCGTCTCGGCGGCGTCACCGACCGCAGGCGTCTCGACGGCAGCCTTCGACGCTCTGGCCGACTTCTTCGCGGCGCGCGCGGTCGCGGGCTTATTCGTCGTGCTTCTTGCCACCGGTACGCCCTTCTCGATTCACCGAACCCCCAAGTTTAGCGCTCCCGAATGAATGCCCTGACTCAGGCTGACCCCACCACGACGATGAGGTCGCCCGCCTCCACCTGCTGAGTAGGCTGAATGGCCCGGCGCTGCACGACCCCCGCGACGGGCGTGGTGATCGCCGCCTCCATCTTCATCGCTTCGATGGTCGCGATCGTGTCGCCCGCCGTCACCTGAGCGCCCTCCTCGACCGCGAGGCTCACAACCCCCGAGAAGGGTGCTGCGATCTCTCCCGCGACCGAGGGATCGGCCTTCTGCACGGTCACGGTCGAGACGGCGATCGTGCGGTCGCGCACGTACACCGGCCTCATCTGACCGTTGATGAGCGTCATGACGGTGCGCATTCCCCGGTCGTCGGCCTCGCCGATGGCCTCGAGGCCCAGGAGCAGGTTCACTCCGCTGCTGATCTCGACACTCGTCTCGGTGCCCTGGGTGAGGCCGTAGAGGTAGTCGCGGGTGCTGATGACCGAGACGTCCCCGTACTGATCGCGAACGTCCTCGAATATCTTCGTCGGACCGGGAAAGAGCAGACGATTGAGCGTCTTGCGCCGCGTGGCCGAGTCGGAATCGAGCGCGGCCTCATCCTCGTCCGACAGCGGCGTGACCGAGACATCGACCGTGCGGCCCTTCAGCACCGCGCTGCGGAACGGCTCCGGCCATCCGCCGGGCGGGTCGCCGAGCTCGCCCGCCATGAACGAGATGACCGAGTCGGGGATGTCGAAGCGCTCGGGGTGCTGCTCGAACTCCTTCGGGTCGGCGTCGGCCGCCACAAGCGCGAGAGCCAGGTCGCCGACCACCTTCGATGACGGCGTAACCTTGGGCAGGCGCCCGAGAATGCGGTCGGCCGCGGCGTAGAGCTCCTCGATCTTCTCGAAGCGGTCGGCGAGCCCGAGTGCGACCGCCTGGGTGCGCAGGTTCGACAATTGACCGCCCGGAATCTCGTGGTGGTAGACACGGCCGGTGGGCCCGGGCAGTCCTGCCTCGAACGGGCGGTAGAGGTGACGCACGGCCTCCCAGTAGGGCTCCAGATCGCTCACAGCATCGAGCGACAGGCCCGTGTCGCGCTCGGTGTGAGCGAGGGCGGCGACGAGGGCGGATGCCGAGGGCTGACTGGTCGTGCCGGCCATCGGCGCGCTCGCGACATCCACCGCATCGGCGCCGGCGCGACTAGCGGCCAGGAGCGTCGCCAGCTGGCCGCCAGCGGTGTCGTGCGTGTGCACGTGGACCGGAAGGTCGAAGCGCTCCCTCAGTGCGCCTACGAGCTTCTCCGCGGCCCCCGCGCGCAGGAGTCCCGCCATGTCCTTGACTGCGAGGATGTGAGCGCCCGACTCGACGATGCGCTCGGCGAGCGAGAGGTAATAGTCGAGCGTGTAGAGGTCCTCTGCGGGATCGAGCAGGTCGCCCGTGTAGCACAGCGCGACCTCGGCGACCGCGGTGCCCGACTCGAGCACGGAGTCGATCGCGGGGCGCATCTGCTCGACGTCATTGAGAGCGTCGAAGATGCGGAAGATGTCGACACCGGAGTCGACGGCCTCACGGACGAAGGAACTCGTGACCTTGGTCGGGTACGGCGTATATCCGACGGTGTTGCGGCCGCGAAGCAGCATCTGAATCGCGATATTGGGCAGGGTCTCGCGCAGCGCGGAGAGTCTCGCCCAGGGGTCCTCACCGAGGAACCGAAGTGCGACATCGTAGGTCGCCCCGCCCCACGCCTCGACCGAGAGCAGCTCCGGGGTGAGGCGCGCGAGGTACGGTGCGACCTCGACCAGGTCCTTCGTGCGCACCCGCGTCGCGAGCAGCGACTGGTGGGCATCGCGCAGGGTCGTGTCGGTGACCGCGAGAGCGGTCTGAGCACGAAGGGCCTTCGCGAAGGCGTCGGGACCGAGCTCGAGCAGTCGCTGTCGCGAGCCCGCAGGCGCCGGTGTGGCGAGGTCGACATCCGGAAGCTTGCTCGCCGGGTCGACGAGGCCCTCGCCGTCGCCGTGAGGCCGGTTGACGGTGACGTCGGCGAGCCAATTGAGAATCTTGGTGCCGCGGTCCTTCGAACGGCGAGCGGTGAGCAGTTCCGGGCGCTCGTCGATGAACGACGTGCTGAGGTCACCCGCCACGAAGGCCGGGTCGTCGATGACAGCCTGAAGGAACGGGATGTTCGTCGCGACGCCACGGATGCGGAACTCGGCGAGTCCGCGCCGTGCGCGTGCCACCGCGGCCTCGAAGTTCGGGCCGCGCGTCGTCATCTTGACGAGCATCGAATCGAAGTGGGGGCTGATGCTCGTGCCCGGATGAATCGTTCCCCCGTCGAGCCTGATGCCGCCGCCACCGGGTGAACGATAGGTCGTGATCGTTCCCGTGTCGGGGCGGAACTCCTGGGTGGGATCCTCGGTCGTGATGCGGCACTGCAGCGCCGCGCCGCGCACGTAGATGCGATCCTGGGTGAGTCCGAGCTCGGCGAGCGTCGCACCGGAGGCGATGCGCATCTGCGCCTGCACGAGGTCGACATCGGTCACCTCCTCGGTCACCGTGTGCTCCACCTGGATGCGGGGGTTCATCTCGATGAAGACGTGCTGCCCCGCACGGTCGCCGACGGTGTCGACGAGAAACTCGACCGTGCCCGCGTTGACGTAGCCGATCTGCTTGGCGAAGGCGATGGCATCGCGGTGAAGCGCTTCACGGATGCCGTCGTCGAGCAGCGGCGCGGGTGCGATCTCGATGACCTTCTGGTTGCGCCGCTGAACCGAGCAGTCGCGCTCGAAGAGGTGCACGGTCTCCCCCGTGCGATCGGCGAGGATCTGCACCTCGATATGACGCGGGCGCAGCACCGCCTGCTCGACGAACATGCGGGGGTCGCCGAAGGCGCTCTCCGCCTCGCGCATGGCCGCTTCGAGTGCGGAGCGAATCTCGTCGCGAGAGTTCACGCGACGCATCCCTCGCCCGCCGCCGCCGGCGACGGCCTTGACGAAGACGGGGTAACCGATCTCGTCGGCGCCCGCGATGAGTTCGTCGAGATCCTCGGATGCGGGGGTCGACTTCAGCACGGGAACGCCCGCTGCGATCGCATGCGTCTTCGCGGCGACCTTGTCGCCCGCCATCTCGAGAACCTCGTGACCGGGTCCGATGAACGTGATCCCCGCGGCCTCGGCGGCACGCGCGAGGTCGGGGTTCTCGGAAAGGAACCCGTAGCCGGGGTAGATCGCGTCGGCACCGCTGTCCTGAGCGACGCGGATGATCTCCTCCACCGTGAGGTAAGCGCGGACGGGATGACCCTCCTCGCCGATCTGGTAGGCCTCGTCGGCCTTCAACCGGTGCAGCGAATTGCGATCTTCCCAGGGAAACACCGCCACGGTTCTCGCCCCCACCTCGAACGCGGCACGAAACGCGCGGATGGCGATCTCTCCCCGGTTGGCGACCAGAATCTTGCTGAACATCCGTGTTCCCCTCAGGCTCCCGCGCGATTCCCTGCACTGCGCGGCGTGAATATGCGGCCAAAATCGGACCAAGCCGACGTCGGTAGGCGTGCTCCAAGACTATTGAAGGTATCGTCTTTACTCGTGCACGTACTCAGCGTCAGTTCCCTCAAAGGTGGAGTGGGCAAGACCACCGTGACGCTCGGCCTAACATCAGCAGCGTTCGCTCGAGGGTTGAGCACGCTCGTCGTCGATATCGACCCGCAGTCCGATGTCTCTACCGGCCTCGATGTCTCGGTCGAGGGCAAGCTCAACATCGCCGATGTTCTCGCCTCTCCCAAGGAGAAGGTGGTGCGCAGCGCGATCGCCCCCAGTGGCTGGACTCGTGGGCGACCCGGCAAGATCGACGTGCTCATCGGAAGCCCCTCTGCCATCAACTTCGACGGGCCGCACCCCAGCATCCGTGACATCTGGAAGCTCGAGGAGGCACTCGCCCACGTCGAGTCGGAATACGACCTCGTGCTCGTCGACTGCGCCCCCTCGCTCAACGCCCTGACCCGCACGGCGTGGGCAGCGAGTGATCGCGTCACAGTCGTAACAGAGCCAGGACTGTTCTCGGTGGCGGCAGCCGATCGCGCCCTCCGCGCCATCGAGGAGATCCGCCGTGGCCTCTCGCCGCGATTGCAGCCGCTCGGGATCATCGTCAATCGAGTGCGCAACCAGTCACTCGAGCACCAGTTCCGCATCAAAGAGCTGCGCGACATGTTCGGCCCCCTGGTGCTGAGCCCCCAGCTTCCCGAGCGCACCTCGCTGCAGCAGGCGCAGGGCGCGGCCAAGCCCCTGCATGTCTGGCCCGGCGAGTCGGCTCAAGAGCTCGCCACCGACTTCGACGAGCTGCTCGACCGCGTCGTGCGCGCCGGCCGCATCAGCGTCGCCGAGTAGCCTCCGGCCCCTCCCCCAAACCGGGGCGGTTCATCGAGCGCTTCATCCCGAATCACCCAGCACGAACTCAACCCACACCTTGCTGGCCCACTGGGCAACGACGCCCTCAGCGTCTTGGGGCAACTCGGTCAATCCCGGGTCGTAGATGAGGTCGAGGCGCTGCAGAACCCCATCAGAAGCTAGCTCGAAGCCATCCATTCCAATGACCGAGTGGCCGTCCTGATGAAGCGCCTCGATCACCCGGCGGGCTCCATGCTGAGCGACCAGTAGTTCGCTGGAGCCGCGCCAGACGAAGTCGGTCCCCGTGTTCAGGCAAGCCACCATTACTGCACGCTGGTCGGGCGGCAGGTTCTCCCAAGGTGCAGTGCTCATCGCATGAACCTCGGGCATCACCGTCGCCGAGCAGTGCTGGAAGCTCAGGCGCTGCGCGCGGCGCGACGGGCGGCGAGCTCGTCGACCGGCTCCGGGGCCTCGGCCGCGAAGTCGACGAGGGTCGACTCCACCTCGCGCAGCACCTTGCCCACGGCGATGCCGAAGACGCCCTGGCCGCGGCTGAG